>JAEDNW010000012.1:0-28792 GCA_016302315.1 Lentisphaeria bacterium
CTACAAACATACACATTTCAAATCGTCGCGCAAATAAATGATGGCTTAACTAGTTTATACTTAACTAGTTTCTTCGTGCTTTTCTGGCGTTTATTGGGACACTAGTGCCCGGAACTCATTGCCCAGGCGGATGTAGAGTTTGCCCCAGTCGTTTTCCGCGCTGCCCCAGACCCGGGTGCGGAAGCGTCCGTAGGTTTCGCTGGTGCCTTCCCCGTAGGCGCTATTGGGGAGATTGTTTGTGGCGTAGTAGCGCAGGCGGATATCCAGGCCGGCATCCAGCTTCCATTCGGCCCGGAGCAGGGCGGGGATGAGCAGAGTCGCCGCAAGGAGGCAGAGTGTGGTTTTTTTCATAGAGGTTAGGGGGATGGTGACAACAGGCTGGGAAGGCCGGAAGGTCGCCCCGGCGGTGGGGGAAAAAGAGACCAGGGGAGCTCTTCCCTGGGGGCGGGAGGGGACATCCGCCTTGCCGGCGGGGCGAATGCCCGTTTTTCGTGCAACGCCAATACTGTAAGGCGCGTTTTTTCCGCGAAATTCCCGGTTGGTTAACTTTGGGTTTCCTCCCCGTTAGCATTCTGTGAGAACGAATCTCCCGGGGAGGAAGAATCCCTGACAAGATCAGGATTCCCCAACCTGATATTCCCCAGGGGCGGTTTCCCGGAGGGCCAGGGAGGTCTCCTGGAGGGAAACCTCCACCTTGTCTCCTTCTTTCTGCACCAGGATGGCACCGAAGGGGGTGGGCTGGCGGAACACCAGGCTTGCGGGGGCGGCGGGGGAGGGCTTCACCTGGAAGCGCTGGAATCCCGGGGCCAGGGGGCGCACGCCTACTAGGAACCGGGGGATGATGTTGCCTGGGGCCGCTCCCCAGGGATGGGACCAGTCCTGATTCCGCTTCCGCTGGTCATCCCAGGCTTCCATGGTGATGGTGGCTCCCTGCTCCATCATATGAAGCCAGGAGCGCTCGCCCCGGGAGGTGATCAAGGCCACGCCCAGGTCATCCAGGCCTCCTCGGAAGCAGCTTTCCAGCAGGAACTGGGCGGCATAGACGCTGCAGGCCATGCCCTTTTCCCGGAGGATGCCCCGGCAGCGCTCCGCCTCGTCCCCTTCCGCCAGGCCAAAGCGCAGGGCGAAGACCGCCGTGTGCAGGGCCGTGTGACGGGAGCCCACGCTGTCCACAAAGCCCCCGCCGGTATCCCGGAAGGCCCGGAAAATGGCGGTCTTCAGGGCTTCCGCCCGGCGGAGATACGCTTCGTCCCCAGTGAGTTCCGCCATGACCTTCATGGCTCCGTAGGCATAGGCGTTGGGCACGAAATTGGCGGTTCCCATCTCATAGCCGTCCCGTTCCCCGGGGGGCCAGTCCACGATGTCCCGGACAAAGCCTGTGGGGGCCAGCAATCCGTCCTCCCGGAAATGCTGGGGGAGGAGTTTTGGGGGGAGGTGTGGGAGCCAGGCCTGGACGCTTTGGTGGTCTCCGGAGTAGAGGAGGTAGTCCCGCACCAGGAAGGGAGTGCACAGGAGCCATTCCGTGGGCCAGGTTTTATCGCCGTGGTCCAGGAAGTGCTGGATGGTGTTCCGGGCGATGGTGTAGTCGTTGCCGCAGCAGAAATGGGAGAGCTGGGTGATGTAGGCGTCTCCCTCGTAGGGCATCCGCTCCCGCTCTCCGTCCAGGTAGCAGGGGAAGATGGAGGTGGCCAGGAGGGTATGACGGCAGAACTCCCAGACCTGGTCCAGGGCCAGCTGGCTGGAATGGAACCGGGAAGCCTCCTCCGGGACATCGTTGTAGAACTCCTTCCGGCGTACCGTCACCCGCGTGCCCCAGCAGTGGTTCACTTCCACATAGCGGAAGACCGTCACCTCCCCCTGGCATTCCGGGGGGGCGGGAAAGTGGGGCATGCCGGCTCCGTAGGCGGGAAGATGGGGCGGCAGCGGGATGGGGTAGACACTTTGCCCTGGCACCAGGGTGAAGGTGAACTGCCGGAAGGTGCGGAACCCTCCCGTGTAGGCCACATGGCCGTTGGCGGCACATTCTCCCAGCACCACCTCAAAGAGGTCCCCCCTGCCGGGGGTGGGGGAGATTTCAATCTCCAGCTGGCCGTAGCAGGCCTTGCCAAAGTCGAAGAGGCCGTGGCTGTCCACGGTCCGGGTGAGTTCGGAAATGCGGGTTCTCATGGGGGGATTTTCCAGCAAAGAAGAAAGAGGACAGAGGAGGGGTTCCGCCATGGTCCAGGGAGAATGGGGTTAACATAGCACAAGGAGACACCCCTTCCATCCCGGGGCAGAATACAAGGGGGAAGATTGTTACAAATCCTGGAATCTTTAGGAAAAGTCACCCTTCATTCTATGGAATACCTCTGGGGTGAATATTTCAAAAAATGGAATTCTTTTCAGGGTGTTTCCCGGGCTTTCCCTGGCGGGGCAGTTTTGGCATGCCCATTGCTTATGCCCCGTCCCGGCGTCCGGCCCCCCCCTGGCGTCTTTCCTGCCCCTGTTTCCTGGGGGCATTTGCCCTGCGGGCCATTTCCGGTCCGTTGTTTGAACGCTTCGTCCACGACCATGAAACTGATTATCGCCTACATCCAGCCGGATCGGCTGAACACGGTGAAACAGGCTCTCTTTTCCCGTGAGATTTACAAGATGTCCGTCACCACAGCGCTGGGTTGTGGTCAGCAGGGCGGGTACGTGCAGATGTACCGAGGTGCCTTGGAGGAGGTCAACCTGCTGAAGAAGTTGCGGTTAGCCATTGCGGTGAACGACAACTTTGTGGACCGTACCATTGAGGCCATCATCGAGGGTGCCCGTACGGGTTCCATCGGGGATGGGAAGATTTTTGTTTTGCCCATGGAGGATTGCATCCGCATCCGCACGGGGGAACACGGAAGCGAGGCCATTGGCTGAAGGGCGGATGCCCAAGGAGACTGTGAACTATGGATACAGAAGCAATTGCAGAGGTTGTCACCCCGGAATCCGTTCAGGCGGTGCAGGACAACCTGAACATTGTCTGGACGCTGGTGGCCGGTGTGCTGGTTTTCACCATGCAGGCGGGCTTTGCCATGGTGGAAGCGGGTTTCACCCGGGCCAAGAACTCGGCCAACATCATGATGAAGAACCTGATTGACTTTGCCGTGGGCGCCCCCGCCTTCTACATCATCGGCGCGGCCATCATGTTCGGTGCCACCAAGTGTGGCGGATGGCTGGGCTGGGGAGGCCTGGGCATGCCCTCTCTCTCCGCCGGAGAAGGAATCTGGGACTGGACCTTCTTCTTCTTCCAGACCATCTTCGCCGCCACCGCCGCCACCATCGTCTCCGGTGCCGTGGCGGAACGCATCCACTTCAAGAGCTACCTGATCTACTCCCTCATCGTCAGCGCCTTCATCTACCCGGTGAGCGGACACTGGATGTGGGGTAGCCTCTTCGGCGAGGGCTCTCAAGGCTGGCTGGAGGCCCTGGGATTCCATGACTTCGCCGGTTCCACCGTGGTGCACTCCGTGGGTGGCTGGGTCGCTCTGGCCGGCGCCATCATGCTGGGACCCCGTATCGGCAAATACCACAAGGACGGCAAGCCCGCTCCTATTCCCGGCCACAACCTGATCATCGGCACCCTGGGTGTCTTCCTCCTCTGGATCGGCTGGTTCGGCTTCAACCCCGGTAGCTACACCGCGGGTATCGGCTCCATCGGACGGGTGGCCATGACCACCAACCTGGCCGCCTGCGCCGGAACGCTCGCCGCCCTGGTGACCGCCTGGGCCATCATCGGCAAGCCCGATCTCACCATGGCCCTCAACGGCTCCCTCGCCGGACTGGTGGCCATCACCGCCCCCTGCGATCTGGTGACGGCCAACGCCTCCATCATCATCGGTCTGGTGGCGGGTGTCCTGGTGGTGCTCTCCGTCTTCTTCTTCGACAAGATCCATGTGGATGATCCCGTGGGTGCCGTCTCCGTCCACTGCGTCAACGGCGTCTGGGGAACCCTGGCGGTGGGCCTCTTCGCCGCGCCCACGAAATTCGAGTACGGCAACGAACTGGTGGGTCTCTTCTACGGCGGCGGTGTGAAGTTCCTGGGCATCCAGCTGGCTGGCGTGGTCGCCACCTGCGTGTGGGCCTTCGGCACCGGACTCCTCCTCTTCTACATCCTGAAGAAACTGGGAATCCTCCGGGTGGATGCCAAGACCGAAATGAAGGGCCTGGATATCACCGAACACGGACAGGACGCCTACGCCTCCTTCCAGTTCTTCAGCAACATGTGATCTTCCTCCTCGAGGAATACTCCCTGGCCGCCCCCGCCTCACCACGGGGACGGTCACCCCGGGCCGAAGCGCTTGCCCATGGCGCCTCGGCCCCTTTTTTTCCCCCGAAATCCCCACCCCCTTGCCCGTTGAAAAAACAATCCCCGGGGGTTCTCGCTGCAACTTCACTCCTGGGAGCACAGGGGGCATACAATGAGGAGCGCAGCGGGGGATTCCTTCCCTAAGGGACAGGCCAGTATCCCATTGCCCCAATAGGCTGATCTTGCATGGCCCCCTGCCCTGGTCGTTGCGGAGGTGAAGGTGATGATATAAACAGAAAATCTGTTTATACTAAGGATTTCTTTGGCGTTTTGGTCAAAAATAGGAGTATATATGCTAGAATCTGTGTCTATCAAGAATTTTCGTTCCCTTCTTGATCTGCCCCTGCCGTTTTCGTATGGGGGGCGTCTGGAATGTCAGGGCAGTGGTGGGGGATCAAGCCTGTCCGTTGCGTCGCCGGAAGAAATATTCGAGAATCAGGCAGGCCAAGGCGGAGGCGATAAAGAGATGGGGGGGTAGGAGGGGTGTTTCCCGGCTTTCCATGGGGGTGTTTTTCGACAGGGGAAGTTCCTGCCAGTTCACCTTTTTCCGGAAGAAGGTCCCTCCGGTGATCCGGGCCACATCCCGCAGGAGGGTGGGTTGGGAGGAAAGTTCCTCCACTTCCCGTCCTCCGGCGTGCACCACCACCCGTTTTTCCAGGGTAATCGGCGGGGTGTCCGGGGCGCACTGGACGTTGAAATGGAGTTGCACCGGGTCGGTATTTCTGGGGGTGTAGTGGCCTACGAAGCGTCCCGGTTCTCCGGGATCCTGGGCGAGATGGATGATTTCCCGGGTGCTTTCCAGAGAGATGGCCGCCAGGCTTGCCTGGGCATTTTCCGCCGGGCGGAAATCTGGTCCCAGGACCCGGAGGGCGATAGTGTTTTCCTCGTGGGCCCGGAGTCCTTCGGGGGGCAGTTCCATTTCCAGCTGGGGCTGCCGGTTTTCCGCCAGCCATCCCAGAATCTGACGCCAGAAGGTCTGATGGACGATGGGGTCATGCTCCGTGGGGGGCTGGTAGGCCCACCGCCAGGTTTCCGTGAGGCCGCACCAGGCGGCCCGCCCCGCTCCGCAGTTTCCCTCCACCAGCATCAGGGGAAGACCAGTCTCGTTCTGGAGGACGACCCGTGCCATGCGCCGAGGGGCCCGGCACAGGGTGTATTGAGTGTCCTGGGGGAGGGGGACTGGCTGCAGGAAGAGTCCCTCAAAGACCATGCGCTCCCCGGAGAGCTCCACCTGGTTCCGGCCATTGCTTTGGAGGGTTTGGAACTCCTTTCCTGGCAGCAGGGGTTCCAGAAGGGGGGGCAGGGCGGTGGCGTTCCCTAGCCAAAGCACTCCCCCGCCCTGGGTCTGCACAAAGGCCAGGAGCGCCTCCTGCTGCTGCCGGGTCATTGCCGCGGCCGTCTGGGCGGAAATCGCCACAACATCCACATCGGCGTAGGCCTCGGGCTGGGTGGGAAAGTCTTGCCACTCCTTTTCCCCCAGGGAGAAGAAGGGTTTCTGGGGACGCCAGGCCGGGGGAAGCTCCTTCTCCCGTTCCGGGGAGATCAGGCGGATGGCGGCCTGCAACTCCAGGTCGGGAAGCTTCTCCATGGCTCTCCGGAGAAAACGCCATTCCCAGTCCAGCCGGGTTCCCAGATAAAGAACCACCCGTTTCGGCGGGGGCTGATACTCCACCACATGGTAGACGATGTTGTTTTCGGGAAGCTCGTCTCCGGGAACCAGGGGAATCTCTGCCTGGAAAACCCGTTCCCCCGGAACCTGGGTGAGGGGCAGGGGCAGGGTGCAGGTGGCGCTTCCCTGGGGGGGGACAACCAGTTCCGCCTGCCCCAGCAGACCGCCGCGAAGCTCCCGGAATCCCACGGTCAGCTTCTGAGCATGGGGAAGATTGCTGGTGAGCTGCAGGGTGACGCTTCCCGGTTCCCCCACCTGGAGGCGCTCCGGGGTGCTGGCGTCAAATTCCAGTTTCAAGTCCCGGGTGGGGGTGTCGTCTCCCAGACATAGGGTGGAGATGGGCATGCCCAATTCCGCCAGGCTTTTGGCCTGGGCCAGAAGCTGCCCTCCCCAGTCCCGCCCGTCGGAGAGGATCAGGGCGGCCCGGATGGGGATAGCACCGGGACGGTATAGCTCCCGTTTCAAGGCCTCCAGGGAGGCGCCCAGGTCGGTTTCCCCGGAGAGAGGGGTGAAGGGGATGATGTCCTGCCAGGGGAGTGCAGGTTCTTTCCGGGTGCCCACCCGCCAGAGGAGGAGGGGGATTTCGGGCGGGGCGGCGGTGATTTGGGCGGTGGCGGCCTTCCAGCGTGTGGTGACTCTTCCCTGGGAATCCCGGCCATCCCGGCGAAGGGCCATGGAGGTGGTGGCGTCCGCCAGCACCACAATATGGGAGGCATTCTTGACGGGCTGGGTCTGTCGGCGGACGGGACGGAGAAACCAGAGGGCCAGGAGGAGCAGAGGAAGAAGCCGGAGCAGCAGCAGGCCGTTGCGGAGGGAGAGGGGAAGGAACTCCCGCTGCTGTCTCCAGAGGAGGACGGCCATCGCTGACATCAGCAGGGTGCCGGGCAGGAGAAGCCAGGGGGAGAGCAGGGGAGAGAGGGAGACATCCATGGAGTGAGGTCAGCCCAGGGTTTGGCGAAGGAGGGCAAGCCTCCGGGAACGGCACTCCTCCACAAACTCCATCTGGGAGGCCACCATCTCCTCCACCGTCATGTCCAGGGCACGGCGATGATCCAGGAAGCGCTTGGAGCGGGAGGCCATGGAATAGAGTTCCTGGAGGAATCCCCGGGCCTGGAAATGGTCCAGTTCCTCCGGGGTGAGGTGGTTCAGCAGAAAGTCCTCGTGGAGCATTTTGGCCAGCCGGCGATAGCGGCGGCCCACTTCCTGCCCCAGCATGGGGGCCCGCCGGAAACTGGCATAGTAGACCCCCAGACGCTGAATGACCTTCTCCCGCTGGGCAATGGAGTCGAACTGCTGCCGGATCAGATCCAGTTCGTTGCAGATCTGGGCGAAGGCAGTTTCATCGCCGAAGGTGAATCTGCGGATGGTCTCCACGGGAGTTCTTCCCTGTTTGAGATCCAGGAGGAAGGCGCGCCGGATAAGCTTTTCCGAGAATTTCCGGATGGCGGTCTCCCATTCCCGGAGGCTTTGTCCGGCAATGCCCAGGAAGGCCATGGCCAGTTTCATGGCGCCGTCCGGCAGCCGCAGGAGGAGATCGGAGAGGACCAGGATGGGCTGGTAGGAGGCTTCCATGCCCTGGAGTTCGGAGAGCAGGGTGCAGTGGAGCCACTGGGCCTCCTGGGGGGAGGAGATTTCCTGGTCGAAGGAGAGGAAGCGGGCCACGGCGGCGCCAAATTCCTGGAGGGAATTTTCCAGCCAGGCCAGGAGCCGTTCCTCGTTCATCCGTCCCGTGTCCACCATCAGTTTCAGATGGGCCAGCTGGACATTCCTGGGGGTGCGGATGGTCTTTGCCCACGTCAGGAGGAAAAGCCGGTCGGCCAGCCGGTCGGCTTGGGTGACCACCCGGGGCCAGTCCTCCAGCAGGGCCATGTCGCCGCACCAGCGGAGAAGCCATTCGGTCATGGCGGGGGAAAGACCGGGGGTCTGGCGCATCACCCACAGGATGTCCCGGATGACTTCCGGGGCCAGCTCGCCCTCGTTCTCGGCCAGATAGTCTGTGGCCCAGCGCTGGAACTGGAGGGGATCCAGAAGCCACAGAAGCCGGAAGCCAATGCCGAAGACGGTGTCCACCACCTCCACCCGCCGCCGGAAGGCGTCCGCCGCCCGGGAAAGGGTCTCCGGCACTTCCGTCTGACTCATGATGCGGCATCGGTCCAGGGCGGTGTACTGGAAAGGGCTATACAACACCAGCCCCCGGGAAAAGCCTCCCGAGGCGGCGGGGGGCAGGGCAGGCCGGGGCGCGATTTCATGGGAGGCCAGAAGTCGGGCGGCTCCCACCTCCAGCAGCCGGGAATACTCTCCCAGAATGGCCTTTCCCACCTCCAGGGTAGGCATGGCCAGATACAGGTCGATGAGGCGCCGCACCTGATGCGCCAGAACCGGGAAATCCTCCGATCCGCATTGCCGGCACAATTCTTCCAGCCGGGCAATCTCCCCTCCGGAGAGATCCGGATTCAAGTCTTCCAGGCCCTTCAGGCGCTGGAGCAGTTCCTCCAGGGCGGCCCCCCTCCCGGTCTGGGGCGTCTTGGGTGTCGCCATAGGGTTCTCCTGTCCGGCCATGGCCCCCTATCTTCCGATAGCGAGACGCATGCCGAACTTCTCCGGGAGGCGGGCCATGTAGATCTTGTTCTGGGCCGTCTCGATATCGTAGGGTTCCCGGATCAGTTCCAGATGACGTTTTTCCACCTCATAGAGGCAGGCGCAGGCCCGGGGATCCCGGTCCCGTGGCTGTCCCACGCTGCCCACATTCACCATCACCCGGTGGTCTTCGGGGATGGTGTAGGGACGGATGAAGTCCACGAAGGGCGCGTGTCCGGGCATATCGATGCCGATGAGGGGGGAGTGGGAGTGTCCGCAGAAGGCCAGGGGGCATTCCTGGAGCTCAAAATTGGCGGCGAAGGTATCCTCGTCCAGGCAGTAGGCCCAGCGTCCCCGGGCGAAGGAGGAATGGAGGGCCACGATTTCCTCTCCCAGCTGGAGCCGCATGGGCTGTTCCGCCAGCCACTTCATGTCATCGATGGAGAGCTGGGACTGGGTCCATTCGATGGACTTGAGGATTTCCGGGCGGAGGCGGGCCACGGAGGGGGTCATGAAGGAGGAGGCGTATTCGTCGTGGTTTCCCATGACGCAGGGGATTTCCCGTTCCCGGATGACCTGGATGCATTCCGAAGGATTGGCGCCGTAGCCGACAATATCCCCGAGGCACACAAGCAGGTCGCAGGAGAGCTGGTCCAGGCGTTTGAGGATGGCCGTCAGGGCTTCCAGATTGCCGTGGACATCGCTGAAAAAGCCGATTTTTGTCATAGTGGGAACGCAGGGGAAAATTACATTATCGCCCTGGATTTCGTGTAGTGGCCCCTTTGTGCGGAGGGATCCCCCTCTTCAGGTTCAATTCCTTACGGTTTCGGCGGATGCCTTCGGTGGCTCTGACCTGGCCTTGAGGAAGCCATGGTCTTCCTCATTCCATTTCGCCGACGAGGCGTTAAGATAATCCCTCTACTTTTCCCCATGGGAAAAAAGCTGCATTTTCTTTTCCTGGGACTGACGCTCCTTTTCTTCGGCGTCTTCTTCCTGCTGCCCGTGGGGGAAATTCTCCGGGGTGGCCTGACAGACGGCGCCGGAAGACCCACCCTCTTCTTCCTAGCGGAAACCTTCCGGAATCCCCTCTACCGGGATGGCCTCCTGAATTCCTTCCTGGTGGCCGGCGGCACCACCCTCCTCTCCCTGGCTCTCGCCCTCCCGCTGGCCTGGCTGGCCAGCCGATACCGCTTCTGGGGTAGCCGGCTTTGGAATGGTCTCCTCCTCATGCCCATGATTCTCGCTCCCTTTGTGGGAGCCCTGGGCATGCAGGCGATCCTGGGACGCTACGGCGCACTGAACCAGGTCCTGATCCGGCTGGGCCTCCTGGCCCCGGGAGGAGAACCGGACTGGCTGGCCGGCGGCATGGGGGCGGTGATCCTTCTGGAGGCCCTGCATCTCCATCCCATCCTCTACCTGAATCTCACCGCCGCCTTCGCCAATGTGGATCCCGCCCTCCTGGAGGCGGCGGAGGATTGCGGCTGCACAGGCTTCCGGCGATTCCGGAGAATCACCCTGCCTCTCATCCGACCGGGACTCTTCGCCGGATGCACCCTGGTCTTTATCTGGTCCTTCACGGAGCTGGGCACCCCCCTGATGTTCAACTACGAACGGCTGACCCCCGTGCAGATCTTTCTGGGCATCAGCGAAATGGGGCATAATCCCATGCCGTTTGCCCTGGTGACGGTCATGATGGCCGCCTCCCTTACGGCCTATCTCCTGGCGAAATTCCGCTACGGAAGAGAGAGTTATGCCATGTGGGGAAAGGCAGGACGGGCCGTGGGCCCCATTCCTCTGCGAGGAGTCCGGAACGTTCTGGCGGGCCTGGCCTTCTCCCTGGTCTCCTTTGCCGGCATATTGCCCCATCTGGGGGTGGCGGGCCTGGCCCTGGGTAAAGGCTGGTACCGCACGGCCCTGCCTCTTCAGGCCACCTGGGAACATTTGGAAACTGCCCTGGGACACAATCTCACGGTACCCAGCATCCTCAACAGCCTCCGGTACTGCGGAATGGCCCTGGCTCTGGCCATGGTCCTGGGGACCTTCATTGCCTGGGCCGTGGAGCGGGGACGACACCGGGGAGGCTGGCTCTTGGATGCCATGTCCATGCTGCCCCTGGCTGTGCCCGGACTGGTGGTGGCCTTCGGATATCTGGCCATGACCGCACGGGGACGGCTCCTCCATGTCCTGAATCCTGTGGAGAATCCCACGGCTCTGCTGGTGATCTCCTATGCCATTCGACGCATCCCCTATGTGGTGCGGGCGGCAGTGGCGGGGCTTCAGCAGACTTCCGTGGCCTTCGAGGAGGCCGCGGCCTCCCTGGGAGCCTCCGGCGGCAGGATCTTCCGCCGCATCACCGTCCCCCTCATCTCCGCCAATCTGCTGGCAGGGGCAATCCTCACCTTCAGCTTCTCCATGCTGGAAGTCTCCGATTCCCTGCTTCTGGCCCAAAAGGCGGAATACTATCCCATCACCAAGGCCATCTACGACCTTTCCTCCTTCCTGGGGGAGGGGGCTTCCGTGGCGGCCGCCCTGGGCCTGTGGACCATGCTCTTCCTGGGGGCCTCCTATCTCCTGGCCGCCTCCCTCCTGGGAAAGAAAATGGGCGCCATTTTCCGGGGATGAAAGGGGCAACCCCGGAACCGGGGGCACGGGGGATTCCCCCGCTTTGACGGAACCCCCTCTGGGGGCAGGGGGCATCCTCATGAACCCCGTTTACGGGGTGGGAGGATCGCTAGACGGGGGTGGAGGCCGGGTTCATCCCGGCCGGGAACCCCCGGCAGCGGGCCCCCCGGGGGGTAAAGGATCCCTCCCGGGAATATTTTTTGGGGGGGCTATGCCTGGGGATGGAGGAGCTGATGCAGACGTTCCTGGACTGGTTCCGGGGGGAGATGCTGCATGCAGAGATATTGTCTTGCGCCGGCCCAGGGGCATTGTCTTTGGAGGCAGGGGCGGCAATCCACTTGGGCGATCTGGAGTTCCCAGGGGGCGCCCAGGGGGCCGGTGGCCACGGGATCGGTGGAGGCGAAGATGCCCACGCCGGGGGTTCCCAGGGCGGCGGCCAGGTGCATGGAGCCGGAGTCGTTGGCCAGGACAGCCCGGGCCTGGGAGAGGACGCTCATCAAAGCGGGGAGGGGAGTCTTGCCTCCCAGATCCAGGCAGCCCGGGGCCTCGGCGGCGATTCTGGCGGTCAGGGGAGCTTCTCTAGGGGTTCCCACCAGGGCCACCCGGCATCCGTCTTTCTGCAAGGCCCTGGCCACATAGGCAAAGTGTTGTTCGGGCCACTGTTTAGCCGGGCCGTAGGCGGCGCCGGGGGCCATCACCACCCAGGGCTCCTCCTTGGTCACCCCTAGTTCCCGGGCGAGTTCCGGGGATACCACAAGGGGCGGACACTGGGGAGAGAGACGCACTTCTCCCAGGACGCTCACCAGCTCCAGATACCAGGAAAGCTGGTGCCATTTTCCCTCGCCTTCATGGGGTTTCCAGCGGGGAATGGCATCGGTGAGCATCCATCCCCGGAAGGCTCCGCCTCGTCCCAGCCTTCGGGGAATGCCGCATCGCCAGAGATCCCAGGCTGAGCCGAAGGAATTGGGGAAGACGATGCCCAGGCCAAAGTCGTGGCTGCGGACCTGGGCTCGGGCCTGGGGATCCATGCGCTTTCCCGCAAAGGGGATGACGCCGTCAATCCAGGGGGCGGCCTGCCAGAGGGGGGCCAGGCTGGCGGGGGCGGCCACCCAGAGGGGGACGCCGGGGGGAAGGAGTTCCTTCAGCTGCCAGACCGCTGGCAGGGTCATAAGCATGTCCCCCAGCCAGTTGGTGGAGCGCAGCAGGACTCCCCCCCGCCAATCCACAGTTCCCAGGGAGGGCAGAGACCGGGAGAAGCCGACGATCTTGGGCTGGTAGGGCATGGGGCTTTTGGTGGATGGGATAAGGAAGCCGGGAGGGTGGGGCAGGTCAGCGCTGGAAGCTTCGCAGCAGGCCGGAGAGGGTGCTGCGGAGGTCTTTCCGTTCCACGATGGCATCGATGAAGCCGTGCTGAAGGAGATATTCCGCCCGTTGGAAATTTTCGGGCAGTTTTTGGCGTGTGGTCTGTTCCACCACGCGAGGTCCGGCAAATCCCACCAGGGCGTGGGGTTCGGAGAGAATCACATCCCCCAGGGAGGCGAAGGAGGCGGTGACTCCTCCGGTGGTGGGATGGGTCAGGATAATAATCAGGGGAAGCCCTTCCTCGTCGTGCCGTTCCACGGCGCCGGCGGTCTTGGCCATCTGCATCAGGGAGAGGGCTCCCTCCTGCATGCGGGCGCCTCCGGAGGCGGTCACAATGACCATGGGCAGTTCCCTTCGGGTGGCCCATTCCGTGACCCGGGTGATTTTCTCGCCCACCACGGCACCCATGCTGGCTCCCATGAAGCGGAAATCCATCACCGCCAGGCCGAAGCGATGGCCTTCCAGCCAGGCTTTCCCGGTGATGACCGCTTCGGGAAGCCCGGTCTTCTGCTGGGCTTCCCGCAACTTTGCCACATAGGAGGAATCTCCGGCGAATCCCAGGGGATCCAGGGAGGTGAGGCGGTCGTCCATCTCCACAAACCCCTTCTCCGTGGCATCCGTCAGCTGCCGGATGCGCTCCCAGGCCGTCAGGGGCGCATAGTAGCCGCAGGAGGGGCAGACGTTGAGATTCGCCTGCATGGCCCGGGTGTAGATGACCTCACCACAGGAGGTGCATTTGCACCACAGGCCAGGGGGAATCTCTTTCCGCTCTCCCTGGCTGAATCCTGCTGTGGTCTCGTTGATGGACATGGAGGTGAAATCCTCTTCCGATGACAGACGTTCCTCAGGGAGTCAGCTCACTTCAGGAAAATGGGCAGGAAAGCCTCCCGGGAGTGGAAGATTCCATTGGTGGCTCCCAGATTGCGGTGGACGCCGGAGGGGGCATCCGTGGTGCACACATTCAACTCCAAGGGCCCTTGGAGATCCAGCTGTCCCAGAGGCAACTCCACCTCCACGCTCCAGCCCGTGCCCGTCTCCTTGACGGCGGTGGCATACTCCGTCAAATCCCACTTGGCGTTGGTGCCCTTGCCGTCCAGCAGGGAGCCTGAACGGTTCAGGATCAGCTGATAGTAGGTGGCCTGGCCGCCGCCGGCCAGGAAGAACTCCACCTCGTCGTCCTCCCACACCGCTTCATCCCGTCCCCGCTGACGGCTCACCGGGGTGTTGTCCTCCAGGAATTCCACTCCTAAATAGAGGGTATCGTGAGCGGGATTGGTGGCCAACCGGAGGGAGACCTTTCCCTTTTCGGCGGGGTTGCCGTCGATTTGGGAGAGCATGATGACGGGCACTCCCTGCCAGAAGGGCTTCGTCAAATCCCCGTCCCAGGCGGGTTTTTCCTCTCGAGAGAGGGCCACCAGATAATCCCCGTCCGTCTCCTTCCAGGGCACGGCCTGATATTCCGGGGGGAGGGGGTCATCCGGGGAGGAGACAGGTGTCAGGAGGCGCAGGCATTCTTCCTTGGGGGGGATTTGCATGCCTTCCGCCAGTTCCTCCCGAGTCCAGGCGTTCTTTCCCGCAGGGGAAAGCAGGACCTGCTTCCGGACGGGTTCCCGCATCTGATAGGCGGGAACCGTCAATCCCTCCCCTTGGAAGCCTCCCACGGCAGGGCGGGGATAGGCATTTTGGAAGCAGAAAAGATACTCTCCCGCCTCATTGACCCCGGCAAATTCGGGAGCCAGGAACTGCTCCACGCCGCCTTGGAAGAGGTATTCCTTCCCGCACTGCATCATGGCACGTCCCCGGGTGGCGGGGACATCGAAGGCCACCTGAGAGGTGGGGGTGAAGGAGGCGATGAACTCCTCCCGGGCGACAGCCTCCTGGAGCACAGGGGAGAGGGGGAAGTCCTCTCCCAACATCAGGGTCTGGAAGGCCCGGATCTCCTGGGCCTTCACGCCACAGCGCAGCAGATAGGCCTCCGCCTTCCATTGGAGGGGGGCATCCGGGACGGGGGCGAAGTCCGCCAGCTTCTTCAAGGTGGTGTCCACGGCGGAGAAGTACCGGGTGCTGTAGAACGAGGTGAAGACATAGTCCCGCCGGATGATCTCTTCGGGGCATCCCAGGACGGCCTGGAGCATCATGGCCAGGGTTCCGGTGCGGTCGGCGCCCACTACGCAATGGAAGAGGATGGGGTAGTTTTCCCGTTTGGCGAAGAGGGGGAAGAGCTGGCGATAGTTTTCCATTCCGTTGACCGTGAAGATGCCCACATACATCTGGGAGGGGATGGAGAAGTATTGGACCTTCTGGGGATCCCAATCGGGAGCCAGAGTGGGATGTTCTCCTTCCCAGCGGAGATCCACCACCGTCCGCACCTGGGGCGTCTCCCCGATGACCGGGCATTCCCCGAACTCCCGGGGCTCCTCCCCCGCCGGCAGATAGGCGCTGCTGCGGTAAATCATGCCGTAGGGCAGAACGCGCCCCAGGCCAGCGGGCATGCCCCCAA
The DNA here is from genome assembly GCA_016302315.1 of Lentisphaeria bacterium. Taxonomy (GTDB): domain Bacteria; phylum Verrucomicrobiota; class Lentisphaeria; order Oligosphaerales; family Oligosphaeraceae; genus UBA1724. The sequence goes on from JAEDNW010000012.1 coordinate 15,052, forward strand.
ATTCCCGGAAGTTGCCCCGGTGCTTCCCATACAGGACGTAGGGCACGCCGGCCTCCACCGTGAAATTCCGCACCCCGGACTCCTCCAGGACGGTCCCCTGGTCATCCAGGGCCTGGACTTTCCAGCTGTAGAGCGTTCCGGGACGCAGATTCTGCAAAAGGGCCTGCTGCTTCTCCTGGCCTTCCTGGACGGAAATCTCGTAGACGGTGCACGCCACCTGATCCAGTTTCTCTCCCTTTCCCACCAACACACGGTAGCCCTGAAGACCCGGCTTGGCCTCGGTGCTCCGCCAGACAAGACGGAGCCCCTGGGGCAGGGAAGCCCCGGGCTTCGCCTGAAGACGCCCCACAAAGACCCGATCCTGCCAAAGGGCCTCCAGCTGGGACAGGGGAAGCCGCTCCCCCAAGCGCTGGAGATCGGTCAACAGGGAGACCGTGGCCCGGTTCTCCGGAGAGACCAACTTCAGGGCGGCAGAGGCTTCCATGGCGCCAAAGAGCACGCCCAGAAGGAGGGAAAGACACAGGAAGGATTTGGGGGATCGGGACATAGAAGAGACTCCGGGGGGATTCCCGCCTGGGGGATAGGGAGAAGGGTAGAGTAGGTGCCTGTCGTCAGGCAGCCTGCGGCAACAGGGGATACTATAGCCTGAAGCCCCCGGCCTTTCCCAAGGGACGGAACGGGATTCCCAAGCCCCCTCCCCTCACGGCTCTGCCCCGGAGGCGGCGCTTTTCCGCCTCCTCTTTTCCCGCTTCTCCTCCCCTCCCGCATTCCCCCGGAAGGTGACGCCCGGGCCCGCCACCCGGCCCATGCCGCCCGCATTGGAGACCACCAGCTGGGTCTCGATGCGTTCCTTCAGCTTGTCCACATGGCTGATGATGCCCACCAGCTTCCGGGAGGAGGAGCCGGCGTCGCCGCCCAGCCCCATGAGCAGTTCGATGGCGCTGTCCAGCGCCTGGTCGTCCAGGGTTCCGAAGCCCTCGTCCAGCAGGACATTTCCCAGACGTGCCTTCTGGCTGACGGCGCTCATCTCCGCCAGCCCCAGTGCCAGGGCCAGGCTCACCTCGAAGGATTCGCCCCCGGAGAGATTGCGCACCGTACGGCGCACGTTGCCCCGGTGGTGGTCGATGACATCCAGGGAGAGGGGGTCGTTCTCGTTCGCCACCAGGGTGAAATGCTCCTTCAGGGACCGCGGCCTGTGCCGATTGGCGAAACGGAGGAGATTCCGGAAGGTATACCCCTGGGCGATGCGGGCAAAGGTGTCCCCCTCGTTTTTCCCCAGATGCTCCTGGAGGATGTCCCAGTAGCGCCACTCCTCCTTCTTCTTTTCCAACTCCTCCTGGAGGTGCTCCTTCCTGCTTCGGTTCTCTTTGTCGTTCTTCAGGGTGTGGTCCACCTCCCCCATCTCATCCTTGAGCTGTTCCTCCCCCTTCTTCAGGGCCTCCAGCTTCTCCCGGTTCTCCTGGCGACTCAGCCCCTCCGGCAAGTTCCGCTGGCAGCTCTCCTTGGCCTCCTGACAGTCTCGACAACGTGTCTTTGCCTGAACACAACGTTGCTGAATCTTCTGGTTCTCCTCCTCCAGGGCATGGAGCTTCTCCGAAGGGAGATACATCGCCTGGTAGGCCGCCTCGTCGGCAATGCCCTCACTCCTCAATTTCTCCTCGAAGGCCTGCCGAGCCTTTTTTTCCTCCGGTTCCCGCTCCTCCGCCAACTGACGTGCCTCCTGTTCATAGTTCCTCTTCGTCTGCTCCAGCTCGCCCGTCGCCTTCTCCGTCGCCTTCTCTGCCTCTCCCCGCAGGCTACGCGCCCCATCCCGGCGAGCCTCGTTCATCTTCTTCTCCGCCGCCAAATCCGGCTCCTTCACCAAATCCAGACGTTTTTGACGATACTCCTCCCTCTTCGCCTCGGCCTCCTGCAACGCCTCCTTTTTCAACTGTTCCTGAGTTTGCCAGGACGACAGTTCCCCCTGGGCATCCTTTTCTTTTTGGATGAACTCCTCCCTGGCGCCATCCCGCTCCTTCAAGACGTCCTGGGCATTTTTGAAGTTCTTCTGACGTTCCGAAAGCTCCCGGGGCAGGGAACCATGATCCGTCCATTCCACCTGAAATCTCTCCCGGAACTCCGCCTTCAGAGCCTCCGCTTCCTGGTCCACCTTCCGCTGGCGACTGCTCCACTCCTCCTCCCTTTCCGGCAACGCTTTCCGGAGGCGTTCCTCCTCCTCCCGACCATGCTTCTCGTCGGTTTTCCACTGGGTCCGCTGATTCTCCAGGGTAGTCTTCTCCTTGTCCAGGGCCTCCTTTTTCTCCTTCCACCTCTTCAAAAGAATCAGGCGCTGCTCAATGGATGTCAGCTCCGCCGCCACATCCTTGTCTCTGGTTTCCCCCTGGCAGTAGGGATGCAGCCGAGAGCCGCAGAGGGGGCACTCCACCCCCTCCTGGAGGGCATGGCGATGTTCCGTCAGGGCAGCCGCCCGGATCGCCTGGTCCCTGTCCTTCTGCCACCCCTCCTCCGTCTTCCCCTGAAGGATTTCCTTACGCTCCTGATCCAGCGCCTCCTCACGTTTCCGGAGGTCGGCCGCCTTCTCCTCCAACTTCTTCCCCGCTTGCGCCAGGGTCTCTTGAGCACAGAGGCTCTTCTCCAACTCCTTCCGAGCCGACTCCACTTTTTTCCTCAAATCCTCAGCCTCCTTCTCCTGGGACACCAAGTTCTCCCACCGGACTCTCCACACCCCCGCCAGAGCCTCCAGTTCCCCGTCCCGGGCATGACTCTTCACATACTCGTCGGCAAAGGCGGCCTTCTTCTTCTCATTTTCCCATGCGGCCTGGAGCTTTTCCAAGGCGGCTTGCGCCTTTTTCCTTTCGCTCTCCAGGGAAGAAACCTCCCGGGAAAGACTCCCCACCGTCTTTTCCTGGTTCTTCCAGAGGGTCTCCCATTTTCCGGCCTCCTGCAACGCCTTCTCCTGCTGGTCGCACTGCTTCTCCGTCTCCTCGCAACGCCTCCGGGCTTCCTCCTGACGTTTCTCAGCCGCCGTCGCCTTCTTCTCCTGTTGCGTCTTCTGCTCCTGCAACCATGCCAAACGGTCAGCCGCATCCTGACGGGACCTCTTCGCCATGTCCCAATGATGGAAACTCTCCTGGCACAGCGCCGCCTTCTTCCCCGCTTCCCAACGCTTTTTCTTCTCCTGGAACCCCTCCTGCGCCTCCTGGGCCTGACGCTCCTCCTCCTGGGCATTCTCCAGAGCCTGCTCGGCATTCTCCAGAGCCTGGAACCCCTGTTCCCGACGCTGGGCGATCTCTTTCTCCTGGTTCAAAGCATCCTGCCTTTCCTTCAACTCCTGCCACTTGTCCTCCTTTTCCTTGCGCTCTTCGTCGGAGAGGAGGCGAATCCCGTCATCCTCCCCCTGGCATCGTTCGTAGTCCCCCTTCGCCCTCTGCCACCTCTGGAACACTTCCTTCCCGATTTTTTGGTAGACCTCCGTGCCGGTAATGGCGGTCAGGATGGGAACCCGCTCCCCCTCGCCGGCCTTCAGAAAAGCGTCAAATCTCCCCTGGGCCAGAAGCACGCACCGCATGAACTGATCGTCGGAAAGGCCAATGAGTTCCTCCACCTTCTTCTTCACCTCCGTTGACTTGTCCGTCATGGACACCCCATTGCGGAACAATTCCCGCTGCACCGCTCCAAAAGGCTTTGCCGCGCTCGAGCGTTGAGTGCGGGTATGGGAGAAGCGCACCCGGTATTCCTCCTCCTTCCCTTCTTCCGTCAAGGAAAAGGTGAGTTCCACCACCATTTCCCTGGCCCCGTCGCTCATGACGGGGTCCCATTCCTGTCCAATGGCCTTCCCCTTCCCCTCCTCCAGCCGGGGCGTCGTACCGTAGAGGGCCAGGCAGATGGCGTCCATCAAACTAGATTTGCCGGCGCCGGTGGGGCCGGTGATCAGGAAGATGCCTGAGGAATAGGCGGGATCCGTGAAATCGATGGTGGTCTCCCCGTAGAGGGAGTTGATGTTCTTGCAGTAGAGCCGACGGAAGCGGAGAATTCCTTTGGCCGCCGACGGGCTCTTCTCCTGGCTCAGGCTGGGAGCCAGCACCTTGCTCTCCGCTTGATCGTAACGCTCCACCAACGCCTCCCGCAAGGTAGGGTCGAAAAATTTCCCTTTCTCCTCTATATAAGTCATAAATACTTGTTTTGGAGTGAGTTGTGAAAGATTACCAGAGAATTCCTCCAAAAAACTCTCCCCCTGGGTTCCGGCCTGTGGGGCGCGCACCTCGCCTCGGAGCAGAGAGAGTTTGCTCGCACAATATTTCTGTTGGAGATCCACCAGCCAATGGGGCGGGGGAGCGGGTTCCGTGCAGATCACCTTCACCCAGACTTCTCGGTCTTCTGCCTTGAGGGCATCCATCTGGCGTTCCAGTTCCTCCAGGCTGCCTTGGACCACCCGCATCTCCTGGTAGCATTTGTCCGGCAGTTCCACCGTCCGGGGGCGGGCGAGATCCTCGGTGTCCAGGATGGAGTATTCCGGTGCCCAGGGGTTTTCCCGGATGTTCATGGGGAGGAGGGCGCCGGCATAGCGCCAGTTTTCGTGGCCAGCCACGCATTGGGCCCGGTGAATATGCCCCAGGGCGATGTAGTCGAAGGGGGGGAACTTCTCCAGGTTCACCCCCTCCAGATTTCCCACCGTGGTGTCCCTCTTGGTGCCGAAGACGCTTCCGTAGGCGTAGAGGTGTCCCATGGCCAGAATGGGGAGGGGACGCCCCTGCCGACGCTGCACCGCCAGGTCATAGAGCTTCTGGTAGTGTTCCACTATGCCCTGGGCCAATGCGGCGGATTTCTCCTGGCTGGTTTCCGCCTCCCGGACACTTCCCCGGACATCGCCGGCCTTGAGAAAGGGAACGGCGCACAGGATGGCCTCCGGATGGGATTCCTCCCCCAGAATCACCAGCTCCTTTTCCAGATCCACCGCCTCCACAGAGGCGATGACATGGACCCGCATCAGGCGCAGCAGCGCCTGGGGGGCCTTCAGGAAGGAGGGACTGTCGTGGTTGCCGGCAATGATCACCACCTGGCGGCAGCCCGCCTGATGCAACCCCAGCAGCAGGTTGTAATAGAGTTCCTGGGACTGGTTGGAGGGGCTTCCGCTGTCGAAGATATCTCCCGTGAAGAGAGCCGCCTCCAGGGAATGTTCCTTTACGGCCTGCACCAGATGGGCGAAGACCCTTTTGAGTTCCTCGTTTCGGCTATGGCCCTCCAAAGAGGCCCCCAGATGCACATCACCCACATGAAGTAGTTTCATCGACAATCTCCTCCGTTATGGCGAAGCTGGCTTCTGCGCCCCGCTTCTGGGTTTCCCCCTTTGCCGGAAAGCCTTCTCTTCTCCCCTGTCCTCTCCGGGAATATGCCCCGCCATCCCCGCGGACATTCCCGTGTTTCCCCCTCCCCTGAAAAGCAACAAAGGGAGCCCCCTTTCCTTGCGGTGGCTCCCTTCTTTTTCCGCCTTGCGGCGAAATGTGACGCAACGCCCCCTGCCCCTCCGCTCCTTCGGGAGGAGGGAGGGAGAGGCGCCTGGATTTGTCCTAGAGGTGTTCCAGGGCGAGGGTCTGGGTGGGCAGATCGCAGACTTCGGTGGGGCCGAAGTACTGGATGGGGCCGGGATAGCGGAAATCCACTCCCTTGGCCCAGGCCTCCCGGTTCTCCACCAGGGTCTGGAAGGGCTTGCCCTCCAGATCCACCAGGGCCTTCTTGATCACGGGCACGTCCTTGCCGTGACGATGCTCCATGTTCATCATCATGGTGAGGGGGATGCCGCCGGCCACCCACTGGTCGATGGGCTTGGAGATGTTCCGGCAGGAAGCCATGTAGCCCGTCTTGCCGGCGGCGATGAGGGCGCTGGCGGTGTAGCCCAGGGAGTAGCAGTAGTTGGCGTCGAAGTTGGAGGGGGCGGCGCAACGGCCCTCGTAGCCGAAGAAGTGGCACTGGCTGGAGAACTTCAGCTTCTTGGGCTCGGTGGCGTTCAGCACCCGGATGTTGGCGTCGATCATCTCCGCCAGCATCTTCTCGGTCTCGATCTTGGAGACCTGGACGTTGCCGTGGGGATCCCGGTCGCCCACCAGCTGGGCCTTGATGGCGGCGGGCAGGGGCTGGAAGGCTTCCTTGTGGGCGGGGGTGAGGCGCTCCTCCACAAAGGCCACCTTGGCCTCCAGATCCGGCAGGGCGTCAAAGGCGGCCTGATTCTTGGCCAGCAGATCGTTGAGCTCGGCAATCAGGGTCTGGATCTCGGGGATAAACTCAATGAGGCCCTCGGGAATCAGCACCACGCCAAAGTTCAGGGAACGACGGGCCCGCTCCACCACAATCTCCGTCAGCTGATCCACAATCTGCTTCAGGGACAGCTTCCGGGCGGCCACTTCCTCGGAGACGATGCAGGCCTGGGGATGGGTCTGCAGGGCGCACTCCAGGGCGATGTGGGAGGCGGAACGACCCATGAGCTTGATGAAGTGCCAGTACTTCCGGGCGCTGTTGGCGTCCCGCATGATGTTACCGATGAGCTCGGAGTAGACCTTGGTGGCGGTGTCGAAGCCGAAGGAGACCTCAATCCACTTGTTCTTCAGGTCGCCGTCGATGGTCTTGGGGCAGCCGATGACCTGGATGCCGGCCTTCTGGGACACCAGATACTGGGCCAGGGTGCAGGCGTTGGTGTTGGAGTCGTCGCCTCCGATGATCACGATGGCGGTGATGCCATGGCGCTTGCAGGTCTCCATGACCTTCTGGAACTGCTCTTCCGTCTCCAGCTTGGTGCGTCCGCTGCAGATCATGTCAAAGCCGCCGGTGTTGCGGTAGCTGTCGATGATTTCGTCGGTGAGGAGCATGGACTTGTCGTCGATGAGCCCGGAGGGGCCGCCCAGGAATCCGTAGAGCTGGTTCTGGGCATTGATCTTCTTGAGGCCGTCGTAGAGTCCGGCGATGACATTGTGGCCGCCGGGGGCCTGGCCGCCGGAGAGAATCACGCCGGCGCAGATGGGAGCGGTTTCCCGGGGGCTGCCGGGGATGAAGTCGATGGCGGGCAGTCCGTAGGTATCCGGGAAGAGCTTCTGGATGGCTTCCTGGTCAGCCACAGAGTGGGTGGGTTCGCCAAGCTGAGCCTGGGCGAAGGGGCCATTCTCCGCCAGGATCTTGGGGAGACGGGGCTGATAGGCGGCGCGGGCTTTCTGGAGGGGGGAGATTTCAGGCATGAGTGTCCTTGTTCGTACCGTGGGGATTGCCATTGCCCTGGAACCCGGAAAGCCACCGCTTCGTTCAAAAAACAAGGAGGGCTTTCCCAGGGAGGGAGTTCGGGAGGAAAAAACGGCGGTTAATATAGCCCTTGCCCCACGGCCTTCCCCTCTCCCGCTGCCTTCCCCGAAAAGGTGGGAACCCAGGGCCGGGATGGGGGGGCGGGAACCGAATTTCCCCGCGCGTTTTTCTCGCGCATACCACCATGGAGATGATGGCCCAGCCCGGGGACATTTTGGGGCAAAAAAAAAGGCCCCGTTTCGGCGGAGAATAGCCGAAACGGGGCGGGGATGCGTGGTTGGCGCAGTCGCGAGGCGAGCTTATGCCCGGGCGGCCTTGGCCTTTTCCACCAGCTGCGCGAAGGCAGTGGGGTTGGTGACGGCCAGGTCGGCGAGCATCTTGCGGTTGATCTCGATGTTGGCCTTGTTGAGGCCGTCAATCAGCCAGCTGTATTTGAAGTCGAGGGCACGGCAGGCGGCATTGATACGCTGGGTCCACAGCTGACGGTAGGCAATTTTCTTGTCTTTCCGTCCCACGTAGGCATACGCCATAGCGCGGTCGGTGGCGGTGTACGCCATGCGGATCAGTTTGCTCCGGCTGCCGCTGAAGCCTTTGGCCATAGCCAGGACGCGCTTGCGGCGCGCTCTGGATGCAGGTGCATTCGTTGCTCTCATTGTTCAGTACTCCAAGCTAAAAGAAAGGGTTGGGTTCTCTTTAGAGACCATAGGGGAAACAGGCCTTCATCCGCGAGAGCTCGGTGCTCTTGACCTCCTTGGGCTGGCCAAGGCGGCGCTTACGGGTGGCGGACTTCTTGGTGAGAATGTGGCGTCCACCCGCGCAGTTGTGCATGAATTTTCCCGTACCGGTCTGCTTGAAGCGCTTCGCGGCGGCTTTTCTCGTTTTCATTTTCGGCATTTTGTTTTCTCCTGTTGGGAACGGCCTCCGTCGGCTTGCGGCCCGGGCTAGGGTAGAGAAAACGAACCCTTTGCCCAAGACGACCACCAGTCCGAAACGACGGGGGCACATGGGATGATACCCCTCTCTGGCTCTCTTCTGAGGGAGAAGGCGGGGAATGGCGGGGAGGGATGGCGCTACTCCTGGGGAGGAGCGGCGGGGGTAGAAGCGGCGGCGGCTTTTTCGGCGGCCTCCTTCTTGGCGGCGGCCCGGGCCTCCGGCTTCACCGAGATGGTGGTGGAGAAGGTCTTCCGGTCCTGACGGACGGGAGAATCCTGCTTGGCGATGTCCTCCAGCTGCTTGATGAACCGGTTCATGATTTCCATGCCGATTTCCTGATGGCTCATCTCCCGGCCCCGGAACTGCAGAAGCAGGCGCACCTTATCGCCGTGCAGCAGAAAATCCCGGGCGTGCTTCAGCTTGGTGTTCAAGTCGTTCTCGTCGATGACGGGACGCAGCTTGACTTCCTTGAGCTTGGGCTGCACCTGGTTCTTCCGCGCCTCCCGGGCCCGCTTGGATTCCTCGAAGAGATACTTCCCGTAATCCATGATCCGGGTGACAGGGGGCTGCGTCTTGCTGGGCAGCAGGACCAGATCCAGTCCTGCCTGCTGTGCACGGGCGATGGCGGTCTCGAAGGTGACGATGCCGGCCTGCTCGTTGTCCTGGGTAATCAGGCGCACTTGCCGTCCGTGCAGATTGCGATCTCCTGGTTTGAGCTGTATCACTCGATTTGCACTCCGTTTTAGGGGTTGGCTAGAAACAACGGGGGGTAGTGGGGCAACTAGGCCTTGTCCTCAATTTCCTGAAGGATACGGGCAAGGAACTGGTCCAGGGGCATGACATCTCCCTTGGCGTAGTACTTTCCGCCGGCCTTGGTGCGGTCCCGGAGGGAGACGGCCACGGTGCCGTCGGCCTGTTCCTTCTCTCCTACCACCAGCAGGTAGGGGATGCGGAGGAGTCCGGCGGTTTTCACCTTGGCGCCGATGGGACTGGCGGAGAGATCGGAGGAGACCCGGATTCCCTTGGCCCGGAGTTCCTTCTCCACCTGGGCGGCGTAGTCGGCAAATTTTTCGGAGATGGAGAGGACGCGGACCTGTTCGGGGGCGAGCCAGGTGGGGAAGGCACCGGCGTAGTGTTCCACCAGGATGCCGAAGAAGCGTTCCAGGGAGCCCAGGAGGGCGCGGTGGACCATGTAGGGCTGGTGGCGGAGTCCGTCCTGCCCGATGTATTCCAGCTGGAAGCGTTCCGGCAGATTGAAGTCGAACTGGATGGTGGAGGTCTGCCATTCCCGTCCGATGGCGTCCTTGATCTTCAGGTCGATCTTGGGGCCGTAGAAGGCGCCGCCGCCCTCGTCCACCTGGTAGGACATGCCCTCGGCCTTGATGGCCTCCAGGAGGGCCTGGGTGGCTTGCTCCCACTTTTCGGGAGCGCCCACGGCCTTGGCGGGGCGGGTGGAGAGATAGGCCTTGACATCCTTGAAGCCGAAGCAGCGCCAGATGTACATGGAGAATCGGATCACTTCCCGGATCTCCTCCATGATCTGCTCCTGGGTGCAGATGATGTGGGCATCGTCCTGGGTGAAGCCCCGGACCCGCATCAGCCCGTGGAGGACGCCGGCCTTTTCGTAGCGGTAGACCGTGCCGAACTCCGCCCAGCGGCAGGGCAGTTCCCGGTAGGAGCGGGGCTTGGTCTTGTAGATCATGATGTGGAAGGGACAGTTCATGGGCTTGACGTAGTAGGGATCGCCGTCAATGTCCATGTTGGAGTACATGTTCTCCTTGTAGAATCCCAGGTGTCCGGAGGTTTCCCAGAGGTTGGCCCGTCCCACATGGGGGGTATAGACCAGTTCGTATCCGTTCCGGTAGTGGGCATCCCGCCAGAAGGTCTCGATGACATTCCGGATCCGGGCGCCCATGGGATGCCAGGAGATCAGGCCGGGGCCGATCTCCTCGTGGGTGGAGAACAGCTCCATCTCCACGCCGATCTTCCGGTGGTCCCGCTTCTTGGCCTCCTCCACCTGCTGGAGATACTGGTCCAGTTCCTGCTTGGAGGGGAAGGCGGTGCCGTAGACCCGCTGGAGCATCTTGTTCTTCTCGTCGCCCCGGAAGTAGGAGCCGGCGATGCCGGTGAGCTTCACGGCGCCGATCTGGGAGGAGTTCTCCACGTGGGGGCCACGGCAGAGGTCGGTGAACTCCCCGCAGGTGTACAGGGAGACGGTCTCGCCCTCGGGGATGTCCTCCAGCCGGGAAAGCTTATAGGTCTGCCCCTTTTCCTGGAAGAGGGCCTTGGCCTCCTCCCGGGAGACCTCGGTGCGGAGGAAGGGGACCTTCTGGCCGATCATCTTGCGCATCCGGGTCTCGATTTCCTTCAGGTCTTCGGGGCTCAGATGGTGCTCCATGTCGAAGTCGTAGTAGAATCCGTCAGCGGTGGCGGGGCCGATGTCGAATTTGGCATCGGGCCAGAGTTTGGCCACCACGGCCGCCATGATGTGGGCGGCGGAATGACGGAGGGTATTCAGGGGGAGATTGTTGTCAGACATAGGAGGGAGAATGGGTCTGGGGGAAAATGGGGGTCAGGTGGGACGGCGGTTATTCCAGGACTCCTTTGGTGGAGGGGGTTTCCTGGTCCGTCATATCCGGGTCTTTGGCCACGGCCTTCCGGAGGGCTCTGCCGAAGGCCTTGAAGATGGCCTCCAGACAGTGGTGGTTTTCCTCGCCGGCCAGCAGATCCACATGGAGGGTGATGGCGGCGGCGTTGGCCAGGGCCTGGAAGAATTCGTGGTAGAGTCGGCCGCTGATGCCGCCGGCGGTGGCCTCGGGGAGGGGGCAGCGCCAGGAGAGATGGGGGCGGCCGGAGAGATCCACCACCACCCGGGCCAGGGCTTCGTCCAGGGGCACGGAGGCCTCCCCGAAGCGCTGGATCCCCTTCTTCTCGCCCAGGGCGGTTTTCAGGGCCTGGCCCAGGGCCAGACCCGTGTCCTCCAGGGTGTGATGGGCGTCAATCTCCAGGTCGCCATGGGCCTGGAGGCGCAGATGGAGACGGCCGTGCCGGAAGGCGGCGTCCAGCATGTGGTCGAAAAAGGGGACACCCGTGGCCACTTCGTTCTGCAGGGGGGACTGGTCCAGGTCCAGTTCAAGCTGGATCTGGGTCTCCCTGGTATTTCGCTGGAGTTGGGCACAACGGGACATGGCGCGGCAAAAAGAGGCGGGACGGAGATTTTGTTAAGTCCGTCAATATAGCATAGATGGCGGGACTTAGGCGGGGGTGGCTCCGGTGAGGAGGCCCCGTCGGGTGCCCTCCAGGAATTCCCGGAAGAGGCGGACTTCCGGCAGGTCCGGCAGGGTGGCTGCGATCTTTTCCAGGGCGTTGGGGCGGCTGAGTCCCTCCAGGCAGGCGATCTTCACCGCCTCCTTGATGGCGTTGATGGTCTCCGCAGGCCAGCCGGCCCGGCGCAGCCCCACGGCATTGATGCCCTGGATGGCGTTCTCCTGGACAATGCCGTAGGGAACCACGTCCTGGACAATCCGGGAACCGCCGGCCACCATGGCCATGGTGCCGATGCGACAGAACTGGTGGATCAGGGTGGCGCCGGAGATGAAGGCGCCCCGGCCCACTTCCACCCGCCCCGCCAGAAGGCTGGCGTTGGCAATGATCACATTGTCCTGGATCTGGCAGTTATGGCCCAGGTGGGTGAAGGCCATGAGCATCACCTTGTTCCCCACAGAGGTGTCACTCCCCTCCTCCACGCCCCGGTGGATGGTGACGTATTCCCGGATGACACACTCCTCCCCGATTTTGGTGAGGGAGTCCTGTCCGTGGTAGTGGACGTCCTGGGGTTCGTCTCCGATGTTGGCGCCGCAGTGGATCCGGGTGCCCCGGCCGATGGTGGTCCGCCCCGTGAGGTTCACATGGGGCCCGATGACGCAGTCGTCTCCGATGACGACATCCTTCCCGATGACGGCGAAGGGGCCGATGGTCACGTTCTTTCCCAGGGAGGCACCCTCCTGGATGGCGGCGCGGGGATCGATGTTCTGCGACATTCTGGTGATGGGGAAGAGAGGGAGGAGAGAGGAGGCGGGGGGAAGAGGACAGCGGGGAAGAGGTTACTGCAGCACCACCCGACGCCGGTTTTTCTTGCCGGCCCGGAGGATGATCTCCCCGGAGGCGGGGAAGTCCTGGCAGCCCAGGGTCATTTTGGGATCCTGAAGACGGGTCTCCCCCAGGTAGCATCCGCCGCCCTGGACCAGGCGCCGGGCCTCGCCGTTGGAGGCGCAGAGTCCCGCCCGGACCATGAGGGTGAGCAGGCCCAGCCCGCCTTCCAGCTCCTGCCGGGAGATTTCCACGGCGGGAATGGCCTGGCTGGCCTGTTCCGGGGTGATCTGGGCCACGGCGGAGGAGGTGGGAATCCTGCCTTCCGGGTCGGCGAAGCCGAACTGAGTGCAGGCGGCCAGGTAGGCCTGGGCGGCGGTCTCCGGTCCATGGGCCAGGGCGGTGGCCTCGTAGGCCAGAATTTCCTTGGCCCGGTTGATCTGGGGAGAGGGCAGATCCCCCAGGCGCCGCACCTCGTCCATGGGCAGCGCAGTGAAGTAGGCCAGCAGCTTCCGCACATCTCCGTCATCCACGTTCCGCCAGAACTGGTAGTACTCGAAGGGGGCGGTGCGGGCGGGATCCAGCCAGACGGCGCCCCCGGCGGTCTTCCCGAATTTGGTGCCGTCGGACTTCAGGAGGAGGGGGAAGGTGGCCCCGAAGACCTCCTTCTGCTGGAGGCGTCGGGTCAGATCCACGCCGGCCACGATGTTGCCCCACTGGTCCTGTCCGCCGAACTCCAGCCGGCAGTCGTAGTCCTGGCACAGATGGTTGAAGTCGAAGGCCTGGAGGAGGGGATAGCTGAATTCCAGGAAGGAGAGGGAGGTCTGGAGGCGGATCTTCACGGATTCCGCCGTGAGCATCCGGTTGACGCTGAAGAGGGAGCCGATGTCCCGGAGGAAATCCAGGAATTTCAGGCCCCGGAGCCAGTCGGCGTTGTTCACCAGGCGCGCCTTCCCTTCGCCAAAATCCAGGAAACGGGCCAGCTGACCCTGGAGGCAGCGGACATTCTCGTCGATGGTCTCCACCGTCATGATGGGACGGGCCTCCATCTTCCCCGAAGGATCCCCGATCATGGCCGTGCCTCCTCCTACCAGGGCCAGGGGACGATGACCGCATTTCTGCAGCCAGCGCATGGCCATGATGGGCAGCAGGTGGCCAATGTGGAGAGAGTTCCCCGTGGGATCAAAGCCCACGTAGAAGGTCTGGGGGCCTTCACCCAGCAGTTTCCGCAGGGCGTCGGCATCCGTGGACTGGTAGATGAAGCCGCGTTCGGCCAGGATGTCCCAGGCGTTTTGCATATCCGAAGAGAGAGTCAGCAGGGGAAAATGAGGAAGTGGGGGGAGGAGGGGACCCTCCGGAAAAGGGACAAGGCACGAGGCGAAGCGCATCGTGCCTTGCAGGGGGAAGCCCCCGCAGGAATTGGGGTGGCGGGGCT
>JAEDNW010000123.1:0-6736 GCA_016302315.1 Lentisphaeria bacterium
AGAATGCTATTTTAGGATTCCATTGTCAAAGAGCAAAAATTCGCCAAACACGAGGGCCGGGAATATCCCGGCCGGGAACCCCCGGGGGCGTCAAAATTTCCCCGGCGTGGCGCTGTGGGGGGGGGGCGGATCTGGCAAAGGGTAGAACCTCCCCGCAACGCTTTGTACTTGTGACGCAGCATACCCCTTTGGCATCCCCTGCCCGTGAACTTTGCGAGGCCCCATTGGCATGGGACTACCTGCTGCATCATGCCTCGGTTCTGGATCAGCGGAAAAGTAGCATCTACCAGAAACGGCCCCGCTTCTGCCAGTTCGGCATCGGGGAATACAGTTTTTCCCCGTGGAAAGTGGCGGTGTCGGGGTTGTATGGGAATTTTCGGTTTGTGGTTCTAGGGCCAGTGGAGGGCAAGCCTCTCCTTCTGGACGACACATGCTATTCCATTCCCTGCCAGTCCCAGGAGGAGGCCAGTTTTCTGTGTGGTCTTCTGAATTCTCCTGTGTGCCAGGCGTTCCTGCATTCCCTGGCGTTTCTGGATGCCAAGCGCCCGCTTTCCGCAGATATCCTCAATCGAATCCATTTCCGCAGTCTGGCCGACCATCTTCAGATACCGTGGCCTTCCGGGCAGCGAACCCCAACTCGTCCCCGGCAGCTGGCCCTGTTTTGACGGCCATTGTGCGGGGAAGAGAATCCGGTGGCGGGGGGGCGTGCTGGTTTGGCCTGGCGTATATATTATTCCCCTGCTTTTCCCCTTTCCGGGGACATGTGGTTGAGGCAAGGAGAGTTTTATGTCTGAGGAAAAGAAAGTCAAGGGCGTGGTGGACCTGGTGTTTCTGCTGGATTCCACCGGTAGCATGCAGGAGTGCATCGACGGCCTGAAGGCCAATATCAAGCTTTTCTTCCAGCGGCTGACCACCAGGGACGAGCACAACCAGGTTCCCGTGCGGGAATGGCGGGCCAAGGTGGTGGGATTCCGGGACTATGACGACAATCCCCTGGACTGGCTGGTGGACAATCCCTTTACGAGCCAGGTGGAGGAGCTCTATGCTCAGCTGGATGGCCTGGTGGCCACCGGCGGCGGCGACATTCCCGAATCCCTGCTGGATGCCCTCTATGCCGTGGTGGAGCAGGAGGAGACGCCGGCCGGCGCTTTCCCGGAACCCCATTGCTGGCGCTTCCGGCGGGAGGCCGCCCGGGCGGTCATTGTCTTCACGGACGCCCCCTTCAAGCCCGTCATTCATGCCCCCTACGGACGGGGAGGCACGGTGGATGATGTGATCAACCGCATTATGGAAAAGCGGGTGCTGCTGACGGTGGTGACCCCCTACCGCTACCGGGACGAACATGACCGGGTGCGGGAGTTTGATGAGATGCATGTGCTGGCGGAGGCGGACAAGGCGGAGTATCTCCCCCTGAAAGATGCCCACGGGGAGACGCTCTCCCTGGCTTCCTTTGCCCGGGATCAGGAAGTGATCACCCGTCTTCTGACCAAGCTGGCCAAGACGTTGTCCAAGTCTGTGGAGACCCAGGTGTTGTAGGGGCAGGGCGAGGGAAGGGAAAGGATGGGAACGTGTTTGAGTCCAGGGGATCGGGTTTCCCGGTATCGCATAGAGGAGCTTTTGAATGACGGGGCCTATGCGGTGGCCTACCGGGCGACGGATACCACGGACGCCGGGCGTCCCCCGGTTTTTCTGAAGCAGTACAAGAGTCCGTCGGTGCGTTCCGGGTGGTATCGCGGCTACATTGCCTACGAGGAGGAGATCCGGTATCGCATTGAGACGGGGCGGCTGACGGAAAAGACCTGCCGCTTTCTGGATTTCTTCGAGAGCCGGGATGCCGGGCAGCGAGGCTACTACCAGGTCTTCGAGTATATGGACCGGGGAAGGGATCTGGCGGCC
The DNA here is from genome assembly GCA_016302315.1 of Lentisphaeria bacterium. GTDB lineage: Bacteria > Verrucomicrobiota > Lentisphaeria > Oligosphaerales > Oligosphaeraceae > UBA1724. The sequence goes on from JAEDNW010000123.1 coordinate 1,897, forward strand.
CAGCTGGAGGATCCCTCCTTCCGTTGGGAGCAGCGGTGGACCTTCGCCAAGTTGATGCTTTCCACGCTCCACCAGCTTCACGAGGCGGGGATTGTCCATTGCGATCTGAAACCGGAGAATCTCTATCTGGTGGAGAGCCCGGCGCTTTCCACCGGCTACCGCCTGAAGGTCATCGACTTCGATCATTCGGTGCTGGAGGACCGGGAGGCCCCCTGGAAAGGCTATGAGAGCTATGCCGGAACCCCGGGGTATCTCTCGCCGGAACATCTGCGGGGAGAATGCCCGGTCAAGGCTTCCGATGTCTTCACGGTCTCCCTGATCCTCCACGAACTGCTTTGCCAGGGCGGCCACCCCTATGCTCAGGGAGATCCCGACGTTTATGCCCAGGAGGTGCTGGGGTATGCGGCTCCCGTGCCTGTGCTGCGTCAGAGCACGGGGTTGCCGGAGGATGACCGGGAGGTGGTGGAGCTGCTGCACCGCTGCCTGGATCCCGAGGCGGGGCGGCGTCCCACCATGAAGGAGCTGCATCAGGCGTTGTTGCAGGCGGGCAAGGGGGTTCGTCTCTCGCCTGCCACGGTGGCGCCGCCACCGGGAGGGGAGGCATCTCCGGCGTCCCCGGAGATTCGTTCCTGGCCTCCGGTGCCTTCCGGGGGAGAAGGTTCTGCCCGGTGGCCGGAGGGGCCCGTTCCTCTTCGTCGGCGTCCCCTCGCTCCGGAGGCGAAGGAAGAGTCGGGGGCCGCTCTGCCCAATCTGCGTTCTTCGGTCAGAACGGTGGCGCCTGCCCCCCAGGAGGAGGAGGCCGCCACGGCATCCGCCGCTCCGCCCCGTCCTGCTCCGCCCCGGCGGTTCTCCCCGGTGCCCATGCCGGAGCCGCCTCGGGAGGAGGCTTCTGGGGCAGAGCCGGGCTTGTGGCCTGGGAGGACGCCCCGGCTCCGGCCTCTCCCCCCATCGCCGGAGAAGCCGGAGCCCAAGGCGCCCCCCAGTGAGGTGGTCTATCCTGAGGAAGAGGGAGCCTCCGAGGCCGAAAGGGCCGGGGAAGGCGGACTTCGGCTGACGGGGCCCGGGGGGCGAAGCGTTCCTCTGCATCTTTCCACCCCTGTGGGGAAGCGTTTCATGGCGCGGTTTGGCGAAGACGCCCGCTACTATTCCGAGGTGCAGTATACCCTCTATCCCGAAGGGGGAGAGTGGCATGTGGTTCCCAATCCCGCCGCGCAGAACCAGACTCTCCTCAACGGACGTCCTCTGGAAAGTCCGCAGATCCTGCAGAACGGGGATGTGCTCTGCGTGGGAAACTATGCCAAAGGCATTGAGAAGCTTCCGCTGACCATCTCCCTGGGGGATGGGCATCACGCAGGGGAACCCCTTTCATGAGGCTCCTTGCCCCTGCCTATCAAGAACTTCCCTTTCCCGTGGAGGAGGCCCTGGCCCGTCTTCGCCAACCCCTGCCCCTTTCGGCTTGCCCCTGGGAAAAAAAACGCCCCGGAGGAGGGGCCCTGTTCCCTGGTGGAGTTTGCCGGGGAACCCCGGGAACCCGTCTTCTTCCTGGGAGATGTCCACGGGGACCGGGTGGCCCTGGAGGGAGTGCTGGCGGCCATTCGCACCCTGGCTCCCCAGGGAGGACGCATCGTGGTTCTGGGGGATGTGGTGGACAGGGGGAAGGCGTCCCTGGCCTGTCTTCTGCGGCTTTGCCAGGGCATGGAGGATTCCCGCTTTCCCGTGACCTTGCTGCTGGGAGACCATGAGGAGGCCCTTGCCTGGAAGGAGGAGCAGGGGGGCTGGGTTTCCTCGGTGACCTGTTCCCATTTTGCCCAGGAACTCCGGGAGGATCCCCGGGCGCAGGCATGGGGGCAGTCCCTGGTGGCCTGGCTGCAACGGCAGCCCCGGCTCCTCTTTTTCCCCTCGGGGATTTTTGCGGCTCACGGCGGAGTGCCCCAGCAGGATCTTCTGCCCCGCCTGACTTCCCGTCAGAGCCTGGCATTGCCGGAGATTCTCCAGGATTTCCTGTGGAACCGGCTGACAGATGCCCGGCGGAAGCGTCCCTTCCGGGAGACCCGGGGAACGGATTTCGGGCGGGAGAATCTCCTGGCGTTCTGCCGTCAGGCGGCAACGGTTCTTTCCTTTCCGCCCCGTCTGCTGCTATGCGGCCACCAGCATCCCTTTCCCGGGTGGCAGTGGGTGCCTGCGGGGGAGTCGGAGGAGGCGCCGGAGGCGGCTGCCCTTTGCCTCTTCACTTCCTTCCAGCGGGTGCCTGTGCCCGGGGAGAATCCCCTGGGGACGCCTTGCTTTGCCCGGTATTTGCCGGAGGGAGGCGGCGGGGAGGCGTCGTTGACGGTGTTTGGGCTTCAGCCCCCTCCTGCGCCGGTATGGGAGGAGTGTGAGAAAGAGGGGAGACGGGAAGGAGGGGATTCATGAGCGGCGGCATCGGGGAGTCTTCCGACCTTCTGCGGGTCTGCCAAAGAGGCGAGGACGTGGGGCCGTTGACCCTGGAGGATCTGACCTGGCTGAACCAGAAGGGATACCTGCATGACGAGGATACGGTGCTGCGCCAGAAGGACGGCACCCCCCTGGGCAGTGTCTATGACGTGGTGAACCAGGGGCTGGCTGCCGGGCGCACTCTGTTCCTGAATCCCTTCTCCGTCACCTGCATGGTCTGCGGCACTTCCTTCACCGCCCAGGAGGTGGATACCCCTGCCTGGTGCCCCGACTGCGGCGAGGAACTCCCGCCGGAGGAGCTCCGGCGGCAGGCCCGTCAGCGTCCCCGTCGGAGATTTGTGCTGGGGGGGCGTCGTCTGGCCACCATGAATGGCTACGAGTGGATGGCATTGCTGTCGGAGCATCCGGAGTATGCGCCTCTGGCCCGGTGGGAGCGTCTGCGGGGAGAGGATTGGTGCCGGCTATTGCGGGTGCGTCCCGCCTTGCTTCCCCATTGCCGATGGTGGACCCTTTCCCGGGAGCAGTGGGCCTTGCTGGTGGAGGAGAAGATTGTTCCCGGGGAGTGGGCGGAGTTTGCGGCTCTGGAACCCGAGGAGCAGATTACCCGGCTGAAGAGCGGAAGCGACCGGGATTTTCTGGCTTCCTACGACCGCTTTACCCAGAGCCAGTGGTGGGAACTGCTGTCGGCGCGTCCGGAGCTGGCTGCTGCCCATGGAGGGTGGCGCCGGTATTGCACCCCCGCCGCCTGCCTCCGCCTGCTGGGAGATCCCGCCATTCCCCGGGCGTGGAAGAGGCAGATGCCCGGAGAGGAGTTGTCGGGCCAGGAGTGGCTTTCCCTGCTGGAGCTGGATCCCAGCTTGGGGGAGTTTTGTACCTGGGAGAGCGTGGTCCGGGCCATTCAGCAGATGACGCCTCCCCCGGGAAGGGGAGAGAATCGGGATTGCCGGGAGAGTCATCCCCGTCTGTGGGCGCAACGGCAGACCCTGTGGGAGACCTGGGGGAAAAAAGCCATGGCCTCCCTCTCCCGGAAGCCATTGTGGATCCTGGGGGACTTTCTGGGCTGGGAACTCTGGATCCCGCTGGAGGGAATCCCCCGGGAGGAACTCCTGGAACTCCTGGCGGAACATCCGGACTTCGGGGATCTCCGGGGACTTTGGGGCGTCTTCTCTCCCCAGGAGGCCCTGGGGCTCCTCCTGCGGAATCCCACTCTGGTGAACCGCCTCCCCCTGGAACCTAAAAATATCCCCCCGGAACTCTGGGACAGCCTTTTCCGGGCGGTGCAGGGCAATGCCCGGGAGGAAGAGAGACTGGCCAGGCTCTATCCTCTGAAATGGGAGGATGTGTTGAATCTGCAGGACCGGGGGATCCCCCTGCTGCACCGGCGGATCATGGGCACCCTGGGGAAAGCCGTGGGGGGAGCGGTGGTGGTGCTCCTCCTGCTGCTGGCCTCCTGCTGAGGGGGCGGGGAAAGGTCACCAGGGAGGCATGATCAGGGGATTTTGATCCATGGCGCGGTATTGGATGGCCTCTGCCAGTTCCTCCTCGCCGATGGTGTCATGGCCATTGAGATCGGCGCAGGTGCGGGCCACCCGGAGAATCCGGTCGTAGGAGCGTGCGGAGAGATTCCGGGCTTCCAGGGCCTGTTCCAGGAAGCGTTTCCCGCCCTCTTCCAGGCGACAGAACCGGTCCAGGTCTGCGCCGGCAATGGCGGCATTGTCGGGGATGGCGGTGTTTTGGAAGCGGAAGCGCTGTCGTTCCCGGGCGGCCAGGACGGTTTCCCGCAATTCTGCGGAGGAGGGGCCCTGATGGGGGCTGAGGAGGAGTTCCCGGGGGAGGGGAGGGACTTCCAGGTGGAGGTCGAATCGGTCCAGCATGGGGCCGGAGAGTCTTCCCCGGTAGGCGGCCACCTGCACGGGGGTGCAGTGGCAGGGATGGTCCGGGGAGCCGTAGTATCCGCAGGGGCAGGGATTCATGGCGCCCACCATCATGAATCGGCAGGGGAAGGTGTAGGAGCCGGAGGAGCGTGCCAGGGTGACGAAGCCGCTTTCCATGGGCTGCCGCAGGGCTTCCAGGGTGTTGCGGCGGAATTCCGGAAGTTCGTCCAGGAAGAGGACGCCCCGATGGGCCAGGGTGACTTCGCCGGGCCGGGGAACCCCGCTTCCGCCTCCCATGAGTCCGGCATCGGAGACGGTGTGATGCGGGGAGCGGAAGGGGCGGCGCACCACCAGTCCGCCCTCCTGGGAGAGCAGTCCGGCGATGCTGTAGATCCGGGTAACTTCCATGGATTCCTGGAGGGTCATGGGGGGCATGATGCCGGGAATCCGGTTGGCGATGAGGCTTTTTCCCACGCCAGGCTGTCCCACCATCAGCACATTGTGGCATCCCGCCGCGGCAATGACCAGGGCCC
>JAEDNW010000124.1:0-6721 GCA_016302315.1 Lentisphaeria bacterium
TCAGGGGTAAGGAAGCCATGCTGTCCATGGTTATATCTATTTCCTAGAGTTTCGGAAACAACTCCCCTACGTACGCGCGCGACAGAAATCCATATGTACAAGATAACGGGGGCCAGGGGCGGGAGCAGGGGGAATATATTGAGGCAAATCACCAAAACAGTCCCAAAAACACACCCCATACCCAAAGGATCCCTCCGAATATGGACCTAGCGAAACTTGGCCTGCATGGCAAAAGCATCCTCCGGCTTCTGGACCTCACAGACGAACAGCTTCTTGGGCTGGTGTCCCTGGCGGCAGAGCTCAAGGAGCGGAAGAAGACGGGAGCCAACCTGAAGGATGCCCTGCTCTACCGGAAGAACATTGCCCTGATTTTCCAGAAGAGCTCAACCCGGACCCACTGCGCCACCGTCTGCGGTGTCCACGACGAGGGAGGCTACACCGAATATCTCAATGCCCACGACCTGCACTTTGGGAAGAAGGAATCCGTCAAGGACTCCGCCCGGGTGCTGGGAAGAATGTTTGACGGCATCATGTTCCGGGGATTCTCCCAGAAAGTTGTGGAGGATCTGGCCGAATACAGTGGGATTCCCGTGTGGAATGGCCTCACCGACGAGTGGCATCCCTCCCAGGTGCTGGCGGATTTCCTCACCATCCAGGAGCATCTGGGGGCTCTGAAGGGGCTGAAGATGGCCTACGTGGGAGACGGGCGGAACAACGTGGCCAGCTCCCTGATGGTGGGTTGCGCCAAAGTGGGCATGGACTTTGTGGATGTCTGCCCCCAGGAGCTGTCCCCCAGCCCGGAAATCCTGGCCATGGCCCGGGAATGCGCCCAGCGCAACGGCTGCACCATCCAGGTCTCCCATGACCCGGTGGAAGGCGTCAAGGGCGCCAACATCCTCTACACCGACGTGTGGGTCTCCATGGGAGAAGAGGCTCTCTTCCAGCAGCGGCTGGCCCTGCTCCGGCCCTTCCAGATCAACATGGATATGGTGCGGAACACCGGAAACCTGGAATCCGGCCGGGTCATCTTCCTCCACTGCCTCCCCGCCTTCCACGACGCCAACACCGAAGTCTCCCGGGACTACGGAGCCATGGAGGTCAGCGACGAGGTCTTTGAGGCGCCCTTCTCCAAGGTTTTCGACGAAGCGGAGAACCGGCTCCACACCATCAAGGCCATGATTGTGGCCTCCCTGGCCTAGGGCGGAGAGAAGATCTGCCCCGAGGAACCCCGCCCTTCCCTTCCCACCCCTGAGAACCCCACAAGGAGCCGAATCATGACACAGCGTAGAATGATGGAAGAACTGGCCTGGGAGGACTTTGATCGCCTGCCCCTTACCCAGCGCGCCCCCTATTTCCGTCAGTCCAGCGGGCGTCCCTACCATTGCGTCATCGCCCAGCAGTTCGACCGGGAATCCCTGGACAGCCTGTGCGACCTGTCCACCCGGATCCGCCGCATTGCCAAGAACAAGGTGGGAAGCGACTTCCTTTCCAGCCTGATGCGGAACAAGCGGGCCATGCTCTACTTCACCCAGCCCAGCACCCGAACCTTCCTCTCCTTCTTCTCCGCCTGCCAGATCCTGGGATTCAGCCCCGCAGAGGTCCGGGATCCCTCCATCTCCAGCGAGATGAAGGGCGAGACCAAGGAAGACACCATCCGCACCTTCAGCAGCTTCTTCGACCTGATCATCATGCGGACCCCCGCCCAGGGATTCGCCGAAAAGATGGCCTGGATGATCTCCCGCACCGAACGCCCCGTCCCCATCATCAATGCCGGCAGCGGAAAGGACCAGCATCCCACCCAGGCGCTCCTGGACATCTACACCCTCCAGCGCTCCTTTGAACGCCAGGGTGGAATCGACGGCAAAACCGTCCTCTTCTGCGGCGATCTGGCCCGGGGACGCACCGTCCGCTCCCTCTCCGGACTCCTCCTGCAGTATCGCCATGTGAAGCAAATCTTCGCCGCCCCCGATGCCCTCCAGATCGGCGAGGACATCCTCCAGCAGCTCCGGGACGCCGGCGTGGAATACGAGGTCACCAACGACTTCAAGGGCAAGATTCCCGAGGCCGATGCCGTCTACATGACCAGACTCCAGGACGAATGGGACACCAAACCCGGCGAAAGCTCCCGGGGATACCACCAGGAAGACTACTATTTCACCGGGGACGACCTGCGGCGCCTCTCCCCCAAGGGCGTGATCATGCATCCTCTCCCCCGGCGCCTGGAAATCTCCACCGACTGCGACGATGATCCCCGAGCCGTCTACTGGCGCCAGGAGCGCAACGGCATGTGGATCCGGGCGGCGCTCATCGCCACCATCTTCTGCCGGGACCAGGAAATCACCCAGTATTACATGCTAAACAACCGGTAGTTTCTGCCGGAAGAGGGGGGATTTCCCCAGGCAACGGCAATGGAAGTCGCAGCATTTCCCATGGAAGTCCGGGGGGTGGGAGTCTTTTCCCTCTCCAACGCCCCTTCGGCGCCCCTGCTGGCCCGGGGATGCGCCCTGCTGGCCCGGGTGCTGGGCGGCGTCCCCCTCCGCTGCGCCTGTCAGACCGTGGGGGGGCCTCGGCGGCTGGCAGGGAACGATGCCCTCCGGTGCGCTCAGTTCCACGCCCTGCTGGACGACCCGGAGACCGACCTCCTGGTGGCTGCCCGGGGAGGCTTTGGCGTCACCCGGCTTCTGGAACAGCTGGATTTCCCCCGGCTTAAGGCTTCGGGGAAGGCCCTCTGCGGATATAGCGACGTCTCCGCCCTCCTGGTGGCCGCCTGGAGCCAGGGATGCCGGCGCCTGCTTCACGGTCCCATGATCTGCTCCACCTGGGCCCTGGAAGACTCCCCTGCCCTGGCGGCGGAAACGGATTCCTTCCTCCGGACCCTTCGGGGAGAATGGAAACTGACCTCCCCCGGCTTTACCCTGGAAACCCTGCGGCCGGGCACCGCACGGGGCCCCGTCCTCCCTGTCAACCTCACCATGCTCATCTCCCTGCTGGGGACCCCCTTCCAGCCAGATCTCCAGGGCGCCATTCTGCTCCTGGAAGATGTTCACGAGCCAGCCCATGCCATCGAAAGGATGCTGGTGCAGCTCCGCTCCGCGGGGATCCTGAAACGCCTGGCGGGACTGATCCTGGGACAATTCTCCCAGGGGGAAGATGCCCACTATCTCCCCGAAATCTTCCGGGAAGCGGCCCAATGGGTCCCCGGTCCCGTGGTGGCCGGATATCCCCTGGGCCACCACCACCCCTCCCTCACCTGCCCCGTAGGCGCCTGGACCACCCTGGAGGCCAAACCGTAACCGCCCCCGGGGGTGTTCGGATTCTATTTTGGGCCTTGCCGGGGGGTAGGATTTTCCCCAAAATGGTCCATCATGGGCAGGCGTTTTTGAGACTTTCAGGCGTCTGCCGCCCATTTTTCGCCGGTACTTCTAGAAGGATTTATCCTACAGGGGATGGCGGGATGGGGGAGCGGGGTACCTAATTTCCCCGCGCGCGTACGCGCATACGTCCCGCCCCCCCCCATTCCACGAAAACGGATTGAGACGGGGAAACACGGAAAACCTTTGGCGCTACCACCATCCTCCCACCCCGGCAAGCGGGGTTCATGAGGATGCCCCCTGTGTCCCCCACCTGCGGGGGAATGTGTAGCACCACGGGTTTCCCGGGCTGCATCCTGTGCACCGCCCCCGGGGGGTCCCGCTACCGGGGGTTTGGTCGTCCCTGCGGGGCTTCCGCACCCCCGTCTATCAATCCTCCCGCCCTGGCAAGCGGGGTTCATGAGGATGCCCCCTGTGTCCCCCACCTGCGGGGGAATGTGTAGCACCACGGGTTTCCCCTGAGGGCAAGGGGGAGTCATGGTTCTGACGCTGCCGGGCTCTCCCCCGCTTTTTGGCGCGATAGCACCCACTCTGAACCCCGGCATGGGTGGTTCCGGCAAACGGGATTATCTTAATCCGCAATTCTTCTCTCCGGAATCCCTATTTCCCTTCTCCGGGGAATCCCCCTTTTTCACTCCTCCGACTCCCTCTGAATCGAAGATGCGCCTTTCCCTCCCTCTCTCCCCCTGGCGGGTTGCCCTCCTGTTCCTTCTCGTCCTCCCCGTGGTTTGGGCGGATTCCACCACCAATCCCCTGGAAGGGTTCCAGCGCTTCTCCGAGACCCGGGCCCGGGTGCGGGAGGCCGAGGAATGTCTGGAGCGGGAGGACTACAAGGGCGCCGCCAAGATCTACGGGAAGGCGGCCAAGATCCAGGAAGACGAAGCCCAGAAGGCGGAATTCCTTTTCCTCCAAGCCCAGAATCTCCTTCGGGCCCAGAAACCCCACGCCGCCCTGGAGGCCTACACCAATCTCCTGGAAAACCATCTCTACCACATTCCCCTGGAAATCGTCATGGAACAGCTCCGGCAGCTGGCGGATGATTTCCAGAACGGGCGGGGCACCTTCCTGGGCATGGATGACCCCGTCACCTCCATCCAGATCTATGCCATGCTCATCCGCTACCAGGCCGATGTCACCCGCTCCCTGGACGACCGCCTGGTGCTGGCCGCCAAGCAGAAGGAGGAAGGCATGGTGGAGGAGGCCGTGGACACCTACCAGCAGATCCTCAAAGCCCTCCCCGCCAACCCCGATGCCCGGTATGGCCTGGCAAAGCTCCTGGCGGAGACAGCCGAAAAGCGGGACGGAGATGGCACCATCGGCAAGGCGGCAGTCCGGGAAGCCCGCAGCTTCCTGGAGAATGCCGCCCCCAACGATCCCCGGAGGGAAGAGGCCACCCGGATGATCCAGGACTGCCGGAACCGGGAGGCGGACCGGATCTGGGAACGGGCTCAGTTCTACCTCACCAAATACCACTACAAGCCCCAGGTGGCCCGCCGATATCTCACCGATCTCCAACGGGACTACGATGACACCCCTGCCGGACGTAGGGCAAAGCTCCAGCTGGCCGAACTCTTCCCCGAAACGGAGGAAAACTAAACCATGATGCGATCCCCCCTGCTCCTGTTCCTCGCCGCCGCCCTCCTCCTGGCCTCCTGCACCACCTACCGCTGGGGCACCGATTTCCCGGAGGGACAGCGGATCATCGCCCTGGAGGAAATCACCAATCTGAGCCAGGAAGATGCCCTGGACCCCCTCCTGCGGGACGCCCTGGCGGAACGGATCACCCAGACTCCCGGACTCCGTCTGGCCGCAGGCCAGGAACCGGAACTCCGTCTGACGGTGAAAATCCTCCCTCTGGACCAGGAAAAGGCCGCCCGGGCCAAAACCCGCACCCGGATCGCCTCCCACGATGACAGCGACTCCTATCAGACGGTGCTCTACCGCCTCAACATGACCTGCCAGTACACCGTCACCCCGGCGGATTCCAGCCTTCCCGCCCGAAGCGGAACGGTGGATGTCTCGGCGGATGTGCCCCTCCTCCAGGATCTGGCTCTCGCCCAGAAGGGTGCCCTCCCCCAGCTGGCCCGGACCGCCGCCCGGGAAATCCTGGCCCAGGCCGCCCGGGAATAATCGCCCCGTCCCTCTCCCTCTTTCCCTGTCGCCGTGGACGCCTCCTTCCTCCGCATCGGACAAGGCTATGATATCCATCCCCTTCGGAAGGGGCGTCCCTTCCGCCTGGGCGGCGTCACCCTCCCCCACCCGGAGGATCTGGGCCCCATGGGGCACTCCGACGGAGATCCCCTCCTCCACGCCCTGATGGATGCCATCCTGGGCTCCGCCGCCCTGGGAGATCTGGGCACCCTGTTTTCCGACCAGGATCCCCGCTGGAAAGATGCCGACAGCGCCCTGCTCCTCCAGCGCCTTCTCCAGGATCCCCGGCTCCAGCACTGGAAACTGGTGAATCTGGACGCCACCATCTTTCTACAGGCCCCTCCCCTGACCCCCTTCCTGCCCCGCCTCAGGACCCGCCTGGCGGAACTCCTCCAGGCCGATCCCCGCCAGATTTCCCTCAAGGCGAAAAGCGGGAACGGACTGGGGGAAATCGGACGGGGCGAAGCCCTGGCTGCCCAGGTGATTCTCCTGGCGCAGCTCCCTCCCTCCCCTCTTGCCTAACCCGAGACCAAGGACCCTACCATGAGAAAGTACACCAAGGAACACCAGTGGATCGAAATGCTGCCCGACGGCACCGCCAAAGTGGGCATTACCAAATACGCCGCCGAGGAACTGGGGGAAATCACCTTTGTGGAACTGCCCGCCCTGGACAAATGCGTCCACGGCGGAGAACCCCTCTGCGTGGTGGAGTCCGTCAAGGCCGCCAGTGACGTCTTCATGCCGGTCACCGGCACCGTCTCCGCCGTCAACACCCCGCTGGAAAAGGATCCCACCCCCCTCAATGAGGATCCGGAAGGGGAGGGCTGGATCTGCCTCCTTCAAAACCCCGATGCCGCCGCCCTGGAAACCCTTATGACCCAGGAGCAGTATCAGAGCTTCTGCCAGTAATCCACCATATTCCCCAAAAAGGGCAGGGCAGGGCGGATGCCCCCGATCTCCATCCTGCCACCCCCACGGGGTAGACGGGCTTCCCACCCCGCCCACGGGGTTCGGGTTCTATTTTTGGCCTTACCGGGAGATAGGATTTTCCCCCAAATGGTCCAGTATGGGCAAGCGTTTTTGAGACTTTCAGGCGTTTGCAGACCATTTTTCGACGGTACTTCTAGAAGGTTTTATCCTACAGGGGATGGCGGGATGGGGAGCGGGGAACCCATTTACCCCGCGCGCGCACGCGCATA
>JAEDNW010000125.1:0-6615 GCA_016302315.1 Lentisphaeria bacterium
TAAATTGAAATTTTTCTAATTCCCGATACTAGGACGCCCTAGAATGAAAGTTACAATCTAGATCTCCTAGAGAATCTAGGACTTTCCCCCAAAAGACCCCAAGGCGGGACGTGCGGGTCTCTGTGGTCTCTGCGCCCCGGCTTGCCGGGGTTTCCGTGTACTCCGTGTCAAACCTCTTTGTCCTCTGGGGCGGGCTGCAGGCGTCTTTGTGCGCTTCTGTCGAATTCTTCAGCAGAATTCCAGGTCACCCTGGAATCCGTGGGGTTGCAGTGGGAGGCGAAGTCCGAATTGCCGGCCACTTCCCTGGAAGCGGTCGGCATAGGCGGGAGAATCGGCGCAAAAGAGTTCCCAATGATTTTCTCCCTTATGGACGAGTCCTCGGAGGTCGAAGCGAGCGGTAGGACCGCACTCCCAGGGAAGAGCGGTTCCATTGACCACCAGGCGGACGCCGTCGCCGCATTGGGGCACCCGAAGGCAATGGATTTTCCCCGGGTCTGTGCAATTCCATGTGGTCACATAGCGATATTCTCCGCAGGCACGGGTAAGATTTTCCTCATGGAGCAAATTGACGGGGGCAGATTGTCGGCGAAGGAGTGTGAACTCCTTTTCCGTGACTTCCCGGTAGTAGATATCGAACTTCAGAGGGAGGGAAGTAGCGGGAGCGTCGTCATAGAAGAACTCGGCAACGGGGCTTCCTGCCGCCGCCCCATACTCTGCCACCAGGAGCTGGAGGGGGGCGATGCGCAGACGAAAGGCATCCGGATGGGGACATTGGGGAGACTCACGGCGGTCACGCCATGGATCATAGAGAACCACACCCTCCTGAAACTCGTTTAGGGAGACCTGGAGATCCAAGGTTTTCCGCCCCTCGTTCAGGAAGAAAATCCGTCCTCCTCCCTGAGGATAGACCACATGATAGAAACGCAGGGCAGGTGAGATCTGGGAAAAATGGAGATGACGGCTTGGGTTCAAGACCTGGGGAAGCTCCTCCAGGGAGCAGAACAAGAAGGCAGAAGCATCCTCTGGGGCGCTGGGCTCTTGGGGGGCGCCATCCTCATCTTCCACCCACTCCCCGGGGAGCCCTTTGAGAAAGAAGACGGGGAGCCCTTGGGAGGCAAATTGCCCAAGGCGTCGCAGGAGGGAGGCGGGGTAGCGGTTGCTGAAGGGGAGCACCAAGGCTCGGTAGGATTCGTAATGGAGGCAGAGAGCCCCATGTTCATTCACGTGGGCTTCCTCGCCGCAGAGCAGGTCATGATCCAGGAAATCGAAATCCAGATTAGCCCGGGTAAGAGCGGCGGCCACCTCGTCCATGTCCTGTTCCTGGCCATCATGGAGCCAATCCGCCTCTGCCGCATAGTAGAGGGCCACATCGGGGCAGTGGAGGCCGTCTTCTAGGAGTTCTGCCGTGCGCTGGACGTAGTGAAACATCTGGACAATGGCAGGATATTGGGGATTGAAGCCACAGGCGTGAAAGGTCGGCGGCATATACGTGAGGCAATATCCCGGCGGGGCCGAGGAAAAATCCATGTCCTTTCCCCGGGAAGAAGTCTTGAAGCACTCGGGAGGGAAGAGGGAGAAGGCATGGGGCACAAACTCTCCGGTGCCATTGGCCAGGCAGAAGGAGAAGAGATACTTCATCAGAGAGAGCCCGGCATTCCAGCCATATCCTCCCATCACTTCGCAGAGGGCGCGTTGCTTCATCCTGGGGGTATGGTGAGCCAAGGAGGCTGCCAGTTTGGGCAGGGTATATTGGTAGAAGCCTTCATGAAGCAGGAAGCGGGGATCGAAGCGTCGCCCGTTGAGGCCGTAGGGAATCATCTGTCCTAGGACAATATCCCATCCGGCCATATCCTGCCCCGCCATGGCCCGGAAGAAATGACCGCATCCGAACCCTAGACGCATGTGGGCGCCCTGATCCTCCAGGACATGGCCGATGTACTCCACCCCATGGCCATGGCACCACTCCCCCAGTTGCCGGGAGAAGTTCTCCTTCCAGAGTCTTGTCACCACATTCATGTAGGCTAGGCGAAGGCGGGAAGAGGCCTCCCGCACCTCGTCCCAGAGAGCGGGGAGCAGAGCCATCACCTGGCGTTCGGGCAGATGAAGTTCGGCTGCCAGTCGGGCGGGCATGGAGGGATCCCAGGCCAGGAGGCGTCGAAAGAGTTCCCCGATGCGGTTGTCTAGGCACTCAAAGTCGTACTCTCCGTTACAGTTGCCAAAGGAGGGTTCATCGGAAAAGAAGCCGGCAAAGGCGTTTCCAAAGTATTTTCCACAATGGAGGTAGACCTTTTCATGGATCTCCTCCAGGAGGTGGCCACAGGACTCCCGATTCAGCATGGTGATGTACCGGGAGAAGAAGCCGGCCTCCTCCGGAGCAGCCTGAAGGACGAAATAGATGCGCCATCGTCGGTCGGGGAGAGAGAGAAGGAGGAGGCCATCCCGCTGTTGTCCTGTCAACTCGATGGGTTCGGGAAGGATTTCCCCTGTTTCCTCCTCCACGGGCATAGCCAGGATCTGGAGGAGTTTTTCTCCCTCCTTGAGGAGAGGCAATCGCAAGGCGCCATGGAGTTCTCCCGCCCAGTCCATGGCCTCCAGTTTAAGATTGAGAGGGCGGTATTTTGCATTTTCCGGCCGTCCTAGGGAATCGTTGGCGCTTCCGGTGGCCACATGAGAATCATCGATGAGCCACAGCCGCATGCCATGTTCCTCCGCAAAGGCCAGGGCCGCATTGAGCATTTCCCACCAGCGGTCAGTGCCAAACCAATCTCCTCCCCGGTTCTCCAGGATGGCCTCTGTGATGCCTGCCTGGCGCAGAATCTCCAGGGTCTGGCAGACCATGGCAGGAGATTCATTGGCGTACCACAGGAAGGGGCGGAGATGATTCTTGGAAGGGGCAGGGAACGGGGAATCCATAGGAAGGCAGGGGAAGAAGCAAGAAGAGAGGCCCTCCCCGGGAGGAAGGAGAGGAGGGGGAGGAAGCCCCCGGAAGCGTCGCCTCCCTGGGCGGCGACTACAGGGGTTCTTCCGCCACGCAAAGAATCCCCTGGGGACGCAGAGGGCAGATCACCTTTCCGTCCCGAGGCGCAAGAGTCTTTCCGGAGAGAAGCTCCACATACCGCCAGCCAGGGCGGACCGGGACGCTCACCAGCCGCGTGGTGGTTTGGACATTCAGGATATTGCGGATGTAGCGGCCCTGGTCCCCCTCAAAGCGGTTGACCAAGATCCCCGTAGGAAACCCATCCTCCAGGACGGTCACCTTGCCGAAAGCAAAGGCGTCACGATTCTTCACAAGGAGCTGACGAATGGGCTCCGTGTAGCAGGAATTGTAGGTCCCATTGGCATTCCAGAACCAGTACTTCCAACGCTTCTGGGAATCCTCCGAGGTGTCAATCTCGAATTGTTTGCATTCGGGAAAGAACTCCCGGGAGACGTTGATGGGGGCGGGACGGACGGGATTCTTGATGTCGTTCTGGCAATCGTACGTCAGCGCCCCCTCAATCTGAGAAGCCAGAAGGTCATTTCCCGGAAACTCGGTCAGCAGTACCAAATCCGAACGCACTTCATCCATGGCTTGATGCACCCGCCGGGCGATCTCCCTTTGGGCCGCCATCTCCTCGGTATTGCCATATTCCGCAAAGAGATGAGAATGGGACTTGCTTAAGCAAAGATATCCCGGTCCCCCCAATTCATCCAACCGGAAGCCGTCGATGCCGGTCTCCCGGCAAACCCTGGCAACCGTTTCCGCAAGGTAGTCCATGTATTCTTCATTGTCCAGGCAAGGACAGAACTTCATGTAATTCAGAACAATGCCGTCAGGCTCCTTGGGATCCACGGGCGTGGGCAAGGGATTTTGGAAAGCGGGATTGATCACGGCATATTGGGGAATCCAGCGTTTGGCGGCCCGGGTTCCTGCCGAAATGCCATTGGGAGTGAGATAGAAAATGGGAATCTGATCGGCCTTGCGGATGCGGTCGATGTGTTCTCGGAGTCGCTGAAGTCCTCCCCATTGGGGGTTGTATTCCTCATAATCCCCCAAATGATAGGAGTAAGCCAAGGTTCCCGTGGCGGGATCCACCCAGCGGGGAATGCGCCAGTAGGCTTCTCCGAGAATCTCATCCTGTTCCAGAGGCACCTCAAAGGGAGCAGTGCGGCCAATGGTCCACCAGCCAACCATCTCAATGATATCCCCCGGGGACACCCCGTTGCGCTCATACCGGCCGATATAGCTTCGATCCGCTTCCTCGTTGTTGAGCAAGGGAGAGGACAGTCCAAATCCCGCCCGGAGATTCCAACGATCCGTCAGCAAAGAAGGGAAGGGACGAGGCGGAGAAACCCTTCGCACCCACTGGGCGTAACGGCGGAATCCCTCCTTCCAGTTTCCTCCATGGGCACCGAGACAAGCAGCGGGAACGACATACTCTTCCCCGGGCTGGCGATCCATCTGCTGATACTCCACACTGAAGGCGATGAATCGGGTATCCTCCAATGGCCGGGATACCATCCGCGTGAGGTCAAGAATGCCAGGCCAGGGATAGATGGGATGGGTATAGCCCTGCGTTGCCTTCCCCCCCTTCTTCAGGGAAAAGGTCTTGAACTTGCCTACGGCATCGTCAACCCGCATATACATGCCCGCCCCAAGAGAAGGGGAAAAAATATCCACAAACTGGTGGAGCACACGCCCGTCCCCAAAGTTGTCCCGCCAATCCAGAGGCTGGTTCGCCACCATGCCGCCACTGTAGGGATAGAAGTAATAATCATCCCCGACATTCTTGGACAGCCGGATCCCGCTCAAGTGGGGGAAAACGATTTTCAGGGATTGGGAAGCGGAATCCTCATTCCGCAAAGTAGCGCGGAAAGACAATTCTTCTGGCAGGCAAGCCACTTCCATCACTCCCGACACCGCTGGCTCTTCCCAGTGGAAGCGTACCCGGAGAGTGGTGCCCTCCACTTCTGCTTGATCCACCAGGGCCTTCGAGAGGTCATACATCCTATCATGGCAGGCAAAGCGAAGCAGGCATGTTTCCGAGGGATGGGCCAGAGCTTCCGCATCTCCCGCCTCCGCCACCTTCAGAGAAGTCAAGGTGAAATGGGGAGACAAGGAGAATTCCGCCCGCAAGACCTCGTTCTGCAGCACGGCCATGTCCCCCAGCTTTTCGCAGGAAAGAACCCCCTCGTGGCGACGTCCCGCCGCCACGGAAATCCTCGGCGTGGCGTCTGCCACGGGTTCCGGATATTCGCTTGGAGCATGGTATTCCAAAACCAGAGACTCCAGACTGCCCCGAGGAACCTCTAGGGAAAACACGGGGGAATGGGGGGGAATCTCCAGGATTCCCCACCTGCCCTTCCAATGAACCTCCACCTCCACCGGAGCACCGTCCGCCGACGCCAGTCTAGGCACTATTCCCTTCGCCTCTGGGGACGCCTTTACCTTGAGAAGCATGGGCTGATTCTCATCGGACCATCCCGGCGTCAACTCAAAACGGAGGTTCTCTTCTTCTTCCCCCACATATCCAAGGATGCCCCTTGCGTCGCGGAGACCTTCCCGGACATTCCAGGAGGCAGCAAGCCTGCCCGGAGGCAAGGCCTCTGTCTTGGGAACACATCCTGACAAAGCAAGAAAAAAGAGAAGCAGGGAAAGAGGAAGAAAAGAAGGTGAAAGGCGCATAGGAGACGAAAGCAAAAAGCGAGTCAAGAGGAGTTTTGGTTAGCGAGGGGGGGGAACAGCAGGAAAGGAGGCGCAGGAAAAACCATCAGGAACTTTTCCCGGCCTCCGGGGAAGGCGGCAGACCTCTACAGACCTACGGCAATCCCGTTATACCAGACCTTGCCGTCATAGATGTATCCCGCGCTGGCCCAATCCCTGGCCACGTTGATTCCTTCCAGGGAGACATGGCCATCGGCATAGGAGATGCCGCACTTTCCCTCGTGGACAAAGTTGATATAGACTCCGCCAGCCCCACACATGGTAATCCAGGCGCTCTGCTTGGAGGTGAAGGCGTTCCAGGAATCAAAGTAGACCGTGAACTGGGAGGGAGACTTGATTCCCTTGAAGTTCACCACGCATCCCTCTCCATAGCCCGCGGGAAGGTTCAAATAAGCCTGGCCATCAGGCCAGTAGTTGTTGGTATAATAGGCCGAGTTGCTGTCTCCTTGTTTTGCATAAGCCGGCACTCCGTAACACTCGGTAAAAGACCGCCCTTCATTGTCGTACGTTTTTATCCCAGAGGGGCGCTTCATGGCGGGGCAAGCCATGACCCCAAAATCCGGCAAGTACTTTGGCAGGGTATCGAACTCCCAGCTGCCCACGGAAATGCCCAAGGCCATGCAAGGAAGAAGACACTGGAAGCCAGCTCCATTCCCCTTCATCCACGCCACTTCTTCATTGTCATCCAAATAGAGGAACGTGGCCAGAATACACTGTTTCTGATTGCTGACGCAACTGATGGCGCGGGCCTTGGCGCGGGCCTTGGAAAGGGCAGGCAAAAGCATTGCCGCCAAAATCGCAATGATGGCAATGACCACAAGCAATTCAATGAGGGTGAAGGAATGATGCTTCATTTTTTCGGCTCTTCGACTTTTTCAATGGGTATCAATGAGGCAGGAGGTCAAGTTTCC
>JAEDNW010000013.1:0-28006 GCA_016302315.1 Lentisphaeria bacterium
GGCCGGTGGGGGAGACGGAGGGGGAGGGGTGGGGAAAGGCGGCGACGGGAATGTTCTATTGGAGGGCTTGCTGGGCGATAAGTTCCTCTACCCGGGCCAGGTCCTCGGGCACATCCACGTCGG
The DNA here is from genome assembly GCA_016302315.1 of Lentisphaeria bacterium. GTDB lineage: Bacteria > Verrucomicrobiota > Lentisphaeria > Oligosphaerales > Oligosphaeraceae > UBA1724. The sequence continues at coordinate 124 of JAEDNW010000013.1, forward strand.
CGGTGCGCTCCTTGGTCACCAGCACGGCAATCCGCGCCCCGTTTTCCAGGGCCCGGAGCTGCTCCAGCTTCTCGCAGGCTTCCAGATTCCCTGTGGGCCAGGAGACGAACTTCTCCAGAAACTCCCGCCGATAGGCATACAATCCCCAGTGGAGCAGAGGATCCACGGGAACCCCTCCCTGCCTGGGGAACGGAATGAGAGAACGGGAAAAATATAACGCCAGATTACGGTTGTCCAGCACCACCTTCACCGCGTTGGGATCCTGGGGATCCCGGCCGGCCACGGAGAAGGGAACCGCCACGGTCCCCATGTCCGCCCCGGAGGCCTTCATCTGCTCCACCAGCTGGTGCAGCACCGTGGCGGGAATCAGGGGCTCGTCTCCCTGGACATTGACGATGAGGTCCCCCTCCCGTCCCTGGATGGCCTCCCAGATGCGGTCGCTGCCGGAGCGGCATTCCGGGCTGGTCATGACCACATTGCCCCCGAAGGCCTCCACGGCCTGCTGGATGCGGACATCGTCCGTAGCCACCAGGATTTCCTGGAAGTCCGGGCATTTCCGGGTGGACTCGTAGGTCCACTGGATCATGGGCTTTCCGGCGATGAGGGCCAGGGGTTTGGCGGGGAAGCGGGTGCTTCCGTAGCGGGCGGGGATGACGGCGATGGTTTTCATGAGAGGAGATGGGGCGAGGTTCGGGTGTCCAGGATTGTTGGGGTGGAAATCAGGAGGGATTCTCCCGTGGCGCAGAGCACCAGGAGTCCGGCCAGGCGCTGGTTCTGCCGGAGGAGTCCGGCGGGACGGCAATGGAGCCAGAGATGGAGGCTTCCGGCCTCCCGGAGCTCCTGGAGGGAGGTGGTGGGCAGTCCGCTTTCCTCCAGCAGGAGGGGGGAGAGGCCCTGGCGGCAGGCGTCCCTGGCGGCGGCACGCCCCGCTTCCCCCGCCCCCAGGATGACCAGGGGGAAGGAAGGGCCAGGATGGGCCAGGGAGGCCAGGGAAAGGGAAATTCCCGGGGCACCCTCCGGAGGAGGGACGGACGCCTCCCGGGGCATGGGGAGCCACTGGGCTTCCGGATTAGGGGAGGGCGGGCGCTCTGCCGTCAGAAACTGGCGGGCCAGGGGAACATGGGGGGAGGTGGTCTGGAGGAGGATGGGCAGGCAGGGATGCTCCCAGGAGAAGAGGGTGGTCTGGAGGGTGGGGAGGGGAAAGGCGTGGGGCAGCCCGGGAAATTCCAGGCGGCTCCAGGCGGCTCCCTCCCGGGTGCCCGTATCCCAAAGGGCCATGCGCAGGGCGGAATCCGCCTCCAGCCGCGCCGCCAGGTCGTCTTCCCGCAGGGCGACGGTGCATTGGCAGTGGCAGAGGGGCAGAGTTTCCTCTCCCCTCCGGGCGGGGAGCAGGGAGACTTCCTGGGTGATGGCGCCTGTGGGATCCTGGCGGGCACTGCCCAGAAGATTCCAGTGAAGCTGGCAGGAGGCCAGCCCCGAAGAACGGCGCCGCCGATGCGCCTGGTGGTGGAGATGCTGTCCCCGGGTGGTGTCCACCACGGCCTTGGCGGCAATGGCGAAAAATCCCTGCTCCCCGAGAAAGATCCAGCCCACAATGCGCCGGCTGGTGCCCTCCCGAAGGGGCTTGACGGGATAGGCGCTGAACCTCAGGGAGACACCTGCCTCCTCCAGGGACCGCCGCAGGGTGTCCCGGCAGGCCTGGGCCGTGGCAAAACTCCCCAGCTCCGGAAAGTCCTTCTGCACCTCCCGGTCCAGAAGCCCCGCACAGTCGGTGCCCAGGGCATCATCCTCGCAGACCATGACCACCTGACGCCGGGCCCGCCGAAGCCGGGGGGCCAGACTGCATCCGGGAAGGGTGCCGCCCACAAGCAGCACATCGGCTTCCTGGATGACAGGGACGGGATGTTCCATGGGCGGAAAAGGGAGGAGGGGAGATTCCAGGCAGGAAGGCAGGGTGGGGAGAACCCGGGAGGGAAGGTTATATTGGCGCATTGGCCTTTTGGTTCCGTCTCCTCCGCTGCCCCCCGGAAAACCTGGGGAAAAAGGCACTCCGGAGCGGCGGAAGAGGAGGGGGACGGGCGGGTTCCGCCTTCCGTCCGGCTCCATAACATAACGGAGGGAGGGGCTTCCCCTTCCCTCCCTGGCGAAAAGTTTTTCCCTGGGGTTCCGCCCTGTGGCGCACAGGCGGCCGCCCGTATTTCCACGTTGAGGGAAGCATGCAAGATAAATCTTTCTATCGCAATCTGTTATGGCTTCCTGTGCTCCTGGGGGCGTTCCTCTATCTGCTCTGTCTCCCCTGGATGGAGCTGCGGGGAAGTGACGAGGCGGTCTTCGCCTCCATCGCCCGGGAGATGCTGGAAACCCACAAATTCTTCAGCCCCTCCTTCCAGGGGCAGCCCGCCCAGGTCTTCCCCCTCTATCCCTGGCTGGTCTGTCTCTGCTCCGGCTTCCAGACTCCCGGCGTCCTGTCCGTCCGCCTTCCCGCCGTGCTGTCGGTCTTCGGGCTGGCCCTGATGGCCTTTCTGGTGGCGCGCCGTCATCGGGATGTCCAGGCGGGTTCCCTGGCTGCCGCCATTGTGCTGACCACCTTCGGAGCTATGCGGGTGGGCATCTACGGACAGGCGGAGACCCTCCACGCCTTTCTCCTTGCCGGCGCCTGGTTTACCTGGCATAGCCTGGGGGTGCTGAAACGCCGCTGGCGCCTGGCCTGGAGCTGCGCCCTGGGGCTGGTCTTCCTGGATGTGCTCTGCACCGGACTGCGGGGAATCCTCCTCTTCTATCTCCCTCTCCTGCTCACCTCCATGCCCCCCAGAACCCGGCGGCTCCTGCGCTCCCGGGAGCACCTGGAATGCCTGTGCTTCCTGGCCCTGGCCCTCTATCTGTGGTTCACCCTGGTGTGCCCCCAGCCCCTGACAGGCTGGTATGCCCTGGTGGGGCCCCTCTCCACCAGCGCCGTCCCCGAGGGATTCTTCGCCCATCTCTTCCATTTCCCCCTGCGGTGCCTCCGGGATCTGATGCCCTGGAGCCTCTTCCTCTGGATCCCCTTCTGCCTGGCCCTGAAGCCCCTGGAACCCGCCGGCTCCCTCTGTGGATTCCTGCGGGCGGTCACCCTGGTCCTCTTCCTTCTCCACTGGGTGATGCCCGGCTATTCCTCCCTCATGATGCTGCCCGCCCTCCCGGGGCTGGCGGTGATGATGAGCTTCAATCTTCCCATTGTCCTCCATCGCCGTGAGCGGGAGTGGGGAAGGTTTCTCCGGTTCCTCTCCTGGGTTTCCCTGGCCCTGCTGGCCTACTGCGCCCTCCATTGGATGTGGGTGGGACTGGGACGCATCACTTTCCAGGGCGCCGAGGGAAGGGTGGCGGCCCTGGGCTGGGGCCTCTCCCTCTTCTCCCTGGCCCTGGGCGGCTGGGTATGGTGGCAGGGGCGCCGTCCCACCGGGGAAGGCCTGGTCTGGCTGACCCTAGGGGCCCGCCTTGCCTGGATTGCCCTGGTGGTGCTGCCGGCCTTTCTCACCATGGGAGACCGCCAGTATGCCGCCCGAAAGCTGCTGGGGCAGGTGCCCCGGGAGGAGGGCCCCCGGGAAGGGGAGGTGGTGATGGTGCCGCCGGAAGAACCCCTCTATCTCCTCTCCAACGGCATGGCCTTCCCCGCCCAGATGTTCTACACGGAACACCGGGTGCTGCGGCTGCTGAAAGGGGAGGCAATGCCCCGGAAAACCCTCTATGTGGTCTCCGAACAACAGCCCCTCTTCCCCGGATGGCGCTGGAAGAAACTGGCTGGCCCCGTGGATTTCCAGATGCACCGGAAACTGGAACCCTCACCCCTCCTCCCCGAAGCCAGAATGCTGCTGCCCTCCTTCCCCGGACGCCACTATCTCCGCCGGGAACTGACATCCCAGGAATTCCCCCTTCACGCCCTCCAATATTACGAACCCCATTGGATGAATCTCTACCAGGGCGAACCGGAACAGCTGGACTGGTAGGGACGGCTGCCGGAGAAACTCCCGGGGGCGGCGGGAAGTTCAGGATCAGGGGGACTTGCCCGTATAGTCCTGCTGGATGACGCAGAACATGGCCGCGACGACCACCAGAAATCCCAGGACTCCCTGCCAGGTGACCGGCTCGTGGAAGACGAGGATGCCCAGGATCACGGCGGTCAGGGGTTCCAGGGCCCCGAGAATGGCGGTTTTGGTGGCCCCCACCAGCTGGATGGAGACCGCCAGCAGGGTATAGGAAAGCAGGGAGGGCAAAATGGCCAGTCCCATGAGATTGCCCCAGGCGCTGGCGGAGGGGATTCCCTGGATGCCTTCCTGGGAGAAGATCATGGCAAGGAAGAAGAGGGGCACGGAGAGGAACATGGCGTAGAAGGTGATGACCCCGGCGTCAAGCTCCTGGAGGGCACGGCAAACCTTCACCTCCACCATATACAGGGCGTAGCTCAGGGAGGAAAGCAGCACCAGAACCACCCCCTGCACGGTGACCTGTCCCTCGCCTCCCAGGCAGAGCAGCGCCACGCCGGCCAGAGCCACCCCGCACCCCAGGATCGTCCGGAGCGACCCCTTCTCCCCGAAGAAGAGGAACATGATCACGGCCACGATGGCGGGATAGACGAAAAGGATGGTGGCCCCGATGCCGGAATGCATGACCCGAAAGCCCATGAACCAGAATAGACCGGAGAAAAACAGCAGAATGGCCGCCAGCCCCAGGGCCGGCAGCTTCTCCCTGGACACGGACAGGGATTTCCGGGTCACGCCAAGATAGATCAGCAGAAGCAGGGCGGCCTGCAGATAACGGTAGAAAAGCACGGAGGAAGGACTCATCCCCTCCTGATAAAGACGTTTCCCAAAAAGCGGAATGGTGCCATAGGTGACGGCAGAGAGAATGCCGCAGACGTATCCTTTGATCAGACGAGGATCCATAGACAGAAATCACGAAGACAAGGGAATGAAATCACAGCCCGGGTAATCTAATGTGTGCAGAAAGGGTCTTCCCCTGGCATCCCAGCCGCCGGCGCCACCGTGCCATGGTGACCATGTGTGGGGGGGACGGCCCCCGTTAATGGGAGAGCTCCCACCCCCGTCTAACGATCCTGCCACACCTGCCGGGGTTCAAGAGGAATTCCCCCCGTTCCCCGCAAGCGGGGGTGGATATAGCGCCAAAGGTTTCCCCCGGATGGATCCTGTGCCCCCAGGGTGTCGGCGGGGGATTGGGCATTTATGGTAAGCCGTTTGCCCGGGAAGCGGGCGCAGGCGTGGAATTAAGGCTGTCAAGGAGGCGGCGTTGGGTGTGATGTTTCTTTTTCTGGATACGGCGAATTTGTCGGAGATTGCCCGTGGGGTGGAGAGTCTTCCCCTGGCGGGAGTGACCACGTGTCCCACCTTGATTGTGCAGGAGCATCCGGCCAGTTTCTGGGGATTGCTGAAGGAGATCCGGGGAATCATCGGGCCGGACCGGATTTTGCATGCCCAGGTGATGGGGGGGACGGCGGAGGAGATTCTGGCGGATGCCCGGGCCCTTTGGGAGCGTGCGGGGGGCGAGGGTCCTTTCTATGTCAAGGTGCCGGTGACGGGGGAGGGATTCCGGGCCATGCCCATGCTGCGGCGGGAGGGGATTGCCTTCACGGCCACGACCATCCACAGCGTCTCCCAGGCGATGCTGGCGGCGGAGCACGGGGCCGCCTTTCTGGCTCCTTATATCAACCACATTGAGGACGCCGGGGAATCCGGGGAGGAGATGGTGGGGCAGACGGTGCGCTTTCTGGAGCGCCATGGTCTGTCCTCGCAAATCCTGGCGGCCTCTTTCCGGAATGTGCGCCAGATTCTGGCGGTGCTGGAGGCCGGCGCCCATACGGTGACCCTGGCCCCGGAGCTGGCCTGGAAGATGGCGGCCCATCCCATGACCGAGGCCTCCGTGGCCAAATTCCGGCGGGCATGGGACGGCGCCTTCGGCCCCCAGGCCCGTGTGGCCAATCTGCCGTGACCCGTCCGGAAAAAGGCAAGGAGGCGCAATGGAATATCGCCAGGTGGTGCCCGCCCGGTTCCTGGAGCGGCCCAACCGTTTCGTGGCCTGGGTGGAGGTGGAGGGACGCCGGGAGGTGGCCCACGTGAAAAACACCGGGCGCTGCCGGGAACTGCTGCTGCCGGGCACCAAAGTGTTCCTGGCGCCCTCGGACAACCCTCTCCGCCGGACGAAGTTCGATCTGGTATCTCTGGAGAAGGAGCACCCGGGACAGCCGCCCCTGATGGTGAATCTGGATTCCCAGGCCCCCAACCAGGTGGCCGCCGAATGGCTCCCCCGCTCCGGACTCTTTGCCCCGGACGCCCAGTTCCGACGGGAGGTGACCTGGGGGACGTCCCGCTTCGATTTCCAGATCCAGGAGGGGGAGAAGTCCACTTTTCTGGAAGTGAAGGGGGTGACTTTGGAGGAGGAGGGGGTGGCCCTGTTTCCGGACGCCCCCACCCAGCGTGGCGCCCGACACCTCCGGGAGCTGGCGGCCTGGCGGAAGACGGGGGGCGGGGCCTGTGTGCTTTTTGTGGTGCAGATGGCGGGAATGCGGGAGGTGCGTCCCCATGACCGCCGGGATCCCGCCTTCGGGGAGGCCCTGCGGGAGGCCGCTTCTGCCGGAGTCCGCCTCCTGGCCGTGGAATGCCGGGTGACCCCGGCTTCCCTGACGGCGGAACGACTCCTTCCTGTCTGCCTGGCCCCCCGGTGAGTCTCCCCCTCGTCCATTATATTTTCCCCTATGTGCCCGAACCTCGAACATACCATGGAATCTCCCTCCCGGGAACTTGACGTGACCTGTCGGCTGGAGATGCCGGACAAGCAGGGGAATCCCGCCGAAAAGGGTCCGCGCCCCGCCGGCCTGGGAACCACCACGGTCCTGGGGGATATGCTGGATTTTCTCCAGCACCGGGTGCTGAAGCACAGCCATCACGGGGAGCCCGCGTCCCTTTCCCAGGAGAACGCCACGGACACCAGGCCGGTGGAGGAGCTGCCGGAGGGGGAGGAGGAGTCCCTGAGCACCCTTAGTCTGGGGCAGCTGGATGCCCAGTATGCCATCCTGAAGCGCTTTGCGGAGGGGGGACAGGGGATTCTTTCCCAGGCACAGGACAAGGTGCTCCGACGGATTGTGGCCTTGAAGTCCCTCCGTCCGGAGCATCTGGACAATCCCGCCGTGCGCCATGCCTTCCTGAACGAGGCGCTGATCACCGCCCAGCTGGAGCACCCCGCCGTGGTGTCCGTCTACGGGCTGCTGAAGGACAAGGGGCCGGGCATTCATCTGGCCATGAAGCTGGTGAAGGGGCGCACCCTCAAGGAAATCCTGGAGGCGGATGCCGCCGAACTGGCCCACCACCGCCTCTCCCGATGGGATTACCGGGACCGTCTCCACTACCACGTGGAAATCTTCCTCCGGGTCTGCGATGCGGTGGGCTATGCCCACTCCCGGGGGATCATCCACTGCGATTTGAAGCCGGAAAATCTGATGCTGGGGGAGTATGGCGAGGCCTACGTGATGGACTGGGGCATCGCCAAATGCCTGGCCTCCGAGGCCAGACGCCCGGGAAAACCCCTGCTGGACGGCACGCCCCGCTTCATTCCCCCGGAAGCCTACGCCGGAAAACTCCGGGACCCCCGGGCCGATATCTATGCCCTGGGCCTGATCCTCTACGAAATCGCCACCCTGCGCCACGCCTTTGAAGCCCGCAATGTCCGGGAGCTGGCCGGGGAAATCCTGGCCGGCCGCCGTCTGCCCGTGGTGAATCCCTACGGCGTCCCCATCCATCCCGCCCTGGTGGCCATCATCGACAAGGCCACGGCCTATGATCCGGAGGACCGCTACACCACGGTGGCGGAATTCTGCCGGGACATCCGGCGGTATCTGGGGGATGAGCCGGTGGCCGCCCGCCCGGACACTTTGTGGATGAGCGTCCGACGTTTTCTGGCCCATCACATCCAGCTGGTGGTGGGGCTCATTGCGGCGGGATGGATCACGGCCTTGCTGCTGATGGTAGTCTCCATGGCCCAGATGCGGGACCGGGCCATCCAGGAACGGAATCTGGAGATGGAGCGCTCCCGGATGCTCCAGGAGAACAACAACATCCTGAATTACCGGCAGCGTCTGCTTTCCATGGAGGCCAAGGTGATGCAGTCCGCCATCGCCCTTTCCCAGCAGATGGTCTCCCTGAACGGACGGCTGCGACGCACGGCGGATCTGGCTTCCTTCCTCTACAGCACGCCCCCCGTGGTCTCCGCCTCCACTCTGCCTATGGTGGAGTATCGGGAATACCAGAAAGGGGAGGGGCCTGCCTTCGGAACGGTCTCTTCCCCGGTCTACTACGGCAAGCGCCTCAATCCCGACATCCTCTCCTATGTGGCGGCCCCCGGCGTGGAGCCCGCTTCCGTGCAGCCCATGTTGGAGCGGATGCGCCCCTTGGGCACCTATCTGCGCCGCCTGGTGCTCACCTCCTCCGGAGTGGACCGGCTCTCTCCGGAGGCGATCCCCGCCCTGGAGGAGGAAATGCTGCAGAAGGGGCTTCTGTTCCGCCGGGCGTTCCTTGGCTTGGAGGAGACGGGGCTTCAGATCGCCTATCCCTTCAATCCCGAATACGCGGAGGACTTTGACAACCGGAAACGCCCCTGGTATGTGGCCACCCGGAAGGCCTGGGAGGAGACCCGTTCCACAGAGGTGATCTGGGGGCGTCCCTACCGGGATTCCGGAGAGCAGGGCCGGATGCTGCTGGCCTGCAGCACCCCTGTGCTGGATGCCCATGGAAACTTTGTGGGGGTCATGGGGGCGGATGTCCATTTTGAACGTCTGGTGGGCCTGCTGGCCAGGAATGGCAATGGGGTGGAGGACGGCATCACCGAGAAGTATCTGCTGAACCGGGCGGAGGAGGGGCTTTGCCGCCTGGACACCCGGAAAGCCGGGGAAGGGGTGGAGGATTTCCTGAGCCAGGCTGAGGGCTTGCCGGCGGAGGTGCTGGAGGCCATCCGCCAGAGCCACGACGGCTCCGGGGTCCGGGAATGGACCAATGCTCAGGGAGAGAAGGAACTGTTCTTCTACGCCTATCTCCCCAACAGCGATGCCTGTATTGTAGAGCGGGGCACCCAGGAGGCCCTGCTGCATCAGATCTCCCGGGAACACGCCGGACCCCATGCCCCCGGCTGCCTCCAGGAAAGTGCCTCTCCTGCCCCCTGAATCCTACCTGCCTCTGGTGACTCCCATGCCTGTCTTTGATGTCCATTCCCACGTCTTCCCGGAAAAAGTCCATGCCCGCGCCGTGGAAGTCCTGATCCAGAAGTCCCATGGTCTTCCTGCCTGGACGGACGGCTCCCTGGAGGATCAGGAGCGGAAGGCGGTGAAGGCGGGGTATGACGGCTGGCTGAACTGCCCGGTGGTCACCAGCGCCCGTCAGATGCGTTCCGTGAACGACTGGGTCTCCGCCTGGAACGGGTGGCCTCACCTTTCCCTGGGCGGCCTCTTCCCCAACGCCCCCATGGAGGAGGTGCTGGCGGAGGCCACCCGCATCCGCGACCTGGGGCTGCTGGGGGTGAAGTTCCATCCGGAGTATCAGGAATTCGGGATCCTGGAGGATCGCCTCTCCCCGATGTGGGAACGCCTGGCGGAACTGAAACTGCCCGTCCTTTTCCATGCGGGAAGCGACATCGGCTTCCTGGGCATCACCCCCCACTCCCGCCCGGCGGACTTCGCCCGGCTGGCAGAACGCTTCCCCGGACTCACCATCATCTGCGCCCACATGGGAGGCTGGAGAAACTGGGACCAGGTGGAACAGGATCTGGCCGGCGCCCCGGTCTACCTGGATACCTCCTTTTCCAAGGGATGGATGCCGGATCAGCAGCAGTTCGAACGCATTATCCGCAAACACGGCGTGGATAAGGTCCTCTTCGGCACCGACTCCCCCTGGTCCCCCCTGGATCAGGCCCTCCGGGAAGTGGAGGAAACCTCCCTCTCCCCCCAGGAAAAACAGGCCATTTTCTACGGAAATGCCGCAAGGCTCTTCCCTCTGCCGATAGGCTAGGTGCATTTGTAACTACTTGCGAATAAAGTAGTTATATAGAATTTGGATTCCATGGAAAAGTATTCCCTCCTTGCCTTGACGGACGACCAGCTGAAAGGCCTGTGCCGTGTCAAGGCCTGTGTGGGAACCGGCAACGGGGGGCAGAAGCGGAACAAGACATCCTCCGCCATTCAGCTGACCCACGAGGCCACGGGGATTTCCATGGAAGACGACACCACCCGGTCCCAGCATCAGAACCTGCGCCACGCCCTGCGGAAGATGCGGTGGGAACTGGCGGTGACTCTGGTGCCGTCGCCCGGGGAATTGCCGCCCTCGGTGCCCCTTATCCCGATTCCCAAGGCCTCCACGCCCCGGTATTCCCTGTGGCTGGGCAAGGTCTTCGACGCCCTTCGCCGGGGGGAATTTCAGCTGGCGCCGGCGGCGGCGGATCTGGGCTGCACGGCCTCCCAGCTGGGGCGTCTTCTGGGGAGGGATCCCTTTGCCTGGCAGAAGCTTTCCCAGGAGCGGCAGCGCCGGCAGCTGCCCCCGCTTCATCGATAATCCTCTCTTTTCTCCCCTTGGATATGAATACCACCCAGTGCATGGCCCAGAAGGCCAAGGCGGCCTCCCTCCCTCTCTCCGACTCCACCCTGGCGGCCAGAAACCAGGCTCTGCGGGCCATGGCTCAGGCGCTGATGGAGCACCAGGAGGAGCTGCTCCAGGCCAACCGGAAGGATATGGAGGGAGCGCAGGCCCTGGGAGAGGCCCTGCGGAAACGCCTCCTCTTCGACCAGGCGAAGCTGCAGGATGTGGTGGCGGGCCTCCAGGCCCTGGAGGCATTGCCCGATCCCCTGGGACAGGTGACCAGCCGCCGGGAATTGGCGGAGGGACTCCATCTCCGCCGGGTGTGCTGCCCTATCGGCGTCATCGGCATGATCTTCGAGGCGCGCCCGGATGCCCTGGTCCAGATCTCCTCCCTGTGCCTGAAGAGCGGTAATGCGGTGCTGCTGAAGGGCGGACGGGAAGCCTTCCACACCAACCGGGCTCTGGCGGAGGTGATTGTCCAGGCCACCGCCCAGGCCGGCATGCCGAAGGATTGGCTGCAGCTGCTGGAGAGCCGGGAGGAAGTGCAGGAGATGCTCTCCCTGAACGAGTACATCGACCTCATCGTGCCCCGGGGCTCCAACGCCTTTGTGCGCCATATCATGGAGAACACCACCATCCCCGTGCTGGGACACTCCGCCGGGGTCTGCCATCTGTATCTGGATGACAGCGCCGATCCCCAGATGGCCGCCACGCTGGCGGTGGACGCCAAGACTCAGGCGCCCTCCGCCTGCAATGCCATCGAAACCCTCCTGGTCCACCGGAAGGCCGCCCCCAGCCTCCTCCCCCCAGTCTGCCAGGCCCTGGTCCAGGCCGGCGTGGAACTCCGGGGGGATCCGGAGGCCCGCCAACTCTTCCCCGCCATGAAGCCCGCCACCCCCGAGGACTGGTCCACGGAATATGTGGGCCTGGTCCTCTCCGTGAAGGTGGTGGCTGATGTCCAGGAGGCTATCGACCATATCAACCGCTTCGGGTCCCACCATACCGATGCCATCGTCACCCGGAACGCCCAGAATGCCGCCCTCTTCCAGCGCCGGGTGGATTCCGCCGATGTCTTCTGGAACGCCTCCACCCGCTTCGCCGATGGCTTCCGCTTCGGACTGGGTGCGGAGGTGGGAATCTCCACGGCGAAAATCCATGCCCGGGGCCCCGTGGGGCTGGAGGGCCTCACCATATACAAGTGGCTGCTGGATGGCAACGGAGATACCGTCGCCCCCTTCGCTCAGGGAAGCCGCCACTTCACCCATCGGGAGGAATAGCCTCCCCCGCGGCACTCCTTCTTCCCACGGATGCCATTATTCCGTTTCCGACTCCTCCGCAGTCGGTTATGATTTGACAGGCGTCAGTTCCATTGAACACTTTTGCGGATTCCGCATTTTTGTGCAATGGAGAGGGGGGCTTTCAGGCCAGGGACACAAAGGTGCGCCGTCAGAGCGGCACCCTCTCTTCCTCACCCAGGAAACACACACCCATGCCTTCTCCCGCACATGTGTGTTTTCGCGCATGGGGGGAAATGGATTCTCCCGGCTTGTCACGGCGAAGTCACCAGACGAAGACGAACGCTGTCACGGTGTAGTTGACATGTGGCGGACATCGGGGATCTCTCCCCAAAAACGGCGTAACCCATGCCATTCTCCCCCTCTCCTCAAATGAAATGTGTGAGGAAAGGCCAGGAACCCACCGCCAAATCGGAAAACAGGCCATTTCACTTCCCCGGAAACGGCTTCCCTGAGCACAAAACTCGGGAAAATCCGGCCATAAACGGGGGGGGAGGTAGCGCCAAGGGGTTTCCCCGGATGGATCCTTTGCCCCGTAAACGGGGTTCGTGGTGGATGGTATAGCGTTGAATGGTGGGACTCCGTGCGTTCCTTTTCCCCAAAATACATCCTGTGCCCCCGGGGGTTCCCGCGATCCTGCCACCCCGTAAACGGGGTTCCGGGTGGATGGTGTAGCGTCAAAATGCGGGGGAACCCCCGCGCCCCTGGGGTAGCGAGGGTTGGGGGCGGCCGGGATTTTCCTATGCGATATTCTTATAGATAACTCCTTGTGTATCAAGGAGTTACAAACTTTCATCCCCTTGAATATTCTGAACAAAAATGCGGATTCCGCATTTTTGTTCAGTGACGGGGGTGGGTTACTGTTCCAGGGCCTGGAGGATTTCCTGGGCGTTGCCCAAGAGGAGGACCCGGGAGTCGAAGGCCTTCATGGGGAAGGAGATCTGGGTGGCGTTTTGGGCGAGGACTTCTCCGGTGTAGGCATCCACCACATCGGTAGCCTCGGGGAGGCGGATGGTCTTTTCGCCCTGGTGGTTGGCGTGGATGGTGATGGTGTCCCGGCTGGCGTAGAGATTGTCACCGGATTCCAGATAGAGATGGATGCCGGCCTGTCGGGCCACCTCCCGGAGGAAATGGGCGGAGAGGTAGGGGGAGCCGTAGAAGTAGACGCCATCCTTTTCAGCCACGGCGATTTGCTTGCTGTCCTGGTAGAATCCCAGGGGGACGGCCAGGTCGTCTACCACCTGGAAGCGGGTCTGCACGGTGTAGTCGTTGCCGGCGGAGGTGCCGTCCATCAGCTTCAGCTGGAGGCTGCCCTTTCCGGCCTGCCGCACTTCCATGCCCAGGCATTCCCCCATGGACTGGGCGGAGATGCCCTCGCCGCCCAGGAAGGCTGCCCCGTAGGGGAAGACCATGGTGGCGCCGGCCTCCTTCAGCAGGCGGACCGCCTCCCGGAGGGCGGGCTTGTCCTGGACGGCGTTGAGGAAGATGACCATGGAGTAGCGTTCAGGGGCCTTGAGGATGTCGGAGAGCAGCACCACGTCCACGGGGGCGCCGAACTGTGCCAGGGGGATGCGCTGGTAGTAGAGGAGGTCTCCGGAGATGGGCTGGATGCTGCGGGTGGTCTGGCGGAGGAATCCATCGTGGTTGTAGAGGAAGCGTTCCTCTTCCTTCACGCTGACCTTTTTCCGGGTGGCGGCGAAGCAGGCCAGGGCCTCTTCGTCGATGACGGCGGCCACCTGGGTGCCGTTTCCCTTCCCCTTTTCCAGCAGATACTGCCCCGCCTGGCGGCTGCGGGCAATCAGTTTCCGGATTTCGGGGTGGTTCAGTTCCCGTCCCTCGATGAGGGCCAGGTGGTTGAGGGGAACGCCGTGGCAGAGGGACATGCCGATGTTGCGTTTCAGGATGTTGAGGGTGATGTCCAGGTTCAGGGTCTGTTCCAGGGGAGTCTTGGCGACCAGGCTGGTGCGGGTGTCATCCTCCAGCATGGAGAGTTTTCCGGCATTGGCGATGGCGCCGTAGGGTTTCATTTCGGCGTTGGGGGCGCCCAGGCTGCGCGTCCCGTAGCTCTGGGGGGAGAGGAAGATGTCCATCCAGGGGGAATCCAGGAGTCTTTGGAGGTCGTTGTGTCCTCCGCCGTTGACGCAGTGTCCCAGATTGCCGTATTCCATGTGGTAGCCGTAGTAGCATCCTACCAGCTTGGGGGTGGAACAGGCCTTCTTGGTGGTTTCCGCCAGCAGGTCGATGCATTCCGCGATGCTCTGGCTGTAGTAGCGGTCATAGAGGAACTCCACGGGGTTTTTCGTGGGGGAGCGGAAGACGCCGTCCAGGGAGGCCTCCCGTTCCGGGCCGTGGGGGGGTCCCTGTGCCTTCAGGCCATGCTGAGCGGCGACCTCCCGGAAGCGTTCCTGGGCCAGGTCGCTGAAATCGGCGTAGGTTTCGGAGTGGGCGGCCCAGCCCTGCCATTCGCAGGAGATGCCTCCCATGAGGAGATAGAGGACCACCTTGCTGCCGAAGCGTTCCTCCACGTGTTTCACCAGGGCGTCCAGGGCCTTTTGGGCGTCCTTCCGCACATCGGGGTCGTCGAAGCTGACATTGGAGATGTAGTAGCGGAGGCGTTTGGATTCGTCTTCCATGCGGGAGATCCGTTCGGGATAAACCTGGTCGTACCAGCGGCCGGGGTGGCACCAGACGAAGGGGGCCAGTTTGCTGTTGGGGTAGAGGGCCAGGGTTCGGCTGAGGATGAGGTCGACTTCCCGGAAATCGTATTGGTCGGGGCCCACCCACCAGAGATTCTTGGTGCCTCCCAGGCGGATGGCGATGACGTTGAAGGGGGAGTCCGGCCCTTCCAGGCCTGTGGCCACCTCCTCGGCGAACTTGACATCCGTTCCCCGGTAATGGGCGATGTCCGTGAACATGGTGAAGTAGAAGGGGGCGTTGTCCAGGGTGGGGATGACGCCGGTGGGGGTGGTCTTCAGCTGGGTGGACAGGGGGGCGCCGGGGACGGAGCGTCCCTGGGTATGGAAGGTTTTCTTCACATCGCCCTGGGTCTTTCGGGTGATGACGCCGAAATCCCAGACGTATTCATAGGAGTCGCCGTAGTATTCTCCCTCGCAGCCGGTGAAGGTGGCCTCCAGGGTGGTCCCGTCCGCCGAGAGGGTGGCGCCGAGTTTTTCGGCATTTCCCAGGAAATAGCGAAGGGATTTTCCCTGGGGGGTGGACAGGCGGGCGTAGAAGCGGTCTTCCGGGGAGAAGGGGGTTGGGCTCTGGAAGCGGACCGTGGCCTGGAGCCCCTCGAAGTTGACCAGCTGGATGGTGGTGGTGTAGTGGCCTCCCCGGTTGCTGTAGTAGAGGGGTTCGAAGTCCATCCAGGGGCGTGCCGGGGGCGGGGGCAGGGCGGCTGCGGGACGCCAGGCGTCATCCGAGAAGCCGATTTGCTCCCATCCCCTGGGGGGTTCCCCCTTCTGGATCCTGCCTCCCTCCAGGGTGACGACTTGGTGGCTGCCGTCCTGCATCGCGAGTTGGAGGTCCGCCATGACGCCTCCTTGGCTTCCCCGGTTCTCATAGGAGACGGCCAGGAGGTTTTCCCCCGGGGCGAGGAGTTCGATGGGGATTTGCACCACATCCGGCTCCCGCCAGTTGCCGTTCCAGGAGTGGTCGAGGAGGGTTCCGTTCACCCACACCTGGAGCATCTTGTCGTCGCTGATGCTTTGCCATAGGGCGTCGGTGACGGGCTGATCCAGGGTGAAGCGCTTGCGGATTTGGAATTGCCCCAGCCCTTCGCCGTTGGCCTGGTAGGAGAGGAGGGCGGACTGGAAGATGCGGGGGGTGTCCCCGGGGTTAGGGTCGGGGGGAATGTCCACGGGGACGGTGAGGGGAATCCCCATCTCAATTTCCCGGGCAAACTGGTTGGAGAGCAGTTTCTGGCGGTCCAATTTCTCCAGCGAGATGGACTGGATGGTCACCTGGGTATCCGGTTCCGTGGCCAGGTCCAGGCGCATCCTGACAATCTTCCTGGCTTCCTTCCACTTGCGGAAGGACTGGTCCTTTGCCGCCCCCGCCAGGTCCAGGAGGAATTCGTGGGGGTGCCCGTCGCAGAGGATGGGGGGCAGGGTGAATTTCTTGTCCTCGGCGAAATCGGGCTCCTGGTCGGTGCCGAAGAAGAAGAACCCGACGTTCTGCTTGGGGCCCGTGGCGGTGTAGACAATCCGCAGGCATCCCAGGTCTCCCGGCGTGAAGTCCAGGGGTTCCCCCTTCAGTTGGGAGTAGGGCCCCGTGGTCTCCAGGAGAAGCCCCTGGGGAGTGAAGGAGACATTCAGGTTCTTGCCCTGGGTCCAGGGACCCTGGGCTTTCTGGAAGTCCCACTCCTGGGCGAACAACCCCAGGGCAAAGAGACAGAGGAGAAGGGGAAGTTGGCGTTGTCTTTTCATGACGGGAAAGAGGAAAGGTGTGAGGAAAAGGGGAGAGAAGTGTCACATCTTGAGTTTTTCAATTCCAGTGTCAATATAGCCCCTTCCTCCTCGCACACAAGGATACATCGCGGCCGCGGACAGGCCGGGCGCGGAAACGCCCGGCGGGGCATGGGCCTGCCTTCCGCGTTCTCCGTGTGCGGCGGCTCCCCTTCCGGCCCGAGCGCCGCAAAATCCTTCCCAGGGGATAAAGTACGGGTTTTCCGGTCATTTCCCCCTTTGGGCGTTGACCGATTTACGGTTGAACCCCTTCCCCTCCCTTTCCTTTCCGTCCGTCAGTGCCATGAACTACGACAAGAACGGCGCCCTTCTGGGCACCTCCATTCCCGAGATATCCGCCCCCAAGTCTGGAAAGGTCCGTGACGTCTACGACCTTGGGGACTCCATCCTTTTCGTTGCCACCGATCGCATCAGCGCCTTTGACTGCATCATGCCCAACGGCATTCCGGGGAAGGGGCGTGTGCTGACCCAGGTGAGCCTGAACTGGTTCTCCCTGCTGAAGGGCATCCGCAACCACCTGATTACCGCCGATGTGACCCAGTATCCCCAGGTGCTCCAAAAGTACGCCAAGGATCTGGAGGGACGCTCCATGATCGTCCGGAAGCTGAAGATGCTCCCCGTGGAATGCATCGTCCGCGGCTATCTCACCGGCTCCGGCTACGACAGCTACCGGAAGTGCGGCAAGGTCTGCGGCATCCCCCTCCGGGAGGGCTACGTGAATGCCGATCGCCTGGACGCCCCCATCTTCACCCCCACCACCAAAGCGGAGGAAGGACACGACATGCCCATCTCCCTGGAGGAACTGAAGGGAGTCATCGGCGCCGAAATGGCGGAAAAACTCCAGAAGGCCTCCTTGGACCTCTATCTCCAGGCCGCCGACTACGCCCGCGCCAGAGGCATCATCATCGCCGATACCAAATTCGAGTTCGGGGTGGACGAGGAGGGGGAACTGGTGCTGGCCGATGAAGTCCTCACCCCCGACTCCAGCCGCTTCTGGCCCCAGGAGTCCTACCAGCCCGGCAAGAATCCCCCCAGCCTGGACAAGCAGTTTGTCCGGGACTACCTGGATTCCATCCACTTCAATCACCAGCCCCCCGCCCCCGAACTCCCCCCGGAAATCGTGGCCAAAACCGCAGAAAAGTACGAGAGCGCTCTGGCTAAGCTGAAGGCGTGAGCCATAAGAGAGTAGGCGCTGTTTTCTGTAACTTCTTGATAATCAAGCATTTATAATACGTTCCCTATGAGCGGCCACGACACCTTCCAAAGTCCCTTCTCCACCCGGTATGCCAGCCGGGAGATGCAGCGCATCTTTTCCGAGCAGCACAAGTTCTCCACCTGGCGGAAGCTGTGGATTGCCTTGGCGGAGGCGGAGCAGTCCTTGGGTCTGGGGATCACGGATGCCCAGCTGGAGGAGATGCGCGCCCACGTGGAGGACATCAACTTTGAGGTGGCGGAGGCCCGGGAGAAGGTGGTGCGCCACGATGTGATGAGCCATGTGTATGCCTACGGGCAGCAGTGTCCCCTGGCCAAAGGGATCATCCATCTGGGGGCCACCTCCTGCTACGTGGGGGACAATACTGACATCATCCTCCTCCGGGAGGGCCTCACGCTCCTCCGGGGCAAGCTGGTCACCGTGGTGGGGAATCTGGCGGAGTTCGCTCGCAGCTACGGGGATCTCCCCACCTTGGCCTTCACCCACTTCCAGCCCGCCCAGCCCACTACCGTGGGGAAGCGGGCCACCCTCTGGATCCAGGATCTCCTCTCCGATGTGGAGGATCTGGACTACGTGGCCCAGGGGCTCCGGCTCCTGGGAAGCAAGGGCACCACCGGAACCCAGGCCAGCTTCCTGGAGCTCTTCGGGGGAGACCACGCCAAGTGCCGTCGTCTGGATGCCGCCATTGCCGAGAAGATGGGCTTCTCCGGGTGCTATTCCGTCTCCGGCCAGACCTACTCCCGGAAGGTGGATGCCCGGGTGCTGGCGGTGCTTTCCGGCATCGCCCAAAGCGCCACGAAGTTCTCCAACGACATCCGGCTGCTCCAGCACCTGAAGGAGGTGGAGGAGCCCTTTGAGAAGTCCCAGATCGGATCCTCCGCCATGGCCTACAAGCGCAATCCCATGCGCAGCGAGCGCATGGCCTCCATCGCCCGCTTCGTCATCTGCAACTCCCTCAACCCCGCCATGACCGCCGCCACCCAGTGGTTTGAACGGACCCTGGACGACTCCGCCAACAAGCGCATTGCCGTGGCGGAGTCCTTCCTGGCGGTGGATGGCATCCTGGATCTCTTCGCCAACGTCTCCCGGGGCCTGGTGGTCTATCCCAAGGTCATCGCCCGGCGTCTGGCCTCCGAACTTCCCTTCATGGCCTCCGAGAACATCATGATGGACGGCGTGAAGGCGGGTGGCGACCGCCAGGAACTCCACGAGGTCATCCGGGAGAATGCCCAGGCCGCCGCCGCCCACGTGAAGCTGGAGGGCGGAGAGAACGACCTGCTGGAGCGTCTGGCCAAGGATCCCCATTTCGCCGGCATGAAGCTGGATCTGGGAGAGACCCTCCGTCCCGAGAAATATGTGGGGCGTGCTCCGGAGCAGGTGCGGGAGTACCTGGCGGAGGTGGTGGATCCCTTCCTCCAGGCCAATGCCGCCAGCGCCGTGGCGGGCAACGCCGTCCAGCTTTAGTCGAGAGTCCGGGGGATTTCCCCGTTCCTGTCCCCCCTGTTTTTTTGCCCCGTCCTCAGATTGGAGGAAGCACCCATGTCCGCCCATCAAGAAGAGACCATCCTGGTTCTGGATTTTGGCTCTCAGTACAGTCAGCTCATTGCCCGGCGCATCCGGGAATGTCACGTTTTCAGCCAGGTGGTCCCCTGCAACTCCACGGCGGAGCAGCTGGCGGCCATGAAGCCCCGGGGGATCATCCTCTCCGGCGGCCCGGCCAGCGTCTACGAGGAGGGTGCTCCCCAGCTGGATTCCGCCATCCTGGAGATGGGGATCCCGGTGCTGGGCATCTGCTACGGCATGCAGATCCTGGTGAAGAACCTGGGAGGCACCGTCTCCCCCGCCCCGGAACGGGAATATGGCCGGGCCATTCTCCGCATCCAGAAGCCCAGCGAACTCTTCCGGGGTATGGATCCGGAGCAGGTGGTCTGGATGTCCCACGGGGACAAGGTGACCATGGAGCCCTCCTCCATTGAGACCCTGGCCGTCACCGACAACTGCGAGTTCGCCGCCTGCCAGCTGAAAGGCAAGGCCCTCTACGGCATCCAGTTCCATCCCGAGGTGGTCCACTCCCCCAACGGCATCCAGATCATCCGCAATTTCTGCCTGGAAATCTGCGGCTGCCACGGACTGTGGAACATGTCCTCCTTCATCGAGGACTCCGTGAAGCGCATCCGGGAGACCGTGGGGAAGGAACGGGTGATCCTGGGACTCTCCGGCGGCGTGGATTCCAGCGTGGCCGCCGCCCTGATCCACAAGGCCATCGGCAGACAGCTGACCTGCATCTTCGTCAACAACGGCCTCCTCCGGAAGAACGAGGCGGAACGGGTCCAGGAACTCTTCGGACGAAACTTCCAGATGGATCTGCGCTACGTGGATGCCACGGACCGCTTCCTGGAGAAGCTGGACGGGGTGGAGGAGCCCGAGGCCAAGCGCCATGTCATCGGCAACGAGTTCGTCCAGGTCTTTGCGGACGCCGCCCGCAGCGTGGACGACGCCACCTTCCTGGCCCAGGGAACCACCTATCCCGACGTCATCGAGTCCATGCCCATCAACGGCAATCCGGCGGCCATGATCAAGAGCCACCACAATGTGGGCGGCCTTCCCAAGGATCTGAAGTTCAAGCTTCTGGAACCCCTCAACCAGCTCTTCAAGGATGAAGTGCGGGAGGTGGGCCGCACCCTGGGGCTGCCGGACGAGGTGATTCTGCGCCAGCCCTTCCCGGGGCCCGGCCTGGGGGTCCGCCATCTGGGGGCCGTCAGCCGCCGCACCCTGGATCTCCTCCGGGAGGCGGATGCCATCTTCGTGGAGGAAGTGAAGAAGGCGGGCTTCTACTACAAGGTGTGGCAGGCCTTCTGCGTCTTCCTGCCCGTGCGCTCCGTGGGCGTCATGGGGGACCAGCGCACCTACGACTATGTGGTGGCCCTCCGGGTGGTGGAATCCCAGGACGGCATGACGGCAGACTGGGTGAATCTCCCCGACAGCCTGCTGCGCCGGGTCTCCAACCGCATCATCAACGAGGTGCGCGGCATCAATCGCGTGGTGCTGGACATCACCTCCAAACCCCCAAGCACCATCGAGTGGGAGTAGAGACCGCCCATGGGACCCGTCACGATTCTTGACTACGGCGCCGGAAACCTCACCAGCGTGCGCCTGGCCTGCCAGCGCTTCGGGGTGGAACCCCGCATGGCCACCTGCGCCGCCGAAGCCCTGGGGGAGGGCGCCCTGATCTTCCCCGGGGATGGTTCCGCCAAAAGCGCCATGGCCGCCGTGAAGGCCCGGGGATACGACACCCTCCTCCGGAAGGCCTGGGAAGCCGGACGCCCCATCCTGGGAATCTGCATCGGCATGCAGCTCCTCTTCGACTGGAGCGACGAGGACGGAGGCGTCCCGGCCCTGGGCATGCTTCCCGGGAGGGTGCGCCGCTTCTCCTTCCCCCAGGATCCCACCCTGAAGATCCCGGAAATGGGATGGAATGCGGTGCATTTCCACCAGGAGAGCCACCCTGTCTTCCGGGGCATCCCCCAGGACACCCCCTTCTACTTCGTCCACTCGTACTACTGCGATCCGGCGGCGGAGGGACTCCGCCTGGGCACCACGGAATATGGCGGGACCCACTTCTGCTCTGTGGCGGGGCGCGGTCCCCTGGTGGCCACCCAGTTCCACCCGGAACGCTCCGGGGAATGGGGCCTGGCCCTCTTCCGGAATTTCCTGGAATGGAAGGGCAGGGAGGAGGAATAGCGCCATGCTGCTGAAGCGAATCATCGTCTGCCTGGATGTAAAGAACCGCCGGGTCACCAAGGGCGTGAAGTTCAAGAACAACGTCGATGTGGGCGATGTGGGGGAACTGGCGGAACGCTACTGCCGCGACGGGGCCGATGAACTGGTCTTCTACGACATCACCGCCTCCGCCGAGCGGCGTCCCATCGACCTGGACATGGTGGCGGAGGCCGCCCGCCGGGTCTTCATCCCCTTCTGTGTGGGCGGCGGCATCCGCTCCGCCGTGGATATGCGCAATGCCCTGCTGGCCGGGGCGGACAAGGTCTCCCTGAATTCCCTGGCGGTCCAGAATCCCGCCATCCTCACCGAAAGCGCCAACGCCTTCGGCCGCCAGTGCGTGGTGCTGGGGCTGGATGCCAAGCGGGTGGGGGTCTCCTCCGAGTTCCCCTCCGGCTACCAGGTCTACATCCAGGGCTACCGCACCCCCACCTCCTGGGACGTGGTGGAGTGGGCCCGCCATGCCGTGGAGCTGGGCGCCGGGGAAATCTGCCTCAACGCCATCGACACCGATGGCGTGCGCCAGGGCTATGAGCTGGAGATCACCCGGAAGGTGGCGGATGCGGTCTCCGTGCCCGTGATCGCCTCCGGCGGTGCGGGAAAGGTACAGCACCTCATCGACGCTTTCCAGGAGGGACACGCGGATGCGGCCCTGGTGGCTTCCATGGTCCATACCGATGGCTACACCTGCCAGGCCATCAAGAGCGAAATCCGGAAAAGCACCACCCTGCCTCTCCGCTAGGCTCCCCTCCCCATTTTTTCATTCACTCTTTCTTGGAGGATACTACCCATCATGTCAACCATCGTCGTCGTCGGCACCCAGTGGGGGGATGAAGGTAAAGGGAAAATTGTGGACTTCCTGGCCGCCCAGGCGGATGTGGTGGCCCGCTACCAGGGCGGCAGCAATGCCGGCCATACGGTGGTGGCCGATAACCATACCTACAAACTCCATCTGCTTCCCTCCGGCATCCTCTATCCGGGATGCACCTGCCTCATCGGCAACGACGTGGTCCTGGATCCTGTCTGCCTGCTGAAGGAACTGGAGGAACTCCAGGCCACCGGCAAGACCGGGGAGGGCCTCCGCATCTCCAACCGCGCCCATGTGGTGATGCCCTACCACAAACTCTTCGATGGACTCCAGGAACGGCTGAAGGGCGACGGCAAGGTGGGCACCACCGGACGGGGCATCGGACCCTGCTACGCCGACGCCGCCGACCGCATCGGCATCCGGGTGGTCTCCTGGATGGACCGGGAGGCCTTCGCCCGGGAACTCCGGGAGGTCCTGACCCTGAAGAACCGCATTCTGGATGCCTTCGGCGAGAAGCCTCTGGAATTCGACCCCATCTACCAGGAATACTGCGGATACGCCGACCGCCTCCGCCCCTATGTCTGCGACACCGGCGCCCTGGTCTCCCGCCTCATTGCCCAGGACAAGAAGGTGCTCTTCGAGGGGGCCCAGGCCGCCATGCTGGATCTTTCCCACGGCACCTATCCCTTTGTCACCAGTTCCCATCCCACCTCCGGCGCGGTCTGCGTGGGGCTGGGCATCGGGCCGAAGTGCATCCACAAGGTGGTGGGTGTGGTGAAGGCCTATGCCACCCGGGTGGGAGAGGGCCCCTTCCCCACGGAGCTGAACAACGCCACCGGGGAGCGCATCCGGGAAATCGCCCACGAGTATGGCGCCACCACGGGACGTCCCCGCCGCTGCGGCTGGCTGGATCTGGCGGTGATCCGCTACGCCGTCCAGCTGAACGGACTGGACTGCATCGCCCTGACCCGCCTGGATATCCTGGATACCTTCCCCGAAATCCAGGTCTGCACCGGCTATCGCTACCAGGGAAAGCTCATGGAGGAATTCCCCGCCAGCCTGAAGGTGCTGGGGGAAGTGGAACCCGTCTACGAGACCCTCCCCGGCTGGATGGCCGACACCACCCAGTGCCGCACCTTCCAGGAACTGCCCCCCAACTGCCAGAAATACGTGGAGCGCATCGGGGAAATCGCCGGCGCCCCCGTGGGCATCGTCTCCGTGGGACCCCAGCGGGACAGCACCATCGTCCGCCAGAAGATGTTCTAGAAAAATCCCCCCCCGCTTCGGGAAAAAGTGGATTTTTCCCCCTCTTTTCCTGCTGGAAAAAGAAAGGGGATTGCTTATCTTAAGCCCAATCCTTTTCCCCTGCAGAGAACCATGCATTATCTCTCCTATCATCCTGTTGACTTCTACTGGTGGTGGCGTAGCTCCGTCACCACCGGTCTTTGTTGACGGGAACGCAGGGAGAGGCGTGAAGGTTGTGGCGGAGGACAGAGCGTGAGAAATCTTCCCCCTCTGCCTTCCTCCATACATCCCGCAAACGAAGAAAAGCCGGAGTGACGGAGCCACAGTTCGCCGTCGCCCCGGCTTTCTTGTTTTCCTCCCTCTGCCCCTTTCCCCGAAATTTCCCCACTGCAACATCAAGGAGTCCCCCACATGTCTCGCGAAATTCCCTACAAGACCTATCTCTCGGAAGAGGAGCTGCCCACTTCCTGGTACAATCTCCGGGCTTTGATGCCGGGCAAATGCGCTCCCCTGCTGAATCCCGCCACCCACGAGCCCATGACTCTGGCCGAACTCTCCCAGGTCTTCTGCGAGGAACTGGCCAAGCAGGAGCTGGACGAAGAGCACGAGTTCATCCCCATCCCCCAGCCCGTCTTCGACTTCTACAAGATGTTCCGGCCCTCGCCGCTGGTGCGCGCCTATTTCCTGGAAAAGGCCCTGGACACCCCCGCCCATATTTACTACAAATTCGAGGGCAACAACACCTCCGGCAGCCATAAGCTGAACTCCGCCGTGCCCCAGGCCTACTACGCCAAGGCCCAGGGCCTGAAGGGCGTCACCACCGAAACCGGAGCGGGGCAGTGGGGCACCGCCCTTTCCATGGCCTGCGCCTTCTTCCATCTGGACTGCCATGTCTTCATGGTGAAGTGCTCCTATGAGCAGAAGCCCCACCGCCGGGAAGTGATGCGCACCTACGGCGCCGACGTGACCCCGTCCCCCTCCGAAACCACGGAAATCGGCCGGAAGATCCTGGCGGAGAATCCCGGCACCTCCGGGAGCCTGGGGTGCGCCATCTCCGAGGCCGTGGAGCGTGCCGTCACCACCCCGGGATACCGGTATGTCCTGGGTTCCGTGCTGAACCAGGTCCTGATGCACCAGACCATCATCGGCATGGAGGCCAAGAAGGCTATGGAGAAGTACGATATCTATCCCGACGTGATTGTGGGATGCGCCGGTGGCGGCTCCAATCTGGGCGGACTGATCTCCCCCTTCGTGGCGGATTACCTCAAGGGCATCCGGAAGAGCCGCTATGTGGCGGTGGAACCCGTGGCCTGCCCCTCCCTCACCCGGGGACGCTATGCCTACGACTTCTGCGACACCGGACGGGTCTGCCCCCTGGCCAAGATGTATACCCTGGGCGCCTCCTATATGCCCGCCACCATCCACGCCGGCGGACTCCGCTACCACGGCATGAGCACCATGCTTTCCGAACTCCATGACCAGGGCATCCTGGAGGCCATGGCGGTCTCCCAGACCCAGGTCTTCGAGGCGGCCCGCACCTTCGCCCGCACCGAGGGAATCCTCCCCGCTCCCGAAAGCGGACACGCCATCTACGGCGCTATCCAGGAGGCTCTCCGCTGCAAGAGGGAAGGGAAGGCTGAAACCATCCTCTTCGGACTCTCCGGAACGGGATACTTCGACATGGTGGCCTACGGCAAGTTCAACGACGGCGTCATGCAGGACTACGTGCCCACGGATGCCGAAATCCAGGAAGCTCTGGCCAAACTTCCTCCCCAGGCATAAGCCCTGGCATCAGGAAGACAAGAAGGAACCCCCTGGGGGAAATCACAGGGCAGGGGGTTCCGGTTCCGTCTTCGGGAGGGGGGGAAGCCTGGTAAACCCGCCCGGAGAACAGGTCCGGGCATTGTGCCCTGAATTATATTAAGCCCTTGTGGACAGCGACAGGCGGCCGCTCCGGGGGAATGCATTTTCTTCCGGGGAGGAAAGTCCAGACACCGCAGGGCAGGAAGCCCGGTTGAAAGGCCGGGTATCACGGGGAGACCCCGTGGTCAGGATAGCGCAACAGAGAAGAGACCGCCGGGGGATGCCGCAAGGCTTTTCTCGGCAAGGGTGAAACGGTGGAGTAAGAGCCCACCGCGTCATTTCGCAAGGGATGACGGCAAGGCAAGCCCCTTCCGGTGCAAGACCAAATAGGGAACGAGGCGCGGCCCGCGCCATGCGCAAGCACAGTTCCGGGTATCGGTCGCGTTAGATGAATGGTCGCCGGTCCTGGGTGCGAATCCCGGGGCGCACAGAATCTGGCTTATCGTCCTGTCCATCTTTTTCCCTACCCCCCCCCAGACCCGACTCCCCCAGGGAACGGCGCCTGGGACCGGGTTCCAGGATTCCCCCCCCCTCCGAACGCCTCCCCTCTCTTTTCCATGCAGACGGGTTCCGATTCTACCTCCTATTCCCCACCGCCCGGAAATGGCATCCTTTTCCAAAGCGGCACGCCCCTTGTGCCGGGGGTCTGCCATGGACGCTGTCTGATTCTGGCGGGAGATGAAGTCCTGAAGGAAGCCCGACTCACCCGGACCGACGACTTGGCCGGGGAACGTCAGCGCCTGCGGGAAGCCGTGGTGGATGTGCGGGAATCCCTCCAAGCCAGCGCCCGCCAAATCCGGGATGTGCTCACCGAGGCCGACGAGAAGATCTTCCCCATGTATGAGAGTCTGCTGGAGGATCCCACCCTCCTGGACCGCATCGAGAAGTTCCTGCAGGAGGGGCTGACCCTGCCTTCCGCCCTCTCCATGGCCTCCGCCTCCTTCCAGGAGGAGTTCCAGCAAATCCAGGATCAGTATCTCCGGGAGCGCCTGCTGGATGTGCAGGATGTGCTTCTCCGGTTGATGGAAGCCACCCGCAACGCCACCCGGGGCCATGTGCCCGAACACAGTCTCCCCCAGGACGACGACACCCCCATTGTCCTGGTGGCCCGGGAACTCTTCCCCTCCCAGTTCCTTTCCGCCCCCCTGAAACGGGTGCGGGGCATCGTCTGCGAAACCGGCGGCCCCACCAGCCACACGGCCATCCTGGCCCGGGCCCTGCGCATCCCCATGATGGTGGATGTGCCCGCCATCCAGGAACAGGTCACCATTCAGGATACCATCCTGGTGGATTGCCAGGCCGGACTCTGCTACATCAATCCCGCCAAGGAGTTGCTGGATCAGTATGCCCTGGCGCTCCAGACCAGCCGGCGGGATGCTGACCAGGATGCCGAAGATCCGGCCGTGGACGACGCCCCCGCCACCCAGGACGGCACGGTGGTCCATCTCCGGGGAAATGTGACTCTGTTCAGCGAAGTCCCTGCCCTCCATGCGGCGGGGGTGCGGGAGGTGGGACTCTATCGGACGGAGTTCATGTTCCTCATCCGCAATGCCATGCCCGACGAGGAGACCCAATACCGGGTGCTCCATCGCCTGGTGGAGGGTTCCCACGGAGCCCGGGTGGTGATCCGTGCCCTGGACATCGGAGGAGACAAACCCCTCTCCTACATTCAGTGGGACAACGAGCTGAATCCTTCCCTGGGATGGCGGGGCCTCCGCTTCCTGCTGACCAATCCGGAGTTCGCCCGCACCCACCTCCGGGCGATCCTGCGCACCTGCACCTCCGGCAACGTGAAGCTGCTCTTCCCCATGGTCTCCGACATGGGAGACCTCCAGCGCATCAAGGCACTGGTGCAGGAAGCCATGGATTCCCTGAAGGCCGACGGCATCCCCTACGGATGCCCCCCCATCGGCATGATGCTGGAAACCCCCAGTGCCGTCCTCTCTCTGGAACGCCTTCTGCCCCACGTGGATTTCGCCAGTATCGGCACCAATGACCTGGTCCAGTATCTCTTTGCCGTGGACCGGGGAAATGGACGGGTGAAGCAGTGGTATCAGCAGTGCCATCCCATCGTCCTGCGCCTTCTGGGAGATATCTGCCGGATTATGGCAAAGTACCCGGAAAAGGACTTGGAAATCTGCGGAGAAATGGCCGGAAATCTCTCTGTGCTTCCGGCCCTCCTGGGCGCCGGCCTCCGAAATTTCTCCATGAACCCTGTGGCTATCCCCGCGATCCGGGAAAAGGTGGCTCGCCTTGACCTGGCCCAGTGCCAGGATCTCTATCAAAAAATCTGCGACGTCGATACCCCCGAGGAAGTCCAGAAACTGCTGGACCAATTCCCCTTAAATCTCTAGATCCCTAGAACCTCTAGCCCCCCCCCGCTTGCGGGGGAGGGGGGGGGATCCTCCTGAACCCCGCAGGGGTGGCAGGACAGGCCTTGGTGACGGGGGTGAAGCGTAGCGTCCCCCCCCCGGCGCCTCTAGCGCCTCTAGACTCTCTAGCCCCTCTAGAGTTTTTAGCCCTGGCCTTGGTTGTCGGCATTGTCCTATTTTGTCCCGTAGCTTGAAAAAGTAAGCGCGCCTTCAGCAAGGGAAAAGGCACCCGCATCTAGG
>JAEDNW010000014.1:0-27734 GCA_016302315.1 Lentisphaeria bacterium
GATGTTGCCGGAGGCGGTCTGGCTTCCCAGGCCCATCATGAAGTCACCCGTGCGGACACCGCCGTGGCCATTGATGAGGCCGTGGTCAACGCCGTTGGAGGCAGGACGATAGGAGACACCACCGCCCTCGAAGGACCACTCGAAGCCCAGAGTGTTCAGATCGGTCTGCTCGATTTCCACGAACTTGGACTCGATGGAGACCAGGCGGGGGATCTTGTTGATCTCTTCCAGGATCCGCTTGATGACCCGCTGCTGCTCGATGGTGTGGTGCACCACCAGACGACCGGTCTTAGGATAGTAGCAGATGCTGGCGCCCATGGGCATGGGAACACCCATGGCCCGGAAGATGCTCTCGGCGCTGTAGAATGTACCGCCGCCCTTCTTGGAGGAAGAGCCGAAGGGCGTTTGCTCATCGGAATTGTCGTCGTCATCGTCATCATCGTCGTCGTCATCATCATCATCGTCGTCGTCGTCATCGTCATCGCCGACGGGGGAGGAGAGAGAGGACATCTTTTTCCGGGTTCTGGGAGAATCGAAGACACCGGCCTCGATGTTGTAGAAGCGGGTCTCCATGGGATCCATCTCGATCATCTTGTGGGCCACGATGACAGAGGACTCGGCATTGCGGATGCGGAGACCGAACTGCCAGGAGAGGTAGTCCAGGACTTCCCGGGGGGTGATGTTGGTGAGGTTCAGGTTCACCAGCTTTTCCTCCAGGCTTTCCCCGGTGGCCATACCGGTGGCGCCGGCAGGGTTGGTGCCGTAGTTGCCGAAGTCACCGCCGTAGGGATTGGCGCCCATGGCGTTGGGATCCATGCCCATGCCACCATTCATGTTGTAGCCGCCCACGGCGTTGTAGCCACCACCCATGCCCATGCCGGCATTCATGCCACCGCCGTAGCTGGGAGCCGCGGGAGCGCTCATGCCGCCAGCCATGCCAGAGTTGCTGTAGGAGGCACCGCCGGTGGCGCCGACCATGCCACTGCCGCCCTCGCTGTTCGCCTGGTAACCATCGGGAGTGTATCCAGGCATACCGGCATCCGCCATGGGAACCAGCATGGGAACAATGTTGATCCCCACGCCATCGGGATCGGCCTTCTTGATTTCCCGGGGCAGGATCTCCGTCAGCACGTCCTTCAGGGTCTCATTGTCAATCACCAGATTCTGGATGTGGATTTCATCCAGCCGCTTGTTGATTCCCTGGATGTCGTCGTTCTTCCGGATGGTCTGGGTGGTGGAGAAATCCGCAGCGCCCTGCATCAGGGGGGTGACGGGGTCAGACCACTTCCAGCGGACTTCCGCCATGCGATCCTTCAGCAGGGTCTCCAGCTTCTCGTTGGCGGCGGACTCCATGGTCTCGTCGATCTTCGCCAGGGCGCGGATGGCGGCCAGGCAATAGGGATCCAGCACCAGAGCCTGCTCGAAGCATTCCCGGGCCTGGGCATAGCGGCCGTTCTGGAGATAGACCTGGCCGGACTTCAGGGCGACCCGCACTTCCTGGTCATGATCCTTCAGGTCGGGGATCAGCTCGCCCACGGAGGTCAGAGCCTGGACACTCACTTCCTGCTTGATGCTGTCCAGGGTGTCGATCTGCTTCTTCAGCCGATCCTCGTCCCGGGCATCCATGATGTAGTCGGACTGGGCGCAGTTGTTCAGGAGCTCGATCTCGGTGTTGAAGTGGTCTTCCAGACCGAAAGCGCTGATGCAGTCGGCAAATTCGTCCATGGCCTCCCGGGCCTTCTCCTCGGTGCTGGCCAGGGCAATCTTCTGCTCCAGCATGGCCACGGAGAGATAGTTCTCACCCTCTTCCTGGTTCTTCTGGCCCATGAGGGAGAAGACTTCCGCCAGACGGGAGTGGAGGCGGAGGCGCAGGGAAGCGGACTCCCGCAGAGACTTCACCACTTCCTGATCCGCCTGCTTACTCTGATCCTTCATCTGCACCAGGATGTTGGTGGCCTCGATAAGAGACTGCTGAGCGGAGAAGCACTCTTCCTTGGCGCGCTCCAGATGACCTTCGCTATAGACAGCGGCGGCGGAGGCGTAGTGGCTGTTGGCCTTGGAGAGGGCGTCTTTCGCCCCATTCAGCTTCACCTTGGTGGAAGCGCTCTCGGAATCCCGCTCGGCGGTGGCCACCAGGTTGCTGAGGCGGGCATTCAGGGCATCCAGAGTGGTGCCGACGGCAGTGACTTCCTTGTCGCACTGCTCCAGCTTCTGCAGCTGCTCGTCCACCAGCTTCTCGTAGTCCTCGGGAATCCGCATCTGGGTGATGATGGTCTTGCAATCCCCGTTGAGACCCAGGATATTCCACTTCTGCTGGAGTCTGTCCTGATCCAGGAGTTCCTTGGCCTTGACCAGATCCACCTCATCCAGGGCCTTCTGGATCTCCTGGACCTGTTCGGTCATCTTCCGGATATTGCTCTCCACCTTGGCCAGCTTCTTGTCGGCTTCCACATCACGGAGCTTCACAATTCTCTCGCCGAGGCTTTCGCCCTCCTGGGGTTCCAGCTGCTGATCCAGCTCAGCCTGCAGAAGCTCCAGTTCCTGGGCTTCAATCTCCGCATCCTCCGCAACGGGAGAGGCAGCCTGATTTTCCTGTGCCCGGAGAGTAGCCGGCGCCATGGCCAGAAGGAAGATGGCACCAAGCAGGATGCGCAAGGAACTCCGGAGTTCGTGGATTTTCGTTTGCTTAATCATGGACTCTAAGGGCTCTGTCCGTACCAGGGAATGGCTAGGACTTATGCCACCGTTCAGGTTGGGCGTTTGTCTTGATTTAGAATTCAAATTGAAAAGTGTCTCTTCCGCACCTTTGCAGAAGATCCTGCGGAATCCGGGGAACCCGCTCTCCCACGGGGAGAACGAGCGGTCCGCCGTCTCATCTTCCGGATCCTCTGCCCTCCCTTGGCGGGAGAGATGCCTTTCGCAAAGGAAGCTGCGTTAGAAGCCTGCCCCGTTCATGCCCATGCCCATGCCACCGGCATTGTTCATGGTGGGAGGAAGGAAATCGTGATTGGGAGCCTCGGAGGGAGTGCTGTAGGGATTGTAGGGAGTCTTGTCCAGCTCCACCAGAGGGATGACCACGCCATTGACGGGGACACCCAAATCCGTCACCTGCACCACGCTTACCACGGGAGAACCCTCCGGCGTGGCGGAACTTCCCAGTTCCTGAACCTGGTAGTATTCCACGATGGGGCCGGTCTCCTCCTCAAAGGAGAAGGCGCTGGTGTTCATGCCGCCACCCATGCCGCCCATGCCGCCCATGGCAGTGGCGCCATTGCCGCGCTGCTTCACCAGGGGGAAGACATCCCCGGGCTGCACGGTGAAGATGATCTGGGGATCCATCACCGTGGCTGCGGCATTGCCCTGCATTCCGCCGCCCATGGCATTGCCCTGAGGGGCCATGCCGCCCCGCATGGCGGGAGCCGCCTGACGGCCACCCATCTGCTGAGGACCGCCCTTGGCGGATTCCTCCGCACGCTTGACGTATTCCTCCAGCTTTTCCAGAGTCATGTTCACCGGACGGCTGCCGAAGACGTGATTGCCCAGGTAGCGGAGACGGATGACGATGGCCGACTTCTTGTAGACGGTTTCCTTCACCTTCATGGTGTAGGTCTCCGTCTCGTCCTTGTTGGTGATGGTGACGGAATCCTCATCCATGGACTTGACGGTGAAGCCCGCCATGCCAGGAACGGCACCCCCCACTCGCACCCGTTTCTTCCCGTCCAAGCTAAAATAAGCCCCCCAGGTAGACACATCACTGGGATCGCGGCGCCTCACGTCAGTCAGCACCACAGGCAGGGTTTCCGGGGCAGCGGATTCCACCCGGAGGAGGTAAGCCAGGGGGGGAACGCTTTCGGGATCCTCCATGTCCGTCCCCGCCCGATACTCTTCCAGATTCAGGAATCCATCCTGATCATGGTCGAGCATGGCATCGAAGCGGTAGCGGTAATGAAGGAACGTGGTTTCCTTTTCAAAGACATCGGGAATGCCGTCCTGATCCAGGTCGTATTCGGGGGGCATTTCCGGGCCGATTTTCTCCTGCACGGTATTGCATTCCGGGCAGGTATCGACAGAGTAGGGGAGAATATAACCACACTTGGGGTTTTTACAAATAATCACCTTTCCCCCCTCCAGGAGTCCCACAGCGTCTCCGCCATTGGGGGACCTGGTCAATTCCACCCTTGTCTCGGGGGCTTCAAGGACCACATCCAACCCCTCGAAGCTTTCGGCAGCCAGCTCATCCAGGAGGTTATCGCAGCGGATGGCTGTCTTGGCCTCCTCCTTGGCCTTAAGGGTCTCCCGACGGGTCTCGTCCTGGGACTTGGAGACAAATTTCTGGCTAAAGAGGAGCAGGAGCAAGCAGCTCACCAGGATCAGCTTCTCGTAATGTCGAATGATGAAGTCCACTGTTTATCCTTTCCTTAGTCTTCTGGATTGGAAAATGTCCGTCGTTGCAGGGAATGTTCTTCCGCCGTGTCCGGTGCCGTCTTTATTCCTCTTCCTCGGGGACTTTGAACTCGATGAGATCCAGGCTGATTTCCGCCTGGATGCTCCGGGGAACGCGGAAGACGAGGTTATCCTGTCTCTTGGGCTCCTCATAGGTGAGGAGAGACTCATCCAAATTGGCCATGCTTTGGATTCCCTCCATTCCCGTCATGGCGCCTGCGCCTCCCCGGGCAGTGCGGCGGCTGGCCGTGGGGCTGGAGGCTTCCCGTCCGGTGGTGGACCGGGTGGTGCGGCGGGAAGGCTCGGCATTACGGCTGCGGCCGCGTCCGGCGGGAGCGGCGGCGCCCATGGTTCCTTCCCGCCCGGTTCCGCCGCCCAGGGTAGCGGCCTGCTTGGCCAGTAGAGCCTGGCGCTTCAGCAGGGCGATCTGGGTATATTCCTCGGCCGGGGATTCCGCCGCCTCGTCATAGAAGGAGAGATTGCGGATGATGAAGAGGTAGTTGGGATCCTGTGAGACCCGGTTCAGGAAGTTCTGGAGGACAGCGGGGGAAGCGGAGAGAGAGACCACGATGGGGGTCACCGTATACCCGTCTCCCTCCTCCGTCAGCAGGGAGCGGGGGAAGTTCAGGTCCTGGACCCGCTTCACCCCGGAGCGTCCCAGAAGATCCACCATTTCCCGATAGATCTCCAGCTGGCGGAAGATGGGCAGGAAATCCTGTTCGATGATGGGCTTGTTGTCGCTGTTGGTCTCCGCCAGCTTGCCGCCGATGGTTCCCTGGAAGTCCATCTTGTAGTCCACCAGAGCCAGCCGGGTGATGGCCGCCAGCTGGGCATCCAGCATATCCCTGGCCTGGCTGGAAGTGCGGGGGAGCATGGGGCGGATGGAGAAGCGGCGGCTGAGTTCCGCCCGCATGTTCTCCTGGAAATCCACGGCCGTCTGGCGGTTCCGTTCGGCAATGGAGGAGTTCTCCAATTCTCCGTTGCTATTCTTCTCCAGCTTCCAGCCGGAGCGGTTCACGGTGTCGATCCAGGACTTCAGGCTTTCAATCTCCGCCTTCTCCTTCACAATTTCCTGCCGGGTCGCATAGGTATGCCAAAGGATGACTCCAAGCAAAACGAGGAATATCAACGCACACAGAAGAATTCCCCAATGTTTTTTAAGAATGTCCATGGCTGAGAAAGAGAGAAAGGTAAGGAAAGGGGCTCTTGACAGGCTCCTGGGAAAGTCGGGAAGGGAGAGGGACGGCGGTTGGCAGCGGGGAAAGGGGGATTAGTTCATTCCTCCTCTGGGAGCGCTCATACCGCCGGTGGAGGTCTTGGCCTGATCCCAGGGATAGGCTTCCACCAGGACATTGAACTTCAGCTGGATCTGGAAGTCGTTTCCGTTCTCCAGATACTCGCTCTTCTGGATGGAGACCACGCCGGTGTACTCCTCCTCGGCGCTGAAGAGCTGAGACTTCTTCAGGTTCCGGACGAAGAGCAATTCCCCGGACTGATCCTGAAGCTCCGGCCCGGCGGGGGTGCGGGCAATCTCATTGCCCTCGTCATCGTACTGGGGTTCCTCGTCCTCCGGTTCCTCCGGCGCCTCCTTCTCGGGCACCTCGAAGGGGTATTTGGGTTCATCGGCCAGGACCGGATCCGTTCCGAAGGAGTCGCCCTTCTGGCGGATGGTGTGGGCCTGGATATTCACGCCTCCGATGGTGGTGAGGGAGGGCAGATTGGAGCCGAAACTGGAGCCGAACATATCGGCGTCGCCGTCCATGGACATGGACATGGACATGGAGTTGCTTCCCATATCGCCCATGCTGAACATGTCATCGCCGCCGGTGGCACTGCCTTCCTCCTCCACGATACTCAGCTGTTCGATGGCGGGGAGGTCTCCAAAGACCGGCTCGATGGAATCGATCCACACATTATCCGGGCGGGCGCGGAAAATCTCCGAAAGGATCATGGGCCACTTGGCCCGCTGCAGGAGGAAGCCCTTCTGGTCCGCCACCTGGCTCAGGGCGCCTTCCGCCTCGCCTACCGCCTGCTTGATTTCCTCGTAGGCGGTTTTGTAGCGGGTCTGCACTGCCTGAAACTCCGCCTTCTGGTCCAGGGTCTGCTTCTTCGCCTGGACCATTCCCTGGTCAATCAGGAAGAACATCACCAAGAGGGTGAACATGGAGCCCACGAAATAGGGTTTCTTGTAGCGCAGGGACTGCTGGCTGGCCACCTCCTTGGGGAGGAGGTTGATTTCCACAGGGCAGGTGGAGGAGTAGCGCAGGGCCAGACCCACCACTTCACTGAAGGTATGGGCCACCTCGGAGAGGCGCTGGCGGTCGATGGCGGAATCCAGGGCGATGCATCCCAGGGGATTGAAGTATTCCACGGGGAGAGCGAACTTCTCGGCGAAGAACTGGTCGCAATAGGTCAGGATGGTGGAACCGCCGGTGAGATAGACCTTCACGGGGTCGCTGCCATGCTGCTGGGTCTTGTAGATGGAGATGGAGCGGCTGATTTCGCCGAAGAGGCGCATCATGACCTGGCGGACGATCTTGGAGACATCTCCGCTGGTCTCGTTGCCGGCGTCCTCCTCGCTTCGGGCCACAAACCCGTGGCGGCGCTTCAGCTCCTCGGCCTCGGGCTGTCCGATAGAGAACTTCCTGGCGATCTGCTGGGTGATGCTATGTCCGGCGATGGGGATGGTTCTGGCGTAGAAGCGGTTTCCTTCCAGGAACATCAGGTTGGTAGAGCGTCCGCCGATGGAGACCAGCACCACGCATCCGTCGCCTCCCAGTCCGTTGGCTCGGGCCGCATTGTAGCAGGCCACGGGAGCTACATCCACCAGCTGAGGCGCCAGGCCCACCCGTCGGACGGCCTGGACGATCTGCTCCACGATATCCTTCTTCACCACCACGGAGAGCACGTCCATGGTGTCCAGGGACTCGTCATTGCTGGCGATCAGCTGGAAGTCCATGCTGATCTGATCCAGGGGGAAGGGGAGATTTCTGGTGGCCTCGAACTCCGCCAGCTGCCGGATCTGCTTCTTATCGTTCTTCAGGTTGTTCAGCTGTCCGAAGCGGATCAGGGCAGTCTGTCCGGAGATGGAGAGCATGGTGCGGGAGGTATGGATATTCGCCTCCAGCAGCATCTGCCGCAGCACGCCCTCGATCACGCGAATCCGGTTGTCCTCGGAGATTTCCTCCTCGTATTCGCGGTGGGCGAAGTTGATCATCCGCATTCCGCCGGTCTGGTCGAATTCGAATTCGCCCATTTTAATGGCGGCGGCGCCGATATCAACACTGAGAAAGCGTTCGTTTTTGGCCATGTCTCTAAAGGATTCCGAGGGGTGGAGGCTCCCATGCCGGGGTCATGGAACACGCCCCCACCTCCCGGGGAAGGAGGGGCAAAAGAGTTATATCCGCTAACATACTTTTTTTTCTCCGCAATTCAAGCCATTCCCGGCATTTTTTTCCGACAGCACCCCCTCTCCTGTCACAAAAAAGCCCGTCTCCTCCGGAATGGGGGGGGGACGGGCGCAAGAGACAGCGGAGGGGGGATCAGGAGGCGGAGTAGTTGGGGGCGTCCTTCTGCATGATCACATTGTGGGGATGGGCCTCCTGGAGACCGGCGGCGCTCACCCGCCAGAAGCGGGCATGCTGCTGGAGTTCGGGGATGGTGCGGGCGCCCAGATAGCCCAGGGAGAAGCGGAGTCCTCCGGCATACTGGTTCACCACGTCTGCCACGGAGCCCCGGAAGGGGATCATGCCTTCGATGCCCTGGGGCACCAGACGGGACTCGGCGGTCTCGGCGGAGACGCCGTAGCGTTCCCGGGATCCCTTGCCGTGGCGCATGGCATCCAGAGATCCCATGCCCCGGTAGATCACATAGGTGCGGCCCTGGTGGAGGATACGCTCGCCGGGGCACTCCTCGGTGCCGGCCAGGGCGGAGCCCATCATCACGTTGCTGGCCCCCACGGCCAGCGCCTTGGCGATGTCACCGGAGTGGGCGATGCCGCCGTCGGCGATAATGGGGATCTCCTCTCCCACGCCCTTGTAGGCGTTGTAGATGGCGGTCAGCTGGGGGATGCCCACACCCGCCACCACACGGGTGGTGCAGATGGAGCCGGGTCCGATGCCCACCTTCACGGCGTCCGCGCCGCATTCCAGCATGGCCCGGGCGCCTTCCGTGGTGCAGACATTTCCCGCCACCACATCCACCTGGGGATACTGGCGCTTGATCTCCCGGACCGTCTCCATGACATTCTTGGAGTGGCCGTGGGCGGAGTCCACGATCAGGGCGTCCGTGCCGGCGCGGACCAGGGCCTCGATGCGCTCCTCCTCGTAGATTCCCACGGCGGCGGCCACCCGGAGGCGATGCTGGGCATCCCGGTTGTAGTTGGGCTCCATCTTGTCCAGGAGGGTGCGCACATCCTGGAGGCTGTAGAGGCCCGCCAGGCGTCCCTGCTCATCCACCAGAGGCAGCTTGCCCACCTTGTGCTCCATCATCAGGGCCAGGGCCCGGGTCATGTCGGTTCCCTTGGGGGCGGTGACCAGCTGGGTGGTCATCACGGATTCCACGGGGACATTGTAGTCGGTGATGAACTTCAGATCCCGATGGGTGAACAGTCCGCAGAGGCGTCCCTCCTCGTCCAGGATGGGGAATCCGCTGAACTTGTAGTCCTTATTGCTGCGTTCGGCGATGATCTCGTAGACCTTCTGTCCTTTCTGGAAGGTCACGGGGCGTTCGATGACGCCGTTGAGATAGTGCTTCACGGCGGCGGCTTCCGCGGCCTGTTTGGCGGGGGGGAGATTCTTGTGGATGACGCCCAGACCGCCCAGCTTGGCCATGGCGATGGCCATGCGGTGCTCGGTGACCGTGTCCATGGCGGCGGAGATGAAGGGGAGATTCAGGGAGATATTTCGGCTGAACTGGGAATTCGTCCTGGCCTCTCCGGGAAGGAAATCCGCATAATAGACCTCCATGGAGACGTCGTTGAAGGTCAACGCCTCGTGGGGGAAGGACTCCATAAACTGGGCAATGTACTCGTTCACCATAGGGGGGGGGATCCTTTTGGGGTTGAATTCACTCCTGACCGACGAAGGGATGCCCTGCGGCGTCCCCGCCGCACGGGTCAGCCCCTGCAGGAAACCGGACTCTGCTTCCCTGTTCGGGCCATTGCCACGATACTATAATGAAGCAAACGGGGTTTTCCTGGATTTTCCCGGATTTTTAGGAAAATTTTGTCCTGAATTGTCAGGAATCATACCCCCGTTTTCCGGAAAGGGGCAGGAATCCTAGAGAGCCTGGCGCCGGGCCAGGAAGAGGAGGGGATGATAGGTCAGGCGGACATTGCCGCCGGGGGCCGGGAAGCGGCGGGCATACTCCTCCCGGAATCCCTGGATTCTGCTGCGGTTCCAGGGGGCCTCCCCCTTGCCGGTGGCGGTGACCCCCGTGGCTTTCAGGTGCCTCAGCACATCCTCGGGCCGGGAGAAGACCATGGGGCGGAGGGACTCCGACTGGTGGAGGATGGCATATCCTGCCTGGCGGAGCATCTCCTCCCACTTTTCCCGGGCAGGGTATGTCAGTCCCCGGCCAGTCAGGGCGGCCACTTCCTGGAGATTCTGGGGGCCGAAGGTGGTGAACGCCAGAATTCCCCCGGGGCGCAGCGCCTGCGCCAGGCGTGCCAGGAAGTCGGCCGGGTGGCTGAACCACTGGAAGACCGCATTGCTGACGCACAGATCCACGTTCGGCGGCAGAGTCAGGCTCTCCATGTCCCCCGCCAGGAAGCGGCTTCGGGGGCGGTTCTGGTGGAATCGTCCGCATTCCGGCACCAGATCCACCAGGAGCAGTTCCTGATAGTGGAGGGTCTGTTCCAGCTGTGTGGTGAGGACACCGGTGCCGCATCCCGCCTCCAGCACCCGGGGGAATTCGGTGCCGGCCAGCGTCGTCAGGGTATCCATGAGGGCGGAGGCCATGGAGGCCTGCACCTCCGCCGCCTGGTCATAGGAATCCAGGCTTCGGGCGAAGCGCAGACGCACCAGATTTTTATCGGGCAGGATGTCAGCCAAGGCGCAGTACCTCCTCCCAGGAAGAGAACGAACGGAGGCAGTCGTGGGCCAGGGGGAGTTCCTTGACCGGGACTCCCGCTTTTTGCCAGGCATTCTTCTGGGCCTCCGGGGGAAAGATGCGGTCCTCCGTGCCCACCACCGCCTGTGTGAAGGGAGAGGGGCGAAGAGCGGGGTTTTCCTGGCAGCCCCGGGAGATGGCCGCCAGTTCCGCCTGCTGGTCTTCCGGAGTGCGTTCTCCCCCGGGGAAGGCCTTCGCCGCCTGGACACTGCCGGTCATGCGGGCCAGAAAGCGTTCCCGGGCTCTGGGCAGTCCCCAGTTTTCCACCGTTCCCCGGAAGATATTCGGCGGGATGCCCCAGGCCTCGCTCTGAGGCTCCAGGGTGCCATTCAAGGCAAGGCCAGACCGAAGATGCCAGGCCGACCAATCCAGCTGCCCGGCGGCCCAGACCCCCAGGGACCAGGCCACCAGCACGCACTCCCCTGCCTCCGGCGGCAGGCTGGCGGGAAGATCGGCATACCCCCAGAAGATCCGCAAATCGTATTCCCCCTGGGAGAGATGCCGGGTGGCGGCAGGATCCATGCCCCAGCCGGTAAAGAAGAGGATGGTTCCCCTGGGCGCGCTTCCTGCCGGGGAAGGGATGTGGAGACTCTTCACAGGCTTACCCTCCCTGCCCTCTCCACATCCTCCCAGTCCAGGGCGGCGGAGAGGGAGAAGCGGAGACGGGCTGTTCCCCGGGGCACCGTGGGATGCCGGATGGGAAAGACCAGGATCCCCTCCCGCTGATAGGCTTCCGCCAGCTGGCAGGCCTCCTTGTCGCCGCCTACCATCAGCGGGACAATCTGGGAGTCGCCTCCCGTGGCCAGTCCCCGGGCCTGAAAGAGTTCCCGGAGTCGCTTCGCCTTCCGAAGCAGGGCCTTCCGCTCCTCCTCCAGCTGGGAGAAGTGGCGCAGGACGAAGTCGCTCCAGTTCAGCACCACAGGGGGCAGCCCCGTGGTGAAAATCAGAGATCTGGCCCGATTCACCAGATATTCCTTCAGTACAGGATCCATGATAGCGTAGGCGCCGGTGGATCCGAAGGCCTTGCCGAAGGTGCCCACCAGCACATCCACTCTGGAGGCCAGCCCCAGTTCCGCCGCCAGGCCGGCGCCGTCAGGTCCCCGCACCCCCACGGCGTGAGCTTCATCCACCACAAGAATGGCGCCGAACTCCTCCTTGAGGGCCACCAGCTCTGCCAGGGGAGCGGAATCGCCGTCCATGCTGAAGACCGATTCCGTCACCAGGAAGAGGCGCCGGCAAGTGCCCCGGAGTCGGTTCAGCAGTTCCCGGAGATGTTCCATGTCGTTGTGGCGGTACCGGCGAAACGGGGCCTCGCAGAGCCTCATGCCGTCGATGATGCTGGCGTGGTTCAGCTTGTCGGAGAGAATCAGATCCTCCTTGTCGGAGAGGGCCGGCAGGATGCCGATGTTGGCATGGTATCCGCTGTTGAAGACCAGGGCGGACCGCCCGCCATACCTCTGGGAAAGGGTCTCCTCCAGGCGCCGGTAGGCCGGCGTGTTCCCTGTCAGCAGACGGGAGGAGGTGCAGGACTGGGCCAGCTCCGGGGAGGCCCCGTCAGGATATTGCGCATAGAATTCCCGGCGCCACGCCAGATTTCCCCCCACGCCCATGTAGTCGTTGCTGGAGAAATTCCGGAAGGCCTTTCCCTCCCAGAGCGCCTGGGCACCCTCCCCGTGGGCAATCTCCCGCAGCTGCCGGAGGGCACCCCCCTCCCCCAGGGCGGACAACTCCCGGCCTGCCTCCTGCAAAAATGACTTCCCGTCCTGAATCTCCATGGCGCCTCTTCCCAATAGAAAAAACCTCCCGGGCTGCGGTCCCTGCGACCCTCCCGGAAGCGACGGTTAACATAATATGGAAGAACGGGCCGTTCCGCAGATCCCCCCCACGGCACCGCTTTCTCCTGTCCTGGCCTGTCCTTTTCTGGCAGAATGGCAAAGGGGTGCTAGATTATGGGTCTTTCCGCCCTGTCCAGCCGCCTCTCTCCTGTCTCCGTTTTTCAGGGGAGAACCCCTCATTTTCCCGTAGAAGGCGGCATTGTCCAAGACAGGTGGCGCAAACGCAAGCAAGGAGGACCAGAATCATGGCCACCACCAAGAGCGGCACCCACGGTGCCAAGCACACCCTGTGCCGCAGAATCGGCTTCTGCCTTTGGGGCATGCCCAACTGCCCCACCAACAGCCGTGTCATCAAGACTCGGGACGGTGCTGACGGCACCAGCACCCCCAAGGCCTATCCCGCCGGCCAGCATGGCCCCACCAAGCGCCGCGTGAAGCTCTCCACCTACGGACAGCTGCTTCTGGAAAAGCAGAAGCTCAAGACCTTCTACGATCTCTCCGAGCATCAGCTCACCTTCATCTACCGCAACTCCAAGCGCGGTCTGGGCAACACCGGTGACAAGCTCCTGGCCAACCTGGAGATGCGCCTGGTCTCCGCCGTCTACCGCAGCGGTCTGGCCCCCACCATCTTCGCCGCCCGCCAGGTGGTGAGCCATCGCCACATCCTGGTGAATGGCAAGGTCTGCGACCGTGCCAGCCTTCGCCTAAAGGCCGGTGACGTGCTGACCATCAACGAGCAGCACTCCCCCATGATCGCCAAGATCGCCAAGGACAGCGCCGTCACCCTGCCTCCCTACCTGGAGAAGGATGCCAACGACAAGTGCAAGGTGACCGTCCTCCGGGAGCCCCTCACCGAGGAGATCCGGGTTGACGTCTCCATCATCAAGGTGATCGAGTACTACAACCTGCACTAATTCCGCACATTCCCCGGCGGCGGAAAAAGGGGGTTCCTCCCCGCTTCCTTCGCCGGTGTGCCTGGAAAAGCCGTCCTCCCTCCCCCGGGAAGGCGGCTTTCCTATTTTCCAGCTGCCCCCTGAGGACGCGGGGACCCGGTTTGCTGTTTTATAGTACGGGGCATGTCGCCGGGAGGGAGCGAGGGGGTTGGGTTCGAGGCTCGCAGACCTGCGGAGGCCTGTGGGGATTCCCGGATGAACCGGGACGTTGCCTGTGCCTGTGGGGCTTGCCAGGAACGTCCTGCCCTGCCTGGGCGCACGTGTGATGCCCCAATAGTAAATTGTAAATAATAGACTAAGGATTATCGGAAAATGAAGAAAGAAAAGAAGACTGGGAAAGCCATGGAATACACGGGAGAGATTTCCGTCAACGTCCAGGGATTTGGATTCATCCGGCTGCCGGAGGGGGATTCCCTCTTTGTGCCCCCCAAGTTTCTAGGCGGTTCCATCACCGGGGACACGGTTCTGGCCGTAGTGGATCCCCAGAGCGATCCTGCCCGCCCCGTGGCCGCCGTCAAGCGCATCCTCCAACGGAAATTCTCCACCTTTGTGGGCTGCCTCACCCCCCTACGGGGAGGGCATTGGGGCATCCGTCCCCTGCGCCATGAACTGCCTGGCCTCCTGCCGCTCTCCCCGGAGAGCCTGCGCCGCTCCCCCACGCCCCCCCGGGAAGGGAACTGGGCCCGGGCAAGCCTCCCCTTCTCCCAGCAGGATTTCCCCGAGGATGTCCTCCCCTATGCGGAACTCCTGGAAAATGGCAGGGAAAGTGGCACCGTGACGGCGGATCTGGACGCCATCGTGGAAGAATACCACATTCCCGCCCCCTACACCCAGGAGGATGAGGCCCAGGCGGCCGCCCTGCCCCCCGTCAAGGTCCGCCGCACCGACTGCACCCAGCAGGTGACCGTCACCATCGATCCCGTGGATGCCCGGGACTACGACGACGCCCTCTCCCTGGCGCCCTGTCCCCAGAAGGGGCAGGTGATTGTGGGGGTGCACATTGCGGATGTGGCCAGCTACGTCCGCCCGGGCTCCCCCCTGGACCGCCAGGCCCGGGAACGCTGCTTCACCTCCTATCTTCCCGGACGCACCCTCCCCATGCTGCCCAAGGCCCTGGCCAACCGCCAGTGCAGCCTTCAGGCCGGAGAGGACCGCCTGGCCCATACGGTATTCCTGCGGCTGGACGAGCACACCGGGGAAATCCTCTCCTGGCAGCGGAAGCATACCCTCATCCGGGTGAATCAGCGCCTTTGCTACGAGCAGGTCCAGACCTTCCTTTCCGGGGGCGACTTCGACGCCCCCTCCGAAGTCCAGAACCTGGTGAAGCGCCTGGCGGATCTCTCCGCCCTTCTCCGCCACCGCCGCATGAACCGGGAGCGCTTCCTCCCCATGGGCATGCCGGAAATCCGGGTGGTGTGCAGCGAGACGCCCTCCCGGATCCTGGGGGTGCAGCAGAACGAGGACAATCCCTCCCATCAGCTGGTGGAGGAGTTCATGCTGGCGGCCAACGAATGTGTGGCCAGGGAGCTGCAGCAACTTCATCTGCCGGGGCTCTACCGGAACCACCTCTGCCCCGACCCGGAGAAGCTCCAGGAGTTTGCCGAGTCCGCCACCCTGATGATGGGAGAGAAGGTGGGGCATCTCACCACCCGTGGCGCCATGGTGCGCTTCCTGAAGCACGCCGAGCGCTCACCCCTGAAGGATGTGCTCCTCATGGCCTTCCTCCGCCATCTTCCCCGGGCGGACTACGGAGAGGAATGCCTG
Source organism: Lentisphaeria bacterium (assembly GCA_016302315.1). GTDB lineage: Bacteria > Verrucomicrobiota > Lentisphaeria > Oligosphaerales > Oligosphaeraceae > UBA1724. The sequence goes on from JAEDNW010000014.1 coordinate 15,107, forward strand.
GGGCACTTCGGCCTGGGAAAGGAGCACTACTGCCACTTCACCAGCCCCATCCGCCGCTACGCCGACCTCCTGATCCACCAGCAGCTTCTCGCCCACGACCTTCGCCGGAAGACCTACTCCCTGGAGGCCGTCCACGACTTTGGAAGTCTTTGCAGCGCAAAGGAATACAACTGCGACCAGGCCGAATTTGCCGCCAGCGACCGCATGAAGATCCGGTATCTTCTGGAGCGGGGGCAGAAGGAGGGCGCGCTGCTCCTCACCGGAGAAGTCTGCCGGGTCACCAAGACGGGAGCTCAGATCTATCTCCCCGAATATGGCCTGATGGCCTTCACCAATGAGAGCGACCTGCCCCGAAGCTGGCGATTCGATTCCCAGAAGTGCGTCTGGTCCAACACCAAGGACGGCGACCGGATTTACATTACCCAGAAGCGACAATTCCGCATGGAAATGGCAGACCCCATCCGGGGAGAACTGCACCTTTCCCCCGCTCCCTCCCCGAGAGAGAAGGCCCCCGCAGGAAAACGGGGCTGAACCTCCCTCCCCTCCCTAGAACGTTCCCAACATGCTCACCTTCTTCATCGCCATGGTGGCCGCCGCCACCGCCGGATACTTCACCACCCAGGCCGGCCAGGGCGGACACTGGGGCTACGGCATCCTGGCAGGCATCGCCGCCGCCCTGGCTGTCCTCATCCCCATCAATCTCTGGATTCGGAAACGCCTCACCGCTCTCTTCACAGGCGTCCAGCAGGAACTGCTGGCCTCCCAGGAACGGCTCCGCACCAAGGCCTCCGCCTTGGCCAGCCGGGGACAGGCCACTCCCAAGCTGGTGAGCCAGCTGGAACAGGAGCAGACCGAGGCCGTCCGCCAGGCCATGGTCCCCCTGGAACAGGCCCGGAAATACCGCCTCTGGGCTCCTCTGGCCATGGCCCAGGCCAATCTCATGAAGGGACAGCTCCTCTACCAGATCCGGGACTATGAGGCCGCCCGCCCCCTCCTGGAGAAGACCATGGTGGTGGATCCCCTGATCCTCTGCATGCGCCTGGTTCTGCATTGGAAAAAGGATCCCCAGGACCTGGCCGGACTGGACAAGCTCTTCCGCAAGAACATCGGCCGCTTCAAGTATGAGAAGGGGACCCTGGCCTACGCCACCTACGCCTGGCTTCTGGTGAAGCAGGACCACCTCACCGAGGCCGTGAAGCTGCTGGACGAGGCCAAGAAGAAGACCGAGGATCCCGTCATCGCCCAGAACTGGGAGCATCTGGCCAACCGCCGGGTGAACCGCTTCAGCAACGCCGGCCTGGGCGAATCCTGGTATGCCCTGGGCCTGGAACAGCCCGCCCCCGTCCGCACCGTGCAGCAGGACCGTTTCGGCGGGCGCATGACCCGGGGAGGCTTCCGCCGATGACGGCAGAACCGGGACAGTGGAGAAAATACCACGGTCTGGGGAACGACTACCTTATCCCCCTGGATCCCCAGGAGGCCACCCCCGGCACCGTGGATGCCGACGCTGTGCGCCGGATCTGCCACCCTCACTACGGACTGGGCTCCGACGGCATCCTCTACGGCCCCTATCTCCCGGACTCCCCCTTCTACCAGACTCTGAACCAGCCTCAGGCCCTGTGCGCCTTCCGCATCCTCAATCCCGATGGCAGCGAGGCGGAGAAAAGCGGCAACGGGGTGCGGATCTTCGCCCGGTATCTCTGGGACTGCGGCCTGGTCTCCCTGGACACCCCCTTTGTCCTGGCCACCCTGGGAGGCCCGGTGACCTGCCGGATCCTCCACCCCTGCCGCGCCATCCAGGCCCAGATGGGAAAGGTCTCCTTTGACAGCCGGGAAATTCCCGTGACCGGCCCCCGCCGGGAAGTCCTCCGGGAACCCCTGACCCTTCCGGGAGAACCGGATCCCCTGCTCTTCTGCGCCGCCACCGTGGGCAATCCCCACTGCGTGGTCCTCCGGGAGACGCCGCCCACCCCGGATCTGGCCCTGCGCCTGGGCCCTCTCCTGGAATCCCATCCCCTCTTCCCCCACCGCACCAACGTCCAGTTCCTCAGCCGGGTGGACGACCATGCGGTCCAGGTGGAAATCTACGAGCGTGGAGCAGGCTACACCCTGGCCAGCGGCACCAGCGCCACGGCCTGCGCCGCCGTGGCGGTGAAGCTGGGGCTCTGCCGCTCCCCGGTTCAGGTGCGCATGCCAGGAGGAAACCTGGAAATCTCTCTGGATGAGGAATTTATCGCTACCCTGACTGGTCCTGTGGAGCGGGTCTACGAAGCCTGGCTCCGGCCGGACGTTTCCCCGGAATCCCTTTGTCCATGAAATACATCGGACCCCATCTTTCCATTGCCGGCGGCCTCTCCCTCTCCGTTGGCCGGGCCAAGGAGTGCGGAGCCACCGGCTTCGCACTCTTCACCAAGAACCAGCGCCAGTGGAAGGCGCCTGCCATCTCCCCCCAGGAGGCCGAAACCTTCCGGGAGGCCTGCGCCACCGCCGGCTATGCCCCGGAGACCATCCTCCCCCACGACTCCTACCTCATCAATCTGGGAAACCCGGACCCTAGCAAATGCCAGGCCGCCCGGGAGGCCTTCACCGAGGAGCTCCGCCGGGTGGAGGCCCTGGGCCTCACCATGCTGAACTTCCATCCCGGCAGCGGACTGGGCGCCCCCAGGGAGGAAACCCTCCGGCGCGTGGCCCAGGGAATTCAGCAGGCCCTGGATCAGACCGAACGGGCCATCGCCGTGGTGGAAAACACGGCGGGACAGGGCTCCCTGGTAGGCAAGGACCTGGAGGAACTCCAGAAAATCGTGGAATGGGTGGACCGCCCCGGACGCATCGGCATCTGCATCGACACCTGCCACGCCTACGCCGCCGGCATCGACCTGTCTACCCCCCAGGGACTGGAGGCCTTCTGGACCGAATTCCAGCAGCGCCTGGGATTCTCCCTTCTCCGGGGCATGCACTGGAACGACACCAAATCCGCCCTGGGCTCCCACCTGGACCGCCATGCCCCCCTGGGAGAAGGCCTTCTGGGCTGGGACACCTTCCTCACCCTGGCCCGTGACCCCCGGCTGGAGGGAATCCCCCTGATCCTGGAAACCCCGGAGCCGGAGCGCTGGCCCGAGGAGACCCGACTTCTTCTGGAGGCCGCCCGGGAAACTCCCTGAGCCCCCTCCTTTCCCCCCCCAAAAAAACGAATTCCTCCCCCATTCTTTCCCATCCTTCAGTCACAACGCAAGGAGACAGTACAATGGAACTCCCCATTCATGTGGATTTGAAAGACAAAGTCGCCGTGGTCACTGGAGCCGGCGGTGTCCTGTGCAGCATCATGGCCCAGGCTCTGGCCGCCTGCGGCGCCAAGGTGGCGGTCCTGGATTTGAAGGAAGAGGCTGCCCAGGCCTGCGCTGACGCCATTCGTCAGGATGGCGGCGAGGCCCTCGCCATCCCCGCCAACGTGCTGGACAAGGCCTCCCTGGAAGCCGCCCATGAGAAGGTGCTGGCCGCCTTCGGCCCCACGGACATCCTGCTGAACGGCGCCGGCGGCAACAATCCCAAGGGCACCACCGCCCGGGAGTTCGCCACCCAGGAAGATGTGCTGAATCCCACGGAGGGGCAGTTCAACTTCTTCAACCTGGATCCCAACGGCATCTCCTTCGTCTTCAACCTGAACTTCATCGGCACCCTCCTGCCCACCCAGGTCTTCTGCGCCGACATGGTGAAGAAGGGGCACGGGACCATCCTGAACGTCTCCTCCATGAACGCCTTCCGCCCCCTGACCAAGATTCCCGCCTACTCCGGGGCCAAGGCCGCCGTCAGCAACTTCACCCAGTGGCTGGCCACCCACCTGGCCAAGGTGGGCATCCGGGTCAACGCCATCGCCCCCGGATTCTTCGTCACCAACCAGAACCGGGCCCTTCTCACCAATCCCGACGGCTCCCTGACGCCCAGAGGCCAGACCATCCTCACCCATACCCCCATGGGACGCTTCGGAACCCCCGAAGACCTGCTGGGCGCCGTCCTCTGGCTGCTGGATGACAAGGCCGCCGGCTTCGTCAACGGCACCGTCATCCCCATCGACGGCGGATTCGCCGCCTTCTCCGGAGTGTAATCCCCTCCCCACCCCGCAAAAAAAGAGCGCCAGAGCCGGAGGAAGTGGCCTCCGGCTGGCCAGGACGCGGGGAGGAAGCGATGGCGACAAGAAAGAGTCTTAGTCTTCCTGGGGAATCCCCGTGGGATCTCCGCCAGTTCCTGACAGAAGCCCGCGCCTTCCTCCCTGAGAAGCGCTCCTTTTCCCCGGGAGAGGGGCGTCGATTCCGGCAGCGCAGAGAGGCAGCCTCTCTTTCCCGACAGGAGACCGCAGAACTTCTGGGCCTCCATCCCGCCACCTTAGGGAAATGGGAGAGGGGGGAGTGCCGCTTCTGCCAGGTCCCCCAGGCTCCCTCCCTGCAGCTCCTCCGGCTTTGGACGAAACAGGGAACCCTACGGCAGTGGCTACTTCTGCTCCAGATGCGGAAGCGTCTCCGGATGCTCCGGGATCCTTTCCTGAGACACTTCTTCCTCCAGATGCGGCAGCTCTGCCTTCTCCCCCAGGGCTATCAAAGCGTCCTGCCCCGCTTGCAGGCCCTGATCCGCACCCTGGAACTGGGAATATTGACCTGGGCCGGCAAAGAGGGAACGGAGCGGGAGGACTTTCTGCCCCTCACATCCTCCCGTCCAGGGAACGCCCCGGCGGCAGCAGAAGCATACAGTCCCCGTAGCTGAAGAAACGATATTTTTCCTGGACCGCCTGCTGATAGGCGGCCATCACCTGGGAATGGGGAGCCAGGCAGCACACCAGCATCAGAAGGGTGGACTGGGGCAGGTGGAAATTGGTCAGCAGGCCATCGGCCACCTTCAGGGTTTTCGGGGGGTAGAGGAAGATGCTGGTGCGTCCCGTTCCCGGAATCACCCTGCCCGTGTCTCCGTCGGCGCAAGTCTCCAGGGTCCGCACGGAGGTGGTGCCCATGCAGAAGACCTTTCCTCCCCGGGTATGGGTGTCGTTGATGGTGCGCGCCGCCTCCGGAGGCAGGAAATACTGCTCCTCGTGCATCACGTGCTCCTCAATGGTCCGGCTCTCCACCGGCCGGAACGTCCCCGCCCCCACATGAAGGGTGACCCGGGCGATGGACACCCCCTTGCTCTCCAGCTGGGCCAGAATCTCCGGGGTCAGATGCAGCCCTGCCGTGGGACAGGCCACACTGCCGGGATGCAAGGCATACACGGTCTGGTAATCCTCCTTGTCCGACTCCTCCGCCTCCCGGTTGATGTAGGGCGGCAACGGCGTCTTCCCATATTTTTCCAGGAGCCCCAGCACATCCTCCTGGTCAAACTCCACCAGGCACGCCCCGTCCGGCGCCTTCTCCCGCACCGTCAGGCCGCTGCCATCCCCCTCCAGAATCACCCGGGCGCCAGGACGCAGACGGCGGCCAGGCTTCAGGAAGGCCTGCCACAGGCGCCCTCCCCGGCTCTCCAGCAGGAAGACCTGGACCCGCCCCAGGGTCTCGGGGCGATGTCCCCACAGCCGCGCCGGAATCACCTTGGTATCGTTGAGCACCAGGCAGTCCCCCGGCTGCAAATACTCTGCGAAGTGGTGGAAATCCGTGGACAGTCTCTTTCCCGTCTCCCGTTCCATCACCAGCATCCGCGCCGCCGCCCGGTCCGCCAGAGGGCGTTGGGCAATCAGCTCCTGGGGCAGCGCAAAATCAAAATCGGAAACCAGCATCTCTCCTCCTTTCTCCCTCCCAGGCATCTAGTCCCGCATCCCCTTCACGGCCCGTTCCGCCTCCCGGCGATCCATCTGCGCCTTCATGGCATCTCGCTTGTCGTGGAGATTCTTGCCTCGGCAAAGGCCGATATCCACCTTGATATGTCCCCGGGAATCAAAGTAGGCCTCCAGGGGGACGATGGTCAGCCCCTTGGCCTCCACGGCACGCTTCAGCTTCCGCAGTTCCTTCTTGTGGAGGAGGAGCTGGCGCTGCCGCAGAGGGGGATGATTGTTGTAGCTGCCCATGGCGTAGGGGGCGATGTTGCACCCAATCAGCTGGGCATTTCCCCGCTGGTCTATGGCCACATAGGCCTGGGAGAGGGACATCCCCCCATTCCGGCAGGACTTCACCTCGGTGCCCGTCAGGGAGATCCCCGCCTGCAGCTTCTCCAGCACCTGGTAGTCGTGAAAGGCTCGCTTATTTTGACTGATATTCTTCATGGTGGAAAAACCGTGTTCTGGCACCCCGCCCGCCCTTTTCCGGGGAGGCCGGTTAATATAGCCTTCACGCCCCTCTCTCCCCCCTTCGGAATCCCGGGACAGGGGACGGATTTCCGCCAAAAGGAGACCCATCCCCGAAGGAGCCCCGGGGGAGGCATTAGATTCTCCCCTGCGCCTTCTCCAGAAGAGCCGCCGCCGTCTCCACACACTGGAGGCAGGGAGTTCCCGTTCCGCCCTTGATCTCCCGGCAGGTCAGGGCACCCACCTCCTTCAGGAAGGCCTCCTTCAGGGCCTGGCGCGTCTCCGGGGGAGCCAGCAGCAAGGCGGCATGCAGCGCCCCGCAGAGCCCCTCCGGCGCCCGCCCCCCGCCGCAGCGGGAAAGCTCCTCCGCCAATTCCTCGTGCCCATTCCCCAGGGCCACGGCCTGGGCGCAGTTGTAGGGATGCCCGGGTGCGGTGTAGAACTCTCCTGAACGACTCATGTGATTCTCTCTCCTCTTTGACCACAGGACAGCACGCCCATGGACTTCTTTGATACCCATACGCATTTCCCGGACGATTCCACCCGGGAAGAACAGGAAACCCTGGTGACAGAGGCCCGGCAGGCCGGGGTGAACCGGCTCCTGCTGGCAGGCACTTCCCTGGAGGATGTGCCCCGCTACCTGACCTTCGTCCAGGCACATCCCGGAATGTATACCAGCGTGGGCATTCATCCCGAATGCTGCGGAAATTTCACCGGGGACGCCGCCCAGATGGAGCAGCTGCGGCAGTGGTGCCGTCAACCCGGCGTGGTGGCCGTCGGGGAGGTGGGCTTGGACGCCCATTACCAGGAGACCACTTTGGCCCAGCAGGAGACCTGTCTTCGGGCCATGCTCGCCTTGGCGGTGGAGTGCTCCCTTCCCGTGGTGCTCCATTGCCGGGAGGCCTTTGCCGCCTGCTTCCCCATCGTGGAAGAGCTTCTTCCTCCGGAGCACCCCATCCAGGTCCACAGCTTTGCGGACGGCCCCCGGGAGATGGAACAGTGGCTCACCCGGAACGCCTACTTCTCCTACAATGGGATGGTCACCTTCAAGAAGGCGGAGAACATCCGGGAGACCCTTCGCCTAGTGCCCCTGGACCGGCTCCTCCTGGAGACGGACGCCCCCTATCTCACCCCCGCCCCCTTCCGGGGCACCCCCAACGCCTCCAAGCACATCCCTCTCATCGCCCAGCGCATCGCCCAGGAACGGGACCTCTCCCTGGAGGAGGTGGCCGCCCTCACCACCCAAAACGCCCGGCGCCTCTTCCGCCTCCCCGAAGCCTAATATTCCGCCCTCTGCCGGCTCACCTGCTCCAGATATTGACGGGGGCTGACCCCCACAATCTGGCGGAAGCACTTGGAAAAGTGGAACTGGTCCGCAAAGCCCATCCGGGCCGCCAGATCCTTCAGCAGAATCCGGGGATGGTCCGCCAAGTAGGCCTTGATGATCTCCATCTTCTGCTGCATGAAGGCCCGCATGGGGGACATGCCGAAATACCGGCGGCAGGTCCGGGTCAAGGTGGAGGCGCTCATCCCCAAGAGCTGACAGAGCTTCTCCATCTCCATGTGCCTCTCGTGATTCTGCTGGAAGCATTCCAGAATCCGCTGTTTCTGCAATTCCTCCTCCACCTGCAGTCCCCGTCCCTCCTCAAATTGGGGCTTCTGCCCCTCTTGCATGAAAATCAGCCAGAAGAGGGTCTGGAAAATCCCGTCCACCACGGGAAAAAACCCGCCGGGATGACGCTGCAACTCCCCCTGGAAAAGCCCCAGCAGGGCATGGATCTCCTCGGGATACTGAAGGGAGAAGACGTGCTCCTGCGCTGCCGTGCCTCGGCGGAGAAAGTAGGGGAAGGGAAGCCCCGTGTCCAAGCGATGGATGCTGAACTCGAAGCCGAAGTATTCCAGGGAACCCAGAAGATGATCCTGATGGATGTCCCCCGGCTGAATCAGCAGGCAACTCCCCGGATGCAACACCAGCTCCTGGCCGTTCAACTGGCAGCGATAGATCCCCTCCTGGGGAAGAATCAACTCGTAGTGGCTGTGACGATGCTGGGGATACTCCCAGGAATCATGGGAGTAGATGATGTTCCCATTGAGAAGACGCACGGAAATCCCCTGGTGACGCCGCAACTCCTGAAAATAGAAGTGGGTGGTTCGAATCTGCCGGGCTCCCTTCCTCTGAAAATCCGTGGAGGGAGGGATGGCATATTGCTCGAACGCCGAGGGAATTTTGAATGAATTTGACATCATGGGCACTCCGTCCCGGGGGGGGCGACATTCTCCGAAATCTTTCTGGTTCCAGGTGAAAATTCCAAGTAACGGGGGAAATATATCCCCTCCCCTTCTCTTCATTCTCTCCTACTCTTCCCCTGAAGATATTCTTCACTGTTTGAAAGGAATTGACATATTCCACATTTGGAAAAATCCCCCGAAGTGACAATAATTAGGAAAACAACGGATTCTCCCGGAATCTCCAACTTTTTTCCCTGCCCCTTTTCTTTCCTCAACCTTCCCACCTGTCCCCCTCCCCATCATGAAAAAATCCTTCACCCTCATCGAACTCCTGGTGGTCATTGCCATCATCGCCATCCTGGCCGCCATGCTCCTGCCCGCCCTCTCCAAGGCACGGGAAAAGGCACGGGCCGTCTCCTGCACCAACAATCTGAAGCAGCTCTCCCTGGCCTTCATCGTCTACGCTGACGCCAACGAGGGCTGGATGTGCATTGGCGCCAGAGACATGTCTCCCTGGCTGGCCCAGAACTGGCGCAACGGACTCTTCTCCGGCATGGAAAACAACTATGACGCCGACTGGAATACCGCCACCTACACCAAGTGGGCCAAGGCCTTCCCCATCGCCTTCTGCCCCAATGAACGGGTGAAGAAATCCGAGCACGAATACGGCATCATCGCCATGAGCAATTCCCGGGACTACGGCCACGCCTGCTACCGCACCATCGGCCCCTCCCCCACTTGGCCCACCAGCGACGGATGGGCCGCCATCTACACCCGCCCCGAACAGTTCAAGGCCCCCAGCAGCTACTTCCTGTGGGGCGACTCCACCAACACCGCCAACGCCGAAGGCTATCACGCCGGCGGCGTGGATCCTCGCTGGGGCAGCGTCCACCACGACCTCTCCAAGCACGGGGACAATGGATGCAATCTGGCCTTCGCCGACGGACACGTGGAATCCATCAAGAGCGGCGTGAAGTATGCCGAGCTGGCGGACCAGGAAGCCCAGCATTTCGGCAAATGCGTCTGGGCCTCCTACGGCGGCACCAGCCACAACCATATCTGGATGGCCAAGAGCGGACTCAGCGTCCAATTCTCCTATAGCCGCTAGCCCACACCCACACATCAGCACAAAGGCCGTCTCTCTCCCCCCCTGGGAAGAAAGACGGCCTTCTTGTTTTCCCCTCCCTCGCTCCGGAAATTGCGCAGGGGAAAAACAAAAAGCGCCTCGCCGCAGAAACGACGAGGCGCAAATGTTTGGTACCGGGCATAGGACTCGGACCTATGACACGTGGATTATGATTCCACTGCTCTACCAACTGAGCTAGCCCGGCACGGAAAACGCCTTAACATAGCCCCCTCCCTGGATTTTGCAACCACCCCCGGAGAAAAATACAGCCCAACGGCAGAATCCTATCCCTCCCTCCCGTACCACGGAGCAACCACGGGCCGGGGAAACAGAGAAAAATCTTTGGCGCGGCCACCATCCACCCAGAACCACGGCAGGGGTGGGAGGATCACTAGACGGGGGTGAAACGTTAGCGGGACCCCCCGGCAGCGGGAACCCCCGGGGGGAGAATCCTTCAGATGGCCCGATATGGGCAAGCGTTTTTGAGATTTTCGAGCGTTTGCCGCCATTTGGCGCCGGTACTTCTAGCAAGGATTTATCCTACAGGGGATGGCGGGATGGGGGAGTGGGGTACCGAAATTTTCCCGCGCGCGTACGCGCATACATCCCGCTCCGGCAAGGCCAATGTATGAACCCGAACCCCGTGGGCGGGGCGCAGGATTCGTTGGGGTTTCCTGTCCGGGGTTGACTCAGGGGGTTTCCAGCATCAGGGCCTGGAGGGGCGGGATGGTCAGGGAGAGAAAGAATCCGGAGACTGGCTGGGCATCCTCCAGGGTATGCAGGATGCCGGAGAAGGCCTCCGGGAACGTCAGACGGCAGCTCTGAGGTTCTGTGCCGTAGTTGACCAGGAGTATGGCCTTCCTGCTGTCCTCCGGCGCATGCCAGGCGGTGGCGATGACGTTGTCCACCTCCTGGGGGCGGCGCTGCCGCAGATGGATCGTCTGGTGTCCGCAGGAGAGGGCGGGCATTTTCTCCATGCGTCCAGCCACCAGATAGGGCCGTGCCTTGGTGCGGCGCCAGGCGGTGAGATGGCCCACCAGGGTGATGAGCGACTCCTGTTCCGGTTCCGGCACCGACCAGGGCAGCGCCCAGTGCCAGTGGAGTTTGCCGCCCTCCTTCAGGACCAGGGACAGCAGATTGCCGGCGGCAAAGTGCCAGGCCAGATGCCAGCGGAGGAAGAAGGGGGTGCGGGGGATGTCCACCCAGTCGGAGAGGCAGACGCCATTGCCGGAGAAGCCGCAGACATACCGGTGGAGGACGAAGGGGTAGAGGGGCACAGGCGTTCCCCCGGCGCCCCAGGCCAGATGGCTGCGGAGATCGTTGAGCCGGCACTGGCGAAGATAGGGCTGGGCCGCCCCGTTCTCGCAGCCCAGGACCGTTTCCCCGGCCACCTCCACGGCGCAGTCCAGCAGACGGGACATTCCCTGGGTGTGCCAGGGTCCGGGCAGGTGGGGATGGTCATGGTGGCGGGCATAGCAGAGGGGAGCGGCGCAGCCCTGGTTCTGGTCAAAGTACTGCATGTAGTCGATGCCGCAGGACGAGGCGGCGGCCACTTCATGCCGCACCGTCTCCACCGTGAAGTCCCGTGTGGGGCAGAGATCATAGCCCAGGCGTTGTCCCCGGAGTCCGTTGCAGACGTTGGAGAACATTTCTCCGCAGGGGCCCAGGCACATTTCCCGGGCGAGATGTTCCCGCTGGAACTGGTCCCTCCGGTCGTAGGCGGGATCGATCATGCTGCGCTGAGTCCAGCCGATGCCGGAGCAGTAGAGCCCGACACGGTGCCCCCTCTGGTGCATCTCCTCCACAAAGTGCCGCATCTGCTCTTCGCCGCCATAGGGAGGCCAGACGTAGGGAGGGGCCCAGGGGGCGGTGCCCTCCCAGTGCATCAGCAGAGCCATAAGGGAGCATTGCCAGCGCCGGCGGTATTTTTCCACCACGGGCAGGATGGCGTCGTAGGGGTAATATTCGTTGGGGGTGACGCCGCCGGCATCCAGGCCGTTGCCTTTGACGGAGTAGGCGAGGATGACAGGGGAGTCGGCGAGCCAGGGAGGAATCCGGGTTTCCAGGGTGGTGGGGAGGGTCGGATCCTGGTGTTCGGTCCAGTCCCGGTAGATCTGGGCGGCATCCTGCCAGTCTCCTTGGAAGGCCAGGGTGCGGACTTCATAGGCGGGGGAGCCGGCCCCCTGGGAGAAATGCTGGAGCATCAGGCGGATGGCGTCCTCCCCTTCGGGGAAAGCATCCACGGTTTTGGGTCCGTGGGCGGGATCAGGGCAGTCGATGTAGAGGCCGGCCTGGGGGGTGTAGTAGGCCTCGAAGGGGAGAGGAGCGGGCCCCGGATAGAAGCTGCTGACGCCCGTCATGGGATAGCTGGCGTACTGGGCCGGGAAGGAGGAGTTCCGGCGGTCCCGGGGATCGTCGTAAAGGGTGCCTTCGGCGAAGGGGAGGAGGAGTTTTCCGTCAGGCTGGCGCCGGAGGCGGAGGCGGGGGAAGTCGATCCATTCCACCTCCACATTGTCGTTGCAGGGCTGGACGTCGATGTGCCAGTGGATGACCGCATCCTGGAGGGTGGCCCGGACGGTGACCTGGGCACCGGGAACCCGGGGACAGTCGGCAAACAGAATCCGGGGGGCCTCCTGGGGGGCCTCGCAGAGGGTGACGCTACGGAAGTCGGCGCAGGAGAGGCGGATGGGGCGTCCCACGAAGTCCCGGAGCTGGCAGACGAAGATTCCAGCGGGATCCTGTTCGGGGGCGGCGAATTCCTGTCCGAAGCAGGCAAGGGAGGTGACCTGTCCCCGGTCATTGAAGGAGAGGGAAAGGGAGGGCATGATTGGGTGGCAATGGAAGAGGGGGAATCATGGCGCATACGCCTGGGGGACAGCAAGGTTTCTACTATAGTGCCGGCCCCCGGGAATGACATCCGGGGAGACGGCGGGAGCGGGAGCGTCGTCCCCAAAGGGGACCTCGTGTTTGGCGAATTTTTGCTCTTTGACAATGGAATCCTAAAATAGCATTCT
>JAEDNW010000126.1:0-6515 GCA_016302315.1 Lentisphaeria bacterium
GGCAGGACGCCGCCATCCTGGTCCCCTGGCAGCTCTACCGGAAATACGGGGACACTCGGATCCTGGAGCGCCATTTCCCCCAGATGGACCGCTATCTCCAATACGTGGTGAAGTATTCCCACGGGAGCTATGTCCCCGAGCCTCCCCGCTATGGGGACTGGCTCCACGACAACGCCCCCACCAGCATTCCCCTCATCGCCACCGCCTATCTGGCCGGCATGCTCCGGCTCCTGGCCCGGATCGCGGGAATCCTGGGGCGGGAGAAGGACGAGAAGCGCCTTTCCGCCCAAGCCCGGAAGGCCAAGAAGGCCTTCCAGGAGCGTTTCCTGGATCCGGAGACGGGGTTGAAGGAGACCACCCAGTGCGCCCTGCTGCTGGCCCTCCACTTTGATCTTCTGCCCGAGAAGTGGATTCAGCCCAGCGTGGAGGCCCTGGTGAAGGACATCCGGGAGACACGCCATCTCCATCTCTCCACCGGCTTTGTGGGCACTCCCCTGCTGCTCCCCGTGCTGAGCCGCTTCGGCCAGACCGACCTGGCCTACGAACTCCTCCTCCAGACCACCTATCCCGGATGGCTCTACCCCATCACCCAGGGCGCCACCACCATGTGGGAACGCTGGAACAGCTACACCGAGAAAGACGGCTTCGGCGACATGAACATGAATTCCTTCAACCACTACGCCTATGGCGCCGTGGCGGAGTGGTTCTTCGAGACTGTGGGGGGCATCCAGCCCATCGAGGACGATCCCCAGGCGGCGGCCTTCAAGCGCTTCCGTCTCGCCCCCTGCCCCGGCAAGGCCCTGGACAGCGCCCACACCCTCTTCGTCTCCCCCTACGGCGCCATCTTCTCCGCCTGGGAACGGCAACCCGCCAGGAAAGGGACCCAGCTGCTGTGGAACTTCTTCGTCCCCTACAACACCACGGCGGAGATCACCCTGCCTCCCGGCAAGGTGGTGGATTTCCTGGGAGAGCAGGAGCTGGTGCATGATGAGAAGGGCGGCCTTCTGGCCCTGCCCGGGGAATACACCATCCTTCTTCAGGAAGAATAGCCCCCTCCTCCGGAGACCCCAAACCCTATGGCTGACGCACTCGGAGAACAACTTCCCCGGAACCTCTGGTATCCCGGACACATGCTCAAGGCCGAGACGGCCATGCGCAACGCCCTTTCCCTGGTGGACATGGTGGTGCTTCTGGCCGATGCCCGGGCGCCCATGGCCACCCGGAATCCCCGCCTGGAGCAGCGCCTCATCCAACGCCCCCGGATTCTGGCCGCCAACAAGGCGGATCTGGCCTCCCCCCTGGTCAGCCGGCGCTGGCGGGAATACTTCGCCAGCCAGGGAGAGACCCTGCTGCTGCTGGACGCCAGTCGTCTCCGGAAGCCCGAGGCCATCGTCTCCCAGTGGCGGGAGTTTGCCCTGGAGCAGCGGCGGCTTCGGGGGGCCACCCGTCCCCTTCTCCGTCCCGTGCGCATCATGATCGTGGGCATTCCCAACATCGGAAAATCCACCCTGGTGAATCATTTGAAGGAGCGGAAGGTGGCCAAGGTGGCCGACAAGCCCGGCGTCACCCGCACCAACCAGTGGGTCACCCTGGCGGGAGGGCAGGTGGAGCTCCTGGACACCCCCGGCGTCCTCTGGCCCCAGCTGCGGGACAAGTCCCAGGAGCTGCTCCTCACCCTCCTGGGCAATATCCCGGACGGCAGCACCGACCCCATCCTCACCGCCACCTTCCTCCTGGAAAAACTCCTTTCCCTCCCCCTCCGGGATCCCCTGGCTCCCCTCCAGCTCCCGGAAATCCCCGCCCATCCCCAGGAAATCCTCCAGGCCCTGGCCCGGAGAAGAGGCCTCCTGGGCAACGGAGGAGAACCCTCCCTTCCCAAGGCCGCCGCCGTCCTCCTCAAGGAATTCCGCTCCGGCGGACTGGGCAGAATCACCCTGGAACTCCCCCCGGAGTCCCCGGCAGAACCCCAGGAGGAACCCCTCCCATGAATCGTAAAAACGCCAACCACGTGGACGGCATCCTCCTGGTGGACAAGCCGGCGGACTGGACCAGCTTCGACGTGGTCAATCTGATCCGGCGGCAGTTCCACCTGGACAAGACGGGGCACTGCGGCACCCTGGATCCCTTCGCCACCGGACTCCTGGTGGTTCTTCTGGGCAAAGCCACCCGTCTTCAGGATTCCCTGATGGCCCAGGAAAAGACCTATTGCGGCACCCTGCGCCTGGGGGAGGAGACGGAGACCGAGGACCTGACCGGAGAGACTGTCCGCACCCTCCCGCTCCCTGGGGATCTGACTCTGGATCTCCTTCAGCAGCAGGCCAATACCTTTCTGGGGGATATCCTCCAGCGTCCCCCCATGCACTCCGCCATCAAGATCCACGGACAGCCCCTCTACAAACTGGCCCGGAAGGGGCAGGAGGTGGAGCGTCCGGCCCGCCCGGTCCACATCCGCTCCTTCCAGCTGGAAAATCTCCGGGGCTCCGACGTAGATTTCCTGGTGGAGTGCTCCAAAGGCACCTACATCCGCACCCTGGGGGCGGATCTGGGGCGCAAGATGGGATGCGGCGGCCATCTCCGGGCCCTCCGCCGGCTCCGAAGCGGAGACCACAGGGTGGAGAACGCCTTCCCCGTGGATCTGATCCGCACCTGGGATCTGGAGGCCCTCCAGGCCCATCGGGAACCCCTTCCCTAGCCTAAGAACTCCCTGGCGCCATGCCCTCCCTCTACGCACCTCCTCTTTCCTCCCTGCAACAGCTGCAGGGGAGGATTGCCCTGGCCCTGGGGGTCTTTGACGGGGTGCACCGGGGACATCAGGCGGTGCTTTCCACCCTGCTCCGGGAAGCCCGCGCCCGGGAGGCCACCCCGGTGGCCCTCTTCTTCGATCCCCCGCCCCGGAAGCTCCTCTTTCCCCAGGACGCCCCCAAACTCCTCACCTCTCTTCCCGCCAAAGTGCGCCTTCTCCGACAGGCGGGCATGGAGGAGGTGGTCTGCCTGCCCTTCACCCGGGAGCTCTCCCGCCTCACTCCCCGGGAATTCTGGGAGGAATGGATCCTCGCCAATCCCGCCCTCCAGATTCCTCTGCTTTGCGTGGGGGAGGACTGGCGATTCGGCGCCGGAAACCAGGGCACTCTGGAAACCCTCCGCGCCCTGGCCCAGGAGCAAGGCATTCAGGTGACCGGCGTCCCGCCCCTTCTTCACCAGGGGGAGCGGATCTCCAGCACCCGGGTGCGCACCGCCATCGCCCAGGGGGATCTTTCCCTGGCCCGGGAACTCCTGGGGCGCCCCTTCACCTTGGAGGGGGAAATCGTCCACGGCCTGGGCAAAGCCGGCCAAGCCTTGGAATGCCCCACCGCCAATCTGGAAGGGGAGTCCCTGCAGCTTCCCCCGCCGGGGGTCTACGCCGCCTGGGCCCGCCTGGCGGAATCCCCCGCCTCCCCCCTGGCCGGCATCCTCTATATCGGAGAAGCCCCCACCTTCCGGGGCGAGGGCAACGGCCATCCCCTGGTAGAACTCCACCTCTTTGACTTCCAGGGAGATCTCTACGGGAAATCCGTCTCCATCACCCCGGCGGCCTTCCTGCGGGGAAGCCGCCTCTTCCCCTCTCCCCAGCACCTGGCCCGGCAAATCCAGGAAGACATCCGCCAGGCCCGCAAGATCCTCCAGGAGGACTCCTCCCGCCCCTGACCTTTTTTCCCCCCTATGCCACGCTACGCCCTCCTGGGATGGCCCGTGGGCCACTCCCGCTCTCCCGGAATGCAACTGGCCGGCTTCCAGGCCCTGGGCATTCCCGCCACCTATGAATGTCTGGCCATCCCCCCGGAGGAATTCTCCACCCGGGTGGCAGAACTCCCCGGACAGGGCTTTGCGGGCTGGAATGTCACTGTGCCCCACAAGGAGCGGATGTATCTGGCCTGCCACCAGGTGGCCGGAGAAGAGGCCCAGGCCGCCCACAGCGTCAATACCGTGGTGGTCCGGGAGGGCAAGACCTACGGATATTCCACCGACGGCATCGGCGTGGCCCGGGCCCTGGAACACGACTTTGGCATGAAGGCCATGCCCCTGCGTCAACTCTATCTGGGGGCCGGGGGCGCCGCCCAGGCCGCCGCCATGTTCGCCGCCCGCCACGGAGCCACAGAGATCTTTCTAGCCAACCGCACCCTGGAAAAAGCACAGGCCCTGGCCCAACGCATCCGGGAAAACGCCCCCCAGTGCCAGGTCCACACCCTCCCCCTCGCCCAGGCCCCCGACGCCATCCCCCACTGCGATATCCTCTTCCAGTGCACCTCCCTGGGACTCCACCCCGGAGACCCCCTCCCCATCCCCGTGGATGCTATCCCCAAATCCCTCCCCGTCTTCGACTTCGTCTATACCCCCTCCGCCTTCCGGGACGCACTACAACAGCAAGGAAACCCCGTCTCCGATGGCCTGGAAATGCTCCTCCAGCAGGGCATGGAAAGCTTCCGGCTCTGGACAGGACACCCCGCCCCCGAGGCGGAAATGAGACAGGGACTCCTGGCCCAGTAGTCCCCCAGACTATCCCCCCCCACCCCACATACGCTGAAACCCCCTCCCAAGGATATGATCAGGGAGGGAATCCAGGGGAGGGAAACACCCTGCCATCTCCACAAAAATACACCCCGGCAGGCCTCTTTTTCAAAAAAAATTGCGACACATCTTCAAAAAATGTCTTGAAGGCGGAACACCGGGGGCTATAGTAACCCGTCGTAACATCTTTCAGAATTGTGTCGCATTCATTGAACATTCCCCTCATTCACCCTTACGTGTAGCAACAGAATCATGAGAAAGACTTTTCTTCTGGCGGTTTCCCTGATGCTGATTCTCAGTGCCGTGCCCTGTCTGGCCGGTGGTTTCCAGCTGTATTCCGAAGGTTCGGCGGACATGCTGGGTCTGGCCGGTGCCGGCGTGGCCCGGGCCAGCAATTCCTCTCCCTGGTACAATCCCGCCACCACGGTGGACGTGGACCGCACCACGGTGACGGCCGGTGGCACCGCCCTTTGGCTGGGCAGCGAATACAAGACCAGCAAGGCGACGGACAAGATGGACGACCAGCCCCGGTTCATGGGCTACTTCTATGGGGTGATGCCCCTGGGCGATGACTATCGTCTAAACCTTTCCGTGAACGCCCCCTACGGCATGATCACCCAGTGGAAGAGCGACAGCCAGCTGAGCAACCTGGCCACCTTCACCAGCCTCCGAGTCTGCTACATCACCCCCAGCCTTACCTGGAAGGTGAACGACAACCTGTCCGTGGCGGCGGGTCCCAACGTGGCCATCGGCGTTGCCCGTCTGGCCACCTACATCAACCTTCCCTACGGTCTGAAGGCCAACAAGAACTACATGAGCGCGGATGCGGTGGCCCTGGGCGGCTTCCTCTCCCTGTACTACAAGTTCAACGACGAGTGGGCCTTCGGTGCCAAATATCAGAGCCGCATCCACATGCGCTTTGAGGGCGAGAACGAATTCCGCTACAAGAGCTACATGAACGGCATGCTGAACTTCACCGGAGCCGACGCCCATGCCAGCATCGACATGCCCGCCTATCTGGCCCTGGGTATCCGGAACAACTCCATCGACCGCTGGACCTTCCTCTTCGACGCCACCTGGACCCAGTGGTCCAGCTACAAGGCCCTGGACCTCTGCTTCGACAAGTATCCCGGCACCGAACGCCCCGGCGTGGCCAAGAACCCCCGGAAGTGGCATGACGTGTGGACCTACCACCTGGGCGCCGAATATCAGCTCACCGACCAGTGGGTCCTGCGGGCCGGACTGGACTACGACAACAGCCCCGCCAACCGCCGCTCCATCTCCCCCGAGATGCCCGATTCCGACAAGTGGCTCATGACCGTGGGCGCCGGCTACCAGGGCGAACACTGGGGCTTCGACATCGCCTACGGCTACAGCCGCTTCGCCAAGAGCAAGCTGGGCACCCAGGTGGCCGCCAGCCACAACCTCACGGAACGCGGCACCTTCAAGACCGACTGCCACATCCTGGCCACCAGCGTGACCTACAAGTTCTAACCCCCACACCCGGGAGGGCGGCGGGAAACTCTCCCGTCCTCCTCCCCCTCCCCCCTTTGCGGGCGTGAGATCTAACAGGGACTATCCCCCCCCGCTCCCTGTCGTTCCCACGCCCGCTTTTTGTTTTCCCTCTTCGGGAGAAATTCCAGGACGAAATAGCGGATCTGCAAAATCGGGGTCAAGACAGTGTGATGGCATAGCCTGGCTGTGGTGGTGAGGGGATGGTCTTTTACCTCCCCCCCGGGGGTTCCCGGCCGGGGTGTTTCCCGGCCTTCACCCACGGGGTAGACAAGCCTCCCCCCCCCGAGAGGTGGAATGAACGCCGCAGGCGGGAATGCCCCCCCCTGGGGGCCGGGGATTCTCGTAAATGGTCTGATATGAGCAAGCGCCCGTGAGAATTTTAAGCGTTTGCCGCCATTTCGCGACGGTACTTCTAGAAGGATTTATCCTACAGGGGATGGCGGGATGGGGGAGCG
>JAEDNW010000127.1:0-6491 GCA_016302315.1 Lentisphaeria bacterium
GCAATTTCTTCAATGAAAATCCAGAGTTAGTGTAACTCTTCTGCAAAGTTCACATTCAGGAGATGCATGATGAGGAGCTGGCCTTCATTCTGGCCCATGAGCTGGCCCATGAGCTGGCCCATGGCAAGGCCCGGCACGGCGGCGAGGATCTCACGAAGCTATTTGCCGTAAAGGCCGCCGGCTCCCTCCTGATCGGGGATGCGGAGAAACTCCGGAAGACCGCCGATCTCAAGGAGGCGGTGATGCTGGAGGCCTTTAATCTCCTGGCGGAAGTCGGTTTCAAGAACCCCTATAGCCGGATTCAGGAAAGCGA
Organism: Lentisphaeria bacterium; assembly: GCA_016302315.1. Lineage (GTDB taxonomy): Bacteria > Verrucomicrobiota > Lentisphaeria > Oligosphaerales > Oligosphaeraceae > UBA1724. The sequence goes on from JAEDNW010000127.1 coordinate 314, forward strand.
GGCGGATGCCATGGCGGTCAAATTCCTGAGGAAGGCGGGATTCTCTCCGGAGAACAGCATTGCCGCCCTGGAGAAACTCATGGGCGAAAATGAAGGCAACACCATGGTGGATCGCCTCTTCTCCACCCATCCCCTGACCAAGGACCGGATCCAGCGCATCCGCCAGTTCCTGGAGTATGATGCCCAGGGCGGCGAGCTGCTGGACTCCGTCCAGGAAGACGGCCAGGAGATGGCTCTGGATTGGCACGCTGAGACCATCGAGATCCTGAACGAGGTCACCGTCAACACCCGGGAGGTGGAGGGAGCCACCAGCCACATCTGGTTCATTCCCGGCATCTTCATGAATAAGCCGGAAAACTATCTTGCCCAGCTGGAGGAAGCCTTTCCCCAGAGCAGCATCACCGTGGTGGAATGGAAAGCCCAGTCCCATACCCTTCTGCCCTACCCTCAGAAATTGGAATACCGGGCCCGCTTCTTCGGTGCCTATCTCCAGAAACAACTGGAGAGCGAAGGGGAGAAGTGCCAGAATGTGGTGCTGATGGGGCACTCCCTGGGCTCCCTGGCGGTGGCCGAGTGCTGCCGCGCCATGAATCAGAAGGACATGAAGGTCCGTCAGGTTATCCTGATGGCCGCTGCCATGCCCTACGACCGCCAGGATCTGCTCACCGCCTGTGAAGAGGCTTCCCTGGAACCTACCTGGAATCTCTACAGCTACCGGGACCGGATGCTGAAACACGTCTACCATAATTCCTTCCGGAAGGTGGCCTTGGGAACGTGTGGCGCGAAAACAAAGCAGGCCCGTATGCAGGAATTCCTTCTGGATCCCCCGGGATCCCAGGAGAAGATCAAAGACAAGGCCACCTCCCACGGCTTCAAACGCTACCTGAAGGGCCTCCAGGAGACCATGGCGGGAAATCTTCCCGAAACCACCGTGAAGTATGACTACCACAGGATCGCCGCCCCCAAGGTCGGGGGATTCTCCATTCCCCGGACCGGTGCCAGGGTGGCCGAGTCCTATATGGGATGGTCTTTCACCTACTATCTCCCCGGACTTCCCAAGTTCAACCTGAAGTTCTGGAAGAAGAAGGACAAGCCCCAGCAGGAGACTGCGGAAGCCGGCCAGGAGCAGGAGACTGCGGAAGCCGACCAGGAGCAGGAGACTGCGGAAGCCGACCAGGAAAAAGCCCTGGCCGAGGCCCTGGAGGATGAGGAGGAAATGGCGGAGGACACCTCTCCGGATGCCCTGGAAAAGGCCCGGAGAGCCAAGGTCTTCGTCATCTACAATCCCCTGGGGGAAGTCTGCTTCTATTCCCTGAATTTCGATCCCGCCTACGCCAAGTTCACGGAAATCCGGGAAACCATGGACAAGGTCACCCGGGGAGAACCCTATCCCACGCTCCAGAAGAAATAGGCTCCTGAGTGCCCAAAGGAGGCGAATCCTCTTATCCCGGGGATTTGCCTCCTTTTTTTCCGCCCACGCCCCTGTCTTTCCCTGGAAAAGAGAGGAAAGGAACTTGGGGTGTGGCTATAGTAACGCCATTTCCCCAGGCAACCTGGGGCTCCTCCCTGGAGCTCCGCGCCCGCCGGACTCTCAAGTCCCTGACCTGAACCTCCATCTTCTTTTTTTTGGGAAATGAAGACCTACAGAATCGCCATCGTTGGCTGCGGCGGAATCAATCGTTGGGCCCACACCCCCACTTACCTGAAACTCAAGGACCGCGTGGAAGTGGTCGCCCTCTGTGATATTCTTCCCGACCGGGTGAAGGAGTTCCGGGACGAGTTCTTCCCCCAGGCCGAGACCTACACGGACTACCGGGAGCTGATGAAGCGGGATGATCTGGACTACGTGGACATCTGCACCCCCAACTACCTCCACGCGGAAATCGCCATCGCCGCCCTGAAGAGCGGGAAGCACGTCTTCTGCGAGAAGCCGGATGCTGTCTCTCCGGAACTGGCCATGGCCATGAAGAGCGCCTCCGAGGAAAACGGCAAGATTCTGATGGTCATGCGCAACAACCGCTTCACCACCATCTCCCAGGCCGCCAAGCGCTTCATCGAACGGGGAGACATGGGCAAGATCTATGCGGGACGCTGCGGCTGGCAGCGCCGGCGCGGCATCCCCGGCAAGGGCGGCTGGTTCACCACAAAGGCCCAGTCCGGCGGCGGCCCCCTCATCGACCTGGGTGTCCACATGATCGACCTGGCCATCTGGCTCATGGGCAACCCCACCCCTGTGGCGGTCTCCGGTAACACCTTCTGCGAATTCGCCAACTCCGATACCTCCGACTCCGTCAACTCCGGATTCGGTGACGCCGTCCAGGGCGGAACCTTCGATGTGGAAGATCTGGCCATGGGGTTCATCCGCTTCGACAATGGCGCCGTGCTGCAGATCGAGTTCAGCTGGGCCTCCAACATCAAGAAGGAAAACCGCTTCGTGGAACTCCGGGGCGCCAAGGCCGGACTGACCTGGGCCAACGGAAACAGCCTGGAAATCTACAGCGAAGACGGCGGACAGCTCACCGATACCCAGCTGGTGGGTGACCTCCAGGACAACGGACACATGGAAAACATCAAGCACTTCCTGGATGTTCTGGACGGCAAGGCTTCTCCCTGCTTCCTGCCTCAGCAGGGCGTGGATATGATCAAGATCCTGGCTGCGGTCTATGAATCCGCCCGCACGGGCAAGGAAATCCAGTTGTAACTCCTTGTAAATGAAGTAGTTGCATACTTATTCCCTGAATCGGGAAATCCCCTCGGGGCTCCGAAGGCTTCCGGCCACCTCCTGCGCCGGAATTCCTCGTGGCCCCTTTCTTTTGCCCGAAATTATCCTCAAAAATGCCCTGTATTCACCAAAAACACCTAGAGACCTTCTGCCCTTTTCTGTTAGATTAACAGGGAATCCGGAGAACATTCTCCCTGTCACTCCCCTCCTTTTCCACCCCTCTTTTGCTATGGCGAACGACACTCCCATCAAAGTGGCCATCATTGGCCTGGACACCAGCCATTCCGTGGAATTTCCCAAGTTGATGTTGGACAAGAAGGTGGAAGAAGCCTACCGGGTCCCCGGCCTTCTTCCCACCCGCGCCCTCCGCTTCGACACCCCCTTCCAAAGCAAGGCAGGGCTGGACGAACGCCAGGCCTATCTGGAAAGCCTGGGCATGATGGTCACCGAGGACTTTGACACCGCCGTGGCCGACTGCGACGCCGTGCTCCTGGAAATCAACGACGCCTCCTTCCATCTCCCCTATTTCCGGAAGTGTGTCGATCTGGGAAAGCCCGTCTTCCTGGACAAGCCCTTTGCCGACACCCTGGAAAATTCCCGGATCATCCGGGATCTGGCCGCCCAGCACAATGTCCCCTTCTTCACCGCCAGCTGCCTCCGCTTCTGCCAGGAGACCCAGGCGGCCCACAAGGCCGTGCCTGCTCCCATGGAAGGCATGGTGTGGGGACCGGTGGGCAAGGCGGCCGCCGGCTCCAGCATTGTGTGGTACGGCGTCCACGCGGTGGAGATGATCCAGCTGCTCATGGGCCGGGGCGCCCGGACGGTCCAGGTCACCACCAGCGCCAACGGCTATCTCCTTTCCCTGGGCTATGGCGATGAGCGCAAGGCCACGGTCTCCCTGACCCAGGGCCTCTACGACTACGGCGGGCTCCTCCGCACCCCCGGCCGGGAACCCCATCTCTTCCATGAGCCCATCACCGAGCACTTCTACCGTCCTCTCCTCCTGGAGATCGAGTCCTTCCTCCGCACCGGGAAGATGCCGGTGGGGCTGGAGGACGGCTTCGAGGTGATGGCCATTCTGGAGGCGGCGGAACGCTCCGTCCAATCCGGCGGAATGCCCCAGTTGATCTACACCCGGTAATTCTCTCCCTCTTTCTCCCCACTCCCCCCCCACGTAGAATAACCAATTCCCCACCATGAAAAAGATTCGCATTGGTATCATTGGCCAGGGCCGAAGCGGCTGGGACATCCACGGTGCAGCCCTGAAGCGCCCCAAGCTCCTGGAACGCTTTGAGGTGGTAGCCGTCAGCGACCGCATCCCCGAGCGCATGAACGAGGCCGCCGAAGCCTTCTCCTGCCAGAAGCATGCGGACTACCGGGACCTGCTCAAGGACGAAAAGGTGGACCTGGTGGTCAATGCCTCCCAGAGTCCCGACCATGTGCCCATCTCCATCCAGGCCATGGAGGCCGGAAAGATGGTGCTCTGCGAAAAGCCCCTGGCCCGGGATGTGAAGACCGTGGAGGAGCTGGAGGCGGCCATCGCCTGCACCGGCAAATTCTTCGCTGTCTTCCAGCAGAGTCGTTTCGCCCCCACCTTCCGGAAGGTCCAGGAAATGATGGCCTCCGGCATCCTGGGACGCATTGTCATGGTGAAGGTGGCCTTCAACGGCTTCGCCCGGCGGTGGGACTGGCAGACCCTCCAGTCCATGAACGCCGGATCCCTGCTGAACACCGGACCCCATCCCCTGGACCAGGCTCTGCAGCTCCTGGGCAACGTCATGCCGGAAAAGATCGTCTGCTACATGGACCGGGCCAATACCTACGGTGACGCCGAAGACCACGTGAAGGTCCTTATGAGCGCCGCCGGACATCCGGTGATCGACCTGGAAGTCTCCAGCTGCAGCCTCTTCAATCCCTACGTCTACCAGGTCTACGGCACCTGTGGCACCCTGATCGGCGACCACGACAAGCTGAAGTGGAAGTACTTCGATCCCCAGGAAGCCCCCGTGCAGAAGCTGATTCGCACTCCCCTGGAAGGCCGTGCCTACTGCTCCGAGAACCTCTCCTTCTACGAGGGCGAGTGGAGCACCTCCTCCGAAGGGGCCGACTTCCACTCCCGGGTGGAGAAGTTCTACCTGAATCTCTACGAGGCCATCCTCCATGGCGCCCCGCTGGAAGTTCCCCTGGATCAGGTGAAGCGCCAGATTGCGGTCATCGAGGAGTGCCATCGCCAGAATCCCCTCTCCCGCCTGGAAGAGTAGTTCCCGTCTTGCCCCCCCCCCCCCCCCGGGAATCTCCTTTCCCGAGGGAGGGATCTCCCCCCCCCCTTTCCCCTTCCCTCCCTTCTAACTCCCATGCTTCAGGTTCATATCTTTCCGGACAAGGTCCAGTCTGGTGCGGCCGCCGCTGCCCGCGGCGCCTCCCTCATCCGCAAGGCTCTCCAGGACTACGGCACCGCCAATATCGTGGTGGCCACCGCCCCCAGCCAGAATGAAATGTACGATGCCCTGGTGAAGGAGGAAAACCTGGACTGGAGCCGGGTGAATATCTTCCACCTGGACGAATACATCGGCCTGGATGACCATCACCCCGCCTCCTTCCGCTTCAATCTCCACAAGACCTTCCTGGACCGTCTCCCCATCCCCCCCATGGCTTTCCATCCCGTCCAGGGAGAAAATCCCGATCCCCAGGCCGTCTGCGACGCTCTGGAGAAGGAAATCGGCGCCCTCCGGCTGGATGTGGCCTTCATCGGCATCGGGGAAAACGGCCACATCGCCTTCAATGATCCCCCCGCGGATTTCACCACGAAACACTCCTATCTCCCGGTGCAGCTGGACGAAGTCTGCCGGCACCAGCAGTTCGGCGAGGGCTGGTTCCCCACCATGGAGGCGGTGCCCAAAGTCGCCATCTCCATGAGCGTGCCCCAGATCTTCCGTGCCAGGGCCATCATCAACACCGTGCCCGATGCCCGGAAGGCCGCCGCCGTGGCCGCCGCCGTGGAAGGCCCCGTGACCAATATGTGCCCCGCCAGCATCCTGCAGACCCACCCGGACTGCCACCTCTATCTGGATGCTCCCGCCGCCAGCCAGCTGAAGGGAAGCTACCCGCAATGAAGAACCCCGGCTGGGTTGACCTCCAGGTCAACGGACATCACGGGGTGGACTTCAACAGCCCCGATCTCACCGAGGACCAGTTCCTGCGGGCGGCGGAGGAACTCCTGGCCGCAGGGACGGCGGTCTTTCTGCCTACCCTGATTACCGGCCCTCTGGAACTCTACCGCCGCAATAGCGGGGTGATCCGCCGTGCGGTGATCCGGGGAGGGTTGCAGAAGGCGGTGCCGGGGCTGCATCTGGAGGGTCCCTTCCTCTCCGGTCGGGGCATCGGCTCCCACAATCCCCAGTGGCTTCAGGTGCCCACGCCGGAGAAGCTGAAGGAAGTCTACGACGCCACGGAGGG
>JAEDNW010000015.1:0-27621 GCA_016302315.1 Lentisphaeria bacterium
CTGGCGGCTCTCACCGCCGAGCAGGGCGCCGTGACCGTCACCGCCAAGAACAACGCCACTCTCAACGGCGAAGTGCTGGCCACCGATGTCACCGTCTCCGCCAAGGAAGGCACTCTGACCGTCGGCGCCCCCGTCACCGCCACTGTGGATGACGTGGAGCTGACCGCCGGCCTGGACCTCCTGGTGAAGGACGTGGTCACCGGTCAGACCAATGTGAAGCTGTCCGCCCTGAACGATGTGGACGCCATCGCCGCCATCGAGGCGGTGGACGGCGACCTCGCCGTGGAGGCCGGACGTGACGCCACGCTGGACACCCTCACCGCCGCCAACGGCGCCATCATCGTCTCCGCCAAGAACAACGCCACCCTCAACGGCGAGGTCCTTGCCAAGAATGTCCTTGCCACCGCTGCCGAGGGCAAGCTCCTTGCCATCGCTCCCATCACCGCCACCGAGGGTGACGTGAGCCTGAACGCTGGCCATGACGTGGAGACCACGGCGATTGTCACCGCCGAGCAGGGCGATGTGAAGATCCAGGCCGGTCGCGACGCCACCTTGGCGGATCTCTCCGCGGAAGAGGGCGACGTGATCGTCAACGCCAAGAACAACGCCACTCTCGGCGGCGAAGTCGTGGCCAAGAATGTCCAGGCCATCGCCTCCGAAGGCAAGCTGCTGACCACCGGTGTTGTCACCGCCACCGAGGGCGACGTGCTCCTGACCTCCGATCTGGATCTGGAGACCACCGATGATGTCGCCTCCACGATGGGCAACGTGATCGTGATCGCCGGCCGCGACGCCTCCCTGGCGGCTCTCACCGCCGAGCAGGGCGACGTGACCGTCACCGCCAAGAACAAGGCCGCTCTCAACGGCGCAATCCTCGCCACCACCGTCACCGCCACCGCGGAGGAAAGCGACCTGACCGTCGGCGCCCCCGTCACCGCCACTGTGGATGACGTGACCCTGTCCGCCGGTCGGAACCTCCTGGTGAAGGATGTCGTCACCGCCCAGGTCAACGCCTCCCTGTCCGCCGAGACCGATGTGGACGCCATCGCCGCCATCAAGGCGGTGGAGGGCGACATCACCGTGGAGGCCGGACGTGACGCCACGCTGGCCACCCTCACCGCCGAGCAGGGCGACGTGACCATCGCCGCCAAGACCAACGCCACTCTCAACGGCGAAATCCTGGCCAAGAACGTGCTGGCCGCCGCCGAGGAGAACAAGCTGCTGGCCATCTCTCCCATCACCGCCACCGAGGGTGATGTGACTCTGACGGCTGGTCTGGACGTGGAGACCACGGCCGATGTCACCGCCGAACAGGGCGACGTGACTGTGAACGCCGGACGGGACGCCAAGCTGGCCACCCTCACCGCCGAACAGGGCGCCGTGACCGTCAATGCCAAGATCAACGCCACCCTCAATGGCGAAATCCTGGCCAAGGAGGTCGCCATCGACGCCGAAGAGGACAAGCTGCTGGCCACGGCCCCCATCACCGCCACCGAGGGTGATGTGACTCTGAAGGCCGGTCTGGATGTGGAGACCACGGATTCCGTCGCCTCCGAACAGGGCAATGTGAAGGTGGAGGCCGGACGTGACGCCATTCTGGCGGATCTCACCGCCGTGATGGGCGATGTCACCATCAACGCCAAGAACAACATCGACCTCAACGGTGGTGTCTATGCCACCACCGTCACCGCCATCGCGGAGGAGGGCAAGCTGTTCGTGGACGCCCCCGTCACCGCCACCGAGGATGATGTGACCCTGGCCGCCGGCGAAGACATCCTGGTGAGAAAGGCCGTCACCGCCCAGGGCAATGTCTCCCTGGACGCCGAACATGATGTGGACGCCACCGCCGCCATCGAGGCGCTGGAGGGCGACATCACCGTGGAGGCCGGACGCGACGCCAACATGGATGACCTCACTGCCGAGCAGGGCGACGTGACCGTCATTGCCAAGCACAACGCCACTCTCGAGGGCGAAGTCCTGGCCAAGGAGGTCGCCATCACCGCCATCGAGGACAACCTGCTGGCCAACGAGGCCATCACTGCCACCGAGGGTGACGTGACCCTGACCGCCGGACACGACGCGGAGACTCTGAAGGCCGTTGTCGCCGAGCAGGGCGATGTGAAGGTGGATGCCAGACGTGACGCCACTCTGGCGGCTCTCACCGCCGAGCAGGGCGACGTGACCGTCATCGCCAAGAACAACGCCACTTTCAACGGCGAGGTCAAGGCCACCACCGTCACCGCCGCCGCCACTGAGGGCGACCTGACGGTGAAGGCGCCTCTCACCTCCACCGTGGACGATGTGAATCTGACCGCCGGCCAGGATATCCTGGTGAAGGATGTCCTCACCGCCCAGAAGAACGCCATCCTCCAGGCCGGGAACGATGTGGAGGCCAATGCTCCCGTGAACTCTCTGGAAAGCATCATCATGGTGGAGGCCGGACGTGACGCCAAGATGGACAATCTCACCGCCGAGGGCATGGTGATGGTCAAAGCCAAGAACAACGCCACGATCGTGGGCGAGGTCCAGGGCGATATGGTCCACATCTACGGCACGGAAGGCGACGTGACGACGTCGAAGGTGACCGCCACGGATGGCACCATCACCATGACTGCCGGAGAGGATTTGCAAACCCGGGGCGAGGTCACGGCCAAGCAGTCCGTGGTCCTCACGGCGGGCCAGGATCTGACCACCCGCAAGGCCGTGGAGTCGAAAGAGCAGGTCATCCAGATCGCTGCCGGACGTGACCTCAACACGCTGTCCACCCTCACCGCCGCCCTCGATGTCAACGCGAGCGCCAAGAACAATGCCACCGTGGAAGGTGAAGTCACGGGCAGAGGTGTCCGGCTGACCGCCCAGGAAGGCAATCTGCAGGTCTTGGCCCCCGTCACCGCCAAGGGGAGCAGTGTCGAACTCTCCGCCGGTCAGGATCTGAAGACCGAGGATACGGTCACTGCCGAGCAGGGCAACGTGACGGCGAAGGCCGGACGTGACGCCAAGCTGGCCGCCATCTCCGCCCTTAATGGCGGGGTGCAGGTCACGGCCAAGAACAACGCCGATCTCACCGGCGATGTCACCGCCATGAATATCGATGTCACCGCCACCGAGGGCAACCTCACGGTGGATGCCCCGGTCACCGCCACGGAACAGGAGGTGATCCTGACGGCGGGCAAGAACATCCAGGTGAATCAGGCGGTCACCGCTCAGGAGAATGCCATCCTGACGGCCCAGAACGACGTGGACGCCACTGCCGCCATCCAGGCGGTGGAGGGCGACCTGACCGTGGAGGCCGGACGTGACGCCACCCTGGCGGCTCTCACCGCCGAAGAGGGCGATGTCAGCGTCTTCGCCAAGAACAACGCCACCCTCAGTGGCGAAGTCCTGGCCGAGGACGTCTTGGTCTCCGCCGACGAAGGCGACTTGGTGACCAACACCACCATCACCGCCACCGCCGAGGATGTGACCTTGGCCGCCGGTGAGGACATGGAGGTTCGGGGCAGCGTCGTCGCCCAGAAGGATGTGGCGGCCGTCGCCGGCGAGGATCTCACCGCCACTGGTGATCTCACCGCCACCGAGGGCGACCTGATGGTGCTGGCTGGTGCGGATGCCAAGCTGTCCGGCGACCTCACCGCCGAGAAGGGCACCGTTTCCGCCACGGCCAAGAACGACCTGACGGTCCAGGGCGAAACCCTGGCCGGCGCAGTGGAGTTCACCGCCGAGGACGGCGACCTGCTCCAGGAAGGCAGTGTCCATGCCAACACTGGCGCCATCAAGGGCCAGGCCGGCAATGACATCGAGGTGGCCAAGAACGTCACCCTGCAGGCGGATGCCGACGCGGTGAGCCTCATCGCTCGCCAGAACGTGACCCTGCGGTCCGACGTGGCCCTGATGGGCGCCGGTGTCCTGGTGGATGCCGAGAAGGGCAGCATTGGCGCCAATGGCGTCATCATCGAGTCCACCGCCGCCACCCAGCTGGAAGCGGGCGAGGACATCTACTTCCTCCAGGGCTCCATCAAGAGCCAGGAAAGCACCCGGGTGAACGCCGAGGGTCTGGTGATCCTGCAGGCGGACACCGAGTCCGGTGACGACCTCTACATCAACGGCGACGGCGGCATCGCCCTCCAGGGCAACCACAAGGCCGGCGACTTCATCCAGGTGATCTCCCAGCTTGGCCCGGTGGTGGCTAACAATGCCACCCTGGAAGCCGCTGGCAGCGGCATCAGCATCATCGCCGCGGAGGAAGTCACCGCTTCCGATGTGGAGCTGAAGGCCACGGGCGCGAACGCCGACGGCGACATCCTGGTCATGGGCGACAGCGTGAACTTCGACGGCACGGCTGTGGCCGAGAAGGGAACGGTCCGGTTCCAGGGTCAGAAGGATCTGACCGCCGATGGCACTCTGGAAGGCGAGGAAGTGATCCTGACCGCCCTCAAGGGTGACCTGAAGTCCACGGCGGATGTCACCGCCACCGAGTCCGACATCTTGGTCTTCGCTGGGCAGGAGGCGGAAATCGCCGGCAGCCTGACGGCCCAGGAGGATGTGGCCATCGAGGCGGGTGAAGAAGTGGAGATGTCCGCTACGGTCCTGGCCAAGACTGGCGACGTCGGCGTCAAGGCCGGCGAGGATCTGACTTCCACCGGCGCGGTGGAGGCCACCGAAGGCTCCGTCACCCTGGAGGCCGGAGATGAAATGCTCCTGGCCAACACGGTGACCGCCGGAACCGACATCACCGCCACCGCCGCCGAGGGCGACCTCACCACCACCGAACAGGCCGACCTCACCGCCAAGAACGGAGATATCGCTCTCTCCACCGAGAAGGGCGCTGTCACCCTGGCTGGCGACGCCAAGGCGGAGAACGGTGACCTCACCGTGGAAGCCTACGACGACCTGATGGTGGCCGAAACCGCCGCCCTGGTTGCCCAGAACGTGGCTCTCACCACCCTCAAAGGCGGTGTCCTCAACGAAGGAACCATCCAGGCCAACGGTCTGGAGAACTCCAGCGTGACCATCGAGTCCGGCGAGGATGTGGACAACGACGGTTCCATCCAGGCCGACAAGCGGGTGGATATCGTGGCGGTGGGTGACGTCACCAACGACGGCGCCATCCAGGCCGGCACCACCGACGAGGAGCCCTTCACGCCCGGAAGCGTCATCGCCTTCGAGGTGGGTGGCGACATCGAGTCCACCGGTTCTCTGGCCGCCGAGACCATCGAGGGTCTGGCCCAGGGTGATGTGACCATCAGCGGCGATGTCGCCGCCGATACCCTGGCCCTCCACACCACCGAGGTGGATGGAGACATCAAGGTGGATATCACCTCCGACCTGAAGGAGCTGGTTCTGCTGACCGATGGCGACCAGTCCGACATCTCCTTCCACGGCAAAGACGTGGATGACCTGGTGGCGGATGCCAAGGGACAGGACAGCGACATCGCCCTCGCCGGCGAGGATATGTTCGTCCGCTACGCGGTGGCCCAGGACGGCAATGTGAGCCTGGAAGGCCACAACCTGGTGGTCAAGGAACTGGCCGCTCTGGATAACGGAGAGGTCAATGGCAACGACGGTGTGGCCCACTCCGCCTCCATCGTCGCCTCCGGCAGCGTCCACCTGAAGAAGGCGGTCACCGCCGACGCCAACGTGACCATCGATGCCCAGGGCGCCATCACCGACGACCAGGGCACCCTCATCACCAGCGGCGAGGACACCACCCTGGAGAGCGGCGCCTACATCGGCGAACCTGAGGACAACGACGCCATCACCGTGGAGGTGGGCGGCAAGCTGACCGTCAACGCCAAGCCCGGCACGCCCAAGATCAACATCTTCGCCTTCCTGGAGGGCACCACCGGTGACGGAGAAATCCACACCTCCAGCCCCTCCATGCCCGGACTGGTCATCTTCAACTCCGTGCCTTGGATGGGCACCTGGAAGCAGATGGGCCGCCTGGATCGCTCCTATGCGGAGATGTTCACCTCCGTGGCTGACCTGCTGACGGTCTTCAGCCTCTCCAACCCCCTCACCAGCGAATACCGGTACTTCCCCCACACCGCTCTGGACATGGATGGCTTCACCAATGCTCCCGCCCGGGGTATCGAGAAGATCCGCATGAGCGGAGACAAGGGCGGAACCATCCAGGGACTGCCTGAGGGTCTCACCCCCAACACCATCCCCAGCGCCTCCGATTACGAGGAGACCTACTACTGGCCCCTGCTGGACGACGAGGCGGAATCCCAGGAAGCCGCCCCCGAGGAAACGCTGAGCAACAAGTAGACTGATCCGGGAATCCTAGTTCCCTGACCCAACGGGTGGGATGGACCAACAATCCATCCCACCCGTTTTTTTCTCAGATCGGCACAGCCGGGGAAACACGGAGGGCAGGTCAGGCTCGGCAAGCCGGGCACACAGAGACCACGGAGAGGCGGTTCGTGCTATCCGCACGTCCCGCCCTGGAATTTCTTTAGGATGCAAGTCCTAGATTCTCTAGGAGATCTAGCCCATGTTTCTCACCCTCTCTTGATATGAAATTTTTTCCTACGTGAGAGGGGGTGTGAGAGCTGCCACTTCCTACGTGGATTTTTTAAGTTGCTTTTGTTGTGCCTACGGAATTCTCTATTCTATATTGAATTTTAAAAAATAATAGTATATTATAGAGAATAATTTCAATGCCTTTAAGGATTTCCAAAGGCACATTATAATTTCAAAAAAAACAGGAGACCAGGAACAGGCGTTTGCAACAGATGCTACCTGTGCTGAAACAGGAAAGAATCAACTGATTGACCTCGACAAAAACAAGACCCGAAAAAGGGGAGATGTGAAAAATTTGTTGTGCCTGTTTAGCCTCAAAACACCCCCCGAAGTGCGAAAGATGGGCTAGATCTCTAGAACCTCTAGCCCCCCCCGCTTGCGGGGACAGGGGGCAATCCTCATGAACCGCGATAGCGGTGGGAGGCCTAGCCTTGACGACGGGGGGGGTAGCGCTCTTCGAGCGCCAAAAACCTCCACTCCGCGTTTCTCCACCGGAATGGGAAAAATGGGTATATTTCTCCCTATGTCGCAGGAAGAACTTCACATTCGAAATCTTGGGCCTCTGAAGGAGATTCACATCACGGACATCCGGCCCATCATGATTTTTGTGGGAGAATCCGGCAGTGGCAAGAGTCTATTGCTGAAGACCCTGGCCATGATGCGCCATGTGACGAAAAAACTCCTTCTTCGCCAGGCTTTTCACCTCAATGAGGTGAAATCTCCTTTTCGCCTCCGGACGGATTCCTATCTCCAATATTCAGGGTTGCAGACCCTCATCACCTCGGAGACGGAGGTGGAATATGGCTGGACGCAGGAGGGACAGCAGAAAATGGAGATTTCCTTGAAAGGCCGGAAACTTGTCTATCCTAGGAAGTTGACCTTGTCCGCTGCCTCCATTCCTTATCTAAAAATCGGATTCATTGGGGATATGCGCACTTTGGTTCCCCTATGGGCGCAAAAGGGAGCCTCTTTTCAGTCCAAAATCCTAGACAACTACTTCTCCGAAACCTATTCCCTGTGGGAGGACGCCATCCAATCCTTGGAGAGGCAGAAGGATTTCCGGATGCTGGGCAGGGGTGTCCAGGTGCGGAAGGGGAACGATAGTCGTAAGCATCTTCTCCTCACGGAGGGGGATGGAAGGACAACTTTCCTGGAGAGAGGGGCGACGGGGGAGAAGAGTGCAATCCCCCTTCTTTCCATCGCCCGGTATCTCATTCAGGATTTCCCTCTCCGAGAAGCGGTGAAACGAAATTTCCTAGAGCAGATTATCGAGCAAAAGGCAGACGGGACGCTGGATATGAAGAATGTGTGGGGCGCCTTGTCCTTCGTCCACCTCTTTCTCATGATTGAAGAACCGGAATTGAGTCTGGATCCCGGCTCCCAGGTCAAGCTTCTGGAGGAATTTCTTGCGCTTCTGAAGTCGTCGAAGACCCGGGAAGGGGAGCCCATCACGGTGGAAGCCATGTTCACAACCCATAGCCCCTATTGGATTGTGGCCCTCAATACCCTGCTTCAGGAGAAGGATGCCTCTTTGCGCTGGGATGACCTTGGGGGGTATTGGCTCCAGAAGGACGGCAAGGCGAAAAACTTGCGGAATAAGGAGGTGGAGCTCCTGGAAACCCCCAATATGGATGAAACCACGGAGGAGTTGGAACGACGCTTCCAGCAGGCGTTGAAGCAGGAGTCTTAAGGGGGAGGAAATGGCTGCCGGAAAAGAAATTTACCAATCCGTGCCGTCGGGCAAGATGACGACACTCACGGAGGGGGGTGTCCGCCTTTCAGTCAAGAATGATTCGAGCATTGAGATTGTCAAGGCGAAGTTGGACAAAGGCGTGTTTCCCCAAGGGGATGCCTGCGATTATGCACTGTTTGACGAAGAGAAGAAGAAGGAAGGCTGCCTGGTGGAATTGAAGGGGTCTGACGAGGAAAAGGCACTGAAGCAGTTGGAGCATACTTATACAAAGCGGTTAAACGAGGTGCCGCGTCTTAAGGCCGTTTCCTGGAAGATCGGGGTGGTGGTTGTAGGCGGGGGAAACCTCCAAACGGCCAAGTGGCAGAAAGTGCTGAAGAAGCATCAAAGTACTCCCTTGCAGTTCAAACAGATGGGCAATAACAAAACCGTAGCTTTTTCTTCCCTTCTTTCGTAGAGGAGGGGCTACAGGCCGGTCGATGCCCTGCGGCGCACACGGAGGGGAGACAGGTCGACCACGGAAGCGCCTGCGGCGCACACAGAGAGCACAGAGAGGTGGCTCGTGCTATCCGCACGTCCCGCCTTGGGGCTTTTTGGGGGGGAAAGTCCTAGATTCTCTAGGAGATCTAGATCTCTAACCCCTCTAGCCCCTCTAGCCCCTCTAGCCCCCCGCTTGCGGGGGGACAGGAGGCAATCCTCATGAACCCCGTAGGGGTGGGAGGATCGCTAGACGGGGGTGAAGTGAGGGCTAAAGGCCCGACCGAACCCCCCGGGAAGGAAGGCCCGGCAAGCCGGGCACACAGAGAGCACAGAGAGGGGGAAGGCTAGGGAATCGATTGTTAGCCGATTGTTCTTGCCGGGACGATTCGGTCAGGCTTGCGCCAATTGGGGGATCGCATCGATTTCCTTTTGGGATTCCGCCGCCGCAACACACAAATCATAGTTGGTTTGGAGATTACTCCAGAATTCCGGTCCTGTTCCGAAATATTTTCCCAAACGCAGGGCGGTATCTGCGGTAATGGCTCTTGCCCCCTTCACAATGGCATTGATCCGGGGAGCGGGAACATGGATGTCCATGGCCAATTTGTTCTGGCTGATGTGCATGGGCTTCAAAAATTCTTCCATGAGAATTTCCCCGGGATGAATCAAATTCTTCGTTCTGATCATGAGGCTGCCTCTCTAGTGATAATCCACAATTTCAACATCGTGAGCATTCCCGTCACGCCAGGTAAAGCAGATCCGCCATTGCCGGTTGATGCGAATGCTGTATTGCCCTTCCCGATCTCCGTGCAACGCCTCAAAATGGTTGCTGGGGGGAATCCGCAGGGTCTCCACATTCACGACAGCGTCAAGCATGTCCAATTTACGCAAGGCGACCCTCTCTATGGAGCGAAACCTTCGGTTCGAACCCTCGGACTTGAGTTTCTGCGTTTCTTTGCACCTGTAGTCTGCAATCATCCCTTGCTCCTGTTTTGGGCAGAATATATCTCTTCCTGCGTTAAACGCAAGACGTAATACGCAGAAGGAGCCAGGTCGGACACGGAGGTTTTACACGGAGGGCAGGTCTGGCCGGCAAGCCGGGCGCACAGAGAGCAAAGAGGGTTCTTATTTTTGTGTTAAGTCCTAAATTCTCTAGGAGATCTAGATCTCTAGATTCCTAGATCTCTGGAACCTCTAGAACCTCTACCCTATTCCTCTGTTTGGCGGGGCAGGGAATTCCTGGGTAGGGGCGGGAGTTTTCGGTGGGTCAGTTATAGTACAGGGCTTTGCGGTTCTGCGCCTTGCGGCATGATCGCCGCGCAGGCCTCTCCCTTTCCTCCTTTATGTCTTTGATCCCCTGCCGGCGTGGCCGGCTTTTCCCTCTTTGGATGCGCCATGAGTGACCAAGTAACCTGCAATTCCTACGAACCCGCAAAAATCGAGCCCAAGTGGCAGGATTTCTGGGCGAAGAACAAGACATTCCGTGCGGTGGATTGCGACACGACCCGGGAGAAGGTCTATGTGCTGGACATGTTCCCGTATCCCTCCGGGGCCGGTCTTCATGTGGGGCATCCCGAAGGGTATACCGCCAGCGACATCTGGTGCCGGTACAAGCGCATGAAGGGCTACAATGTCCTCCACGCCATGGGGTGGGATGCCTTCGGTCTGCCGGCGGAGCAGTATGCGGTGAAGACGGGAACCCACCCGGAGATCACCACCGCCAAGAACATCAAGACCTTCAAGCGCCAGCTGGAGGCCTTCGGCTTCTCCTTCGACTGGGACCGGGAAATCCGCACCTGCGATCCCGGATACTACAAGTGGACCCAGTGGATTTTCAGCAAGCTCTTCGAGAAGGGGCTGGCCTATGAGTCCTTCCAGCCGGTGAACTGGTGCCCCGCCCTGGGGACTGTGCTGGCCAATGAGGAGGTCATCAACGGGCGTTCCGAGGTGGGCAACTATCCTGTGGAGCGCAAGCCCATCCGCCAGTGGGTGCTGAAGATCACCGAGTATGCGGAGAAGCTGCTGGAGGGTCTGGAGGGCCTGGAGTGGCCAGAGGGCACCCTGGAGATGCAGCGGAATTGGATTGGCCGTTCCACCGGCGCCCATGTGGATTTCCAGGTGAAGGGGCACGACGGCCTCAAGATCACCGTCTACACCACCCGTCCCGACACCCTCTTCGGCGCCACCTACATGGTGCTGGCTCCGGAACATGACCTGGTGAAGAAGATCACCACCGAGGAACAGCGCCAGGCGGTGGAGGAGTATGCAGAGGCGGCCCGCCACAAGTCCGACATGGACCGGACGGAACTCAACAAGGACAAGACCGGTGTCTTCACCGGAGCCTACGCCATCGATCCTGTGAACGGACGGGAAATCCCCGTGTGGATCTCCGACTATGTCCTGGCCTCCTACGGCACCGGCGCCATCATGGCTGTGCCGGAACACGACACCCGGGACTTCGCCTTCGCCAAGAAGTTCAATCTCCCCATCATCTGCGTCCTGAAGCCCACGGAGGCGGAGTGCCAGGCTGCCGGAGTCGCCCTGGAGGATGTGCTGGCGGGCAAGGTCTGCTGGACCGGAGATGGCCTCCACTGCAATTCCGCTAACGACCAGGGCCTGGATCTGAACGGCATGAACCTGGAGGACGCCAAGAAGGCCATCAACCAGTGGATGGAGGAGAAGGGCGTGGGCAAGGCCACCGTTAACTTCCGTCTGCGGGACTGGCTCTTCAGCCGCCAGCGCTACTGGGGCGAACCCTTCCCCCTGGTCCACTACCCCGACGGCCACGTGGGCCTGGTGCCCGAGGATCAGCTGCCGGTGGTGCTGCCGGAGCTAGAGGACTACAAGCCCACGGAGAACGGGGAGCCGCCTCTGGCCCGCGCCAAGGAGTGGCTGAAGTGGACCGATCCCAAGACGGGGGAGGTCTGCACCCGGGAGACCAACACCATGCCCCAGTGGGCCGGCTCCTGCTGGTACTACCTCCGCTACATCGATCCCCACAACGACAAGCAGGGCTGGGATCCGGAAAAGGAGAAGTACTGGATGCCCGTGGATCTCTACGTGGGCGGCGCCGAGCACGCCGTGCTCCATCTCCTCTACTCCCGCTTCTGGCACCATGTCCTCTACGATCTGGGCCTGGTCTCCACCCCCGAACCCTGGAAACGCCTCATCCATCAGGGCATGATCCTGGGAATCTCCTACAAGGATGCCCGGGGCGTCCTGGTGCCCAATGATCTGGTGGAGGCGCGGGACGGCAAGTTCTTCCACAAGGAAACCGGCGAGGAGCTCACCAGCCTCCCCGCCAAAATGTCCAAGTCCCTGAAGAACGTGGTGAATCCCGACGACGTCATCCGCCAGTATGGCGCGGATGCCTTCCGTCTGTATGAGATGTTCATGGGTCCCCTGCGGGAAGTGAAGCCCTGGTCCACCCAGGGCGTGGAGGGAGTCTACCGCTTCCTCCACCGCTTCTGGAGAATGTGCATCGACACCGATACCGGCGCCCTGGCGCCCCAGGTGGACGACACCCCCCTCACCCGGGAGCAGGAGCGCCTGCTGCACCAGACCATCAAGAAGGTCTCCGAGGACATCGAGTCCCTCTCCTACAACACCGCCATCAGCCAGCTGATGGTCTTCCAGAACGAGTTCTCCAAGCTGGCCCACCGGAACCGCCAGGCCCTGGAAACCGCCGTCCTGCTCCTCTCCCCCATGGCTCCCCACATGTGCGAGGAGCTGTGGAGCCGTTTCGGCCATGAGGACACCCTGGCCTATCATGCCTGGCCCGCCTTTGATCCCGAGAAGCTCAAGGTGGACGAGGTGGAGATCCTGGTGCAGCTCAACGGGAAGCCCAAGGTGCGCATGATGGTGCCTGCCCAGGCGGACAAGGAGCAGCTTCTGGCCCTGGTCCACGCCAATCCCGAGGTCCAGGCCCTGCTGGAGGGCAAGACCCTGGTGAAGGAGATTGCCGTTCCCGGCCGTCTGGTGGGGCTGGTGGTCCGCTAGGGATCCCCCTCCCTCTTCCCCTCCTCCTTTCCCGGGGTCGGCGTGCCGCCGCCGGGGAGGGAGGCCATTGTTTCCCCATCCCATCCCTTCTCTCTCTCTTACGACCATGGCATTTCTTGATGAAAACTATCTTCTGACCACCGATTCCGCCAAGGCAATCTACGGAGAGGTGGGCGGTCTGCCCATTTTGGATCCCCACAACCATTGCGACGTGAAGGCGCTGGCGGAGGACCGTGGCTTCCAGGATCTCTGGGAGGCCGAAGCCGCCACGGATCACTATGTGTGGGAGCTCATGCGGAAATGTGGGGTGGAGGAAGCCCTCATCACGGGAAAGGAGGCGACGAATCAGGAGAAGTGGATGGCTCTGGCCAAGGTCTTCCCCCTCTTTGCCGGAAACCCCACCTACGAATGGATCCACCTGGATCTGCGCACCCGCCTGGGAATCCCCCTGGAGATCAACCAGGAGAATGCCCTGGCCATCTGGGAGGAGTCCCGCCGGAAGCTCCAGACGCCGGAATACTCTCCCCAGTCCCTGATTCTGGCCATGAATGTGGAGGCCATGTGCTCCACCGATGACCCCGCCGATACCCTGGAATATCATGAAAAACTCTCCCAGGGACGCCTGGCGGGACGGGTGCGCCCCACCTTCCGCCCCGACAATGCCATGAATATCCAGAAGGAGACGTGGAATGGCTATGTGGACCGCTTGGGCGCCCGCTGGAACCGCTCCCTCCAGTCTCTGGATGATTTCCTGGATGTGCTGGCCCAGGCCCACGATGCCATGGGCAAGCTGGGGGCCGTGGCATCCGACCACGGCGTGCTGGTGCCCGAGACCTTCTCCCCGGACCGCAAGACGGCGGAAGCCCTCTTCCGGAAGGCCCGGACCGGAGAGAAGCTGACGGCGGAGGAGGCCGCCCTGTTCCGGGGCTTCTTCCTGAACGAGATGGCCGAGCTGGATGCGGCCAAGGGATGGGTCTTTCAGATCCACTACGGCGCCGTCCGGGATGTGCGCACCTCCCTCTTCCAGAAGCTGGGAGCAGACGTGGGGGGAGACGTCTCCGACCACAACATCTCCGCTCTGGAACCCCTGCTGCCTCTCCTGAATCGCTTTGACGGACGCCTGAAGGTGGTGCTCTACAACATGAATCCCGCCCACAATGCCACCATGGCCATGCTGACCCGGGCCTTTGGCGCCAATGTGTGCCTGGGACCCGCCTGGTGGCTCAACGATTCCTACACAGGAATCCGAACCCAGCTGGAATTGGGGGCCTCCATCGACCTCTTCTCCAACATGACGGGCATGGTCTCCGATTCCCGGAAGATCCTCTCCTACGGCTCCCGCTTCGACCTCTATCGCCGCACGCTGGCCGCTGTCCTGGGAGACCAGGTGGACCGGGGACAGATGCCCCTGGCCGTGGGCAAGATGCTGGCTCGCCGCCTGTGCTACGAGCGTCCCAGGGAATTCTTCGGCTTCCGGTAGACGGCGCGCAGGGACGCCGGGTGGCTCCTTCCCCGTTCCGAGGGAAGGCCCCCGGCCACCCCAGGGAGTAAGGCATGGGCATGATCGTCGCATTGGGATTTGTATTCGGGGCCATTGTGGGGAGTTTCCTGAACGTGGTGGTCTGGCGGGTGCCCCGTGGCATGTCCCTGGTGCGCCCCCCCAGCACCTGCCCCCGGTGCGGCCATCGCATCCGCCCCTGGGAGAACATCCCCATTCTGAGCTGGCTCTTCCTCCGGGGGCGCTGCAGCCAGTGCCATCAGCCCATCTCCTGGAAATATCCTGCCGGGGAAGTGGCGGTGGGCGCCCTCTACGGCCTAGTGGCCCTGCGGGTGTGGAAGGAGGGACTCCCCCTCACCACCCTGATCCCCTGGTTCTGGTTCGCCGGCGCCATGCTCTCCCTGGCCAGAATCGACTGGGAACAGAGAATCCTCCCCAACCTGGTGACCTATTCCGGGATGATTTTCGCCCTCCTCTGCACCCTGGTCTTCCCCTTCTCCCGTCCCGCCCTGATCAATCCCGCCAATCCCCACTACGGGGCAATTCTTAGTCGGGGACTGACAGAGTTCCTCAAGGGACTCCCTCTTCCTCCAGGGGTGTCCGCCCGGCTGGCCGCTCTGGCGGATTGTCTCCTGGGTATGGGACTGGGCTTCCTGCTGCTGGCGGTGGTCTACTTTGCGGGGAAAAAGATGCTCCAGGCCCTGGCGCGGCGCCGGGGAGACAAGGGAAGCAATCTTCCCCAGGAACCCCTGGGGTGGGGTGACGTGAAGATGCTGGCCATGACCGGCGCCTTCCTGGGCGCGGATGCCGTGGTGATTCTCCTGGCCGGGGGAACAGTCCTGGGAAGCCTGGTGGGCCTCCTGGTGGCCGCCTTCCCCCGCAAGGAAAAACAAGAATCCCTGGGCTGGATCCAGCTCCCCTTCGCCCCCTTCTTCGCCGTCCCCGCACTCCTGTGGGTGGCCGCCGGAAATTGGTTCTACTGGGCCATGCTCCCCTTCCTGCCGTGACCCCGGCAAAAAGGGGAAGAAAAAACGCCCTCCGGAAAACAGCTTCCCGGAGGGCGTTTTTTTTGCGCGTGGGGTGCGTGGTCAGGTCAGGGCGTCCACCCGTTGCCAACCCTGGGGGAGTCGGAGGGGGAGAGTGGGGGGGGTATCCCAGTGGATGGCCACCTTGCCGTCCTGGGCATCCATATCCAGTCGTCCGTAGGCGGTATGGAGTCCATGGATGGCGAAGCGTCGTCCCGGGGTATGGAGTTCGAAGGGGGCGAATCCGCCCAGCACCAGGATTTCCTGATCGGTTTCCAGGTAGAGCCGTGCCAGTTCCATATCCAGCATTCTGCCGTTGTTGGAGGCATTGGGCTGCCAGGAGATATGTTCCGGGTCATCCACGTCGAAGCGTTCCTGGGTGAGGAAGCAGTCCTGGGAGCATCCGTAGCGTTCGAAAGCCTGGATGGCGCTCCAGGCCTTTTTGGTTTCGCCATTGGCCATCTGGACCAGGGCGGCGATTTCCTCTCCGGTGCCGATGTAGATCAGGTGGGGGGTCATGGCGCCGAAGAAGAAATCCTGGCAGGAGTGGTCTTCGCACCAGCGGATAAAGCGGCGCATGAGGGGATCGTGGAGGGAGACCAGGCCGGAGTAGGCCAGATAGGAGAAGGAGTCGCAATTGACGAATCCCTTGCAGTAGATGCCGGTGTCGTCGATTTGGCGTCGGACATAGCCGTCGGGTTCCGTCAGGTCCCGGAAGCAGGCCAGCAGGTCTGCCTTGTAGCGTGTCGCTTCCTGGACGAAGTGTTCTCCCTGGGGGTGGCCGTAGCGTTTCAGGACTTCCGCCGCCAGCTCCATGCCCCGGCAGGACCAGTTGTCCGTGGTGATGACCAGTCGTCCGTAGTCGGCGTCGGTGGAGCAGGCTCTGGGCATCAAGCCGGGAGAGGGGTAGTCCGGGGGATGGGGCGCCCGGATTTGGGCTTCGATCCAGCCGCAGGCCCGTGCCATGGCATCCAGGTATTTGCGGGCGAAGTCATGGTCCTGGGAGGCCTGGAGATAGAGGGCGGCCCAGGTGAGGGCGCTGCCGGTGACGCATGCCCATTTGGGGCCGGTGGTGCCGATGGCCCCTGGGGCCTCCACGAATTCTCCCACAGGGGGATATCCGCCGTCCTGGAGGGAGAAGATGAATTCCAGGAGGCGTCGGGGTTCCTGGAAATATCCCAGTCTCATCATGGGGAGGAAGGCGCACATGGCCTCCCAGACCCACATGAAGAAGCGTTCGCTCATGCCTCCCTGGCAGGGAAAGAGGATCTCCCCTTTGCCCGGCCAGTCCATGGTGAAGAGGAGTTGCCGGGTGACCCGCTGCAGGGTAAGGAAGCGGTGGTTCAGGGAAGGGTCTCCAAAGTCTACTTGGGCGATCCCCTTCTCCTCTTCGGCCCAACGCTCTTCCCCGTAGCGACAGGCCTCCTGGAAGGAGGGGAGAGCGGAGGGAAGGCCGTTCTGGAGGGTGGTCTCCAGGGTCAATTCCAGGGATTTTTCCTCTCCAGGCGCCAGCTCCACCTGGAAATGGAGGAGATGGCGCACATCCTGAAGGCGATACTCCCGGTGGACAAAGTAGGGGCTGTCCCAATGAAATTTCCCATCCGTATAGTCCTTGTCCTGGAAATGGGCTTCCTCCACCCACTCCACCTGGAAATCCCCGGGGGAGCACCGGAGAATGGGACGGTTCTGGTGCCAGAGGGCATTGTCCCGATATTGGCAGGTGGTGTCCTGGGCCGGGAAGTGGTTGGCGGTGAAGTGGTAGGTCACATAATGATAGTCGTAGAAGGATTTCTCCAGGGGATGGGCGACCTTGAGCCACAGGTGCTTTTGCTCCGTCTTCTCTCCTTCGTTCCGCAACGAGGCCCGAATGGCCAGCCTCCCCTCCGCTCCCATGGCATATTGAAAGATCCATTGGGTGAAATAGGCGTAGTACGAGGCTCGAAACTGGGGAAGACTCCCCTGAAGACGCTCCAGCTTGCCATGATGGAAGTCCATGAGAAAGGGCGCTTCATCCGGCAAAAAGGTTAATGTGCGTAGAGACAACCCCTGGAGAAACTTCCGATGCTCCTCATTGTTGTTGTCCATCCCGGACGGCATGGGAAGCACCGCCACGTTGAAAGCCCCGTCCAAAATGACCATCTCTCTGCCTCCCGCATAGTTGAGGGGACAGTGGGCGGAGAAGGGGGGACGGGGCAGGGCAGGACGGTTCAACTCCAATACCTGCTCCCAGGGAAGACTCTCCAAATTCGTGTACAGGCTGGCCATGGCAAAACCCAAAAAGAGGGGAAAGGCTGTCAATGCAAGGGGGATTTCTCTTCGGGAAAGGAGAATAAATCACATAACTATCTATATTTCAGGTAGTTATATGATTATATGGCGTGATCTTGCCACGCCTTGCCCGGAAGAGAACGGTTCTGATGGGAATGTAGCACCTTCCGTCAGAACATCCCTCCTGATGCCCCCCCCCTCCCTCTTTCTTCGGGAAACCAGGCCGCTCTACTCCTGGAGGCGATATTGCAGGGTGTAAACCAGGGGGGCGGAGAGTTTGGGACTCTTCACTGTGATATCCAGGAAGAGGGTTTTCCCATCTTCGGCGAAGCGATAGACATTGGTGCGCACCCCGTCCTCTGCGGTAAAGGTCTGCACCAAGGCACCGTCATTCTCCCGACGGGTGAAGGTGACCTGATTCTCCAGCCATTCCACGGCAGGGCCGCCAATGAGCCCTGTCATCCGGTCCGCCCCGTTCCGCTCGAAGGTGACACGGTCCCCGTCAATTTCCAGCACCAGCTTGTCGTAGGGACGGGTGCTCTTCTGAAGGCGACGCCGGGCCACTCCGCGAATGGCAAAGTTGAACTCCTTCGCCGCCGTCTCCACTGTGGCGGTGAGCTTGTCCTGCAGCTCCTTGGGAGTGGCGTTGATATATGTGCCTCCCCAGGCGGTCAGGGCGGAAAAAAGGAAGAGAAGGGAGAAAATGGAAGAGAGGCTGCTGCGCATGATGGATTTGACCTCCATGGAATGAACGGGAAAAGACGGCTCCTGAAGCCGGGGAGGCGGGGCTTCCCCAAGCCAGACGGAACAACGGGCAAGTCATGACAAAAGGGAAATCGGCTGTACTATACCCCCCTCTTTTCTTATTTTGCGACATTATTCGAATGTTGTCGCAAATCGGGGATTGCGTCGGGGATCATGCCCGGGAGATCAGCGTCTCTTCCTCCGGGTCATCCGTGGGGAGGTGGAGCATTCTTTGAAGAACGTGTCGATAGCGTTTTCTGAAGAACCGGAAGCTGGGGGAATCGATCTTTTCCCACTGTACAGCTTCCGCATCCACGGTGCTGTAGATGTCATTCACCGGGCATTTGAGGAAATTGGCCAGGAGTTTCTTGGGGGAGTTTGGGGATGCGTCATTTCCTGGCGGATTTTTCTCGAAGCGCTGACTGTTTTGATAAGGGGTGTTCTGGTAATGGGCCAGAAAGCCAGTATTCGCTTCTGGTGCAGGGAACCATGGCGACTCCGTTTCGGAAATTCTTGGCGGAGGCGAATCCTCGCTCAATGCTGGAGACAGTGTCCTGATAGGCCTTTTCGGCTTTGGTATTGTCCCTTTGGGTGAAATCGCAGTCATGGAAGAGAACCGCACCGGTTTCCCGGTGGTCTTTCTCCTCTCTTTCCTGTGCTAATTCGCCAAGTATTCTGGCCTGTTGTCGGAGTGCGGCCAGGGCCTTGTTTTCGCCGGAGGCGTTCTTGCCTCCCCGCAGAACCATGCCTTTGGTACGGGATGTGCTGCGGGCCAGTTCCAGGCAGGAGAGGATGTAAAAGCCAAGGGTGTCCGTGGGGGAGATGACCGTTTCCCCCAGCGTTTCCAGAGCCTTCATCAGGATTCCGGGGTTTTTGTCATCGTAACCCACATCGCTTGGGCCTACCCCGCAGACAAGGAACTGGAGTTCTCGGGACATGCTTGTGCGTGATGATCAATGGATAAGGGACTGAGCGTATTGCACCCTGGAACGGGGGGGGGGGCGCGGGGGATTCCCCCCGCCTTGACGGAACCCCCTCTGGGGGCAGGGGGCATCCTCATGAACCCCGCCTGCGGGGTGACAGGATCGCTAGACGGGGGTGGAGGCCGGGAATATCCCGGCCAAGAACCCCCGGCGGGAAACATCCCGGCCGGGAGCCCCCGGGGGACGGAGATCGGACTTGAAATCTTTATAGAAGAATGGCCCGATCCTGAGGGCGGCAGACTCGGATGTATTCTTCTTCCAGGGGGATCCAGAGGCTTTGGAAGACCTGGGCTTTTTCGGGGCCGTTGCGTTTCAGGATGCGCTGGTGCTGTTCCTGGGGGGAGATAGAATAGAAGAAGGCGATGTCGGCATAGTCCCCGAAGGCGGGATGGAGGGCGTAGGCTCCCTCCACAATGCGCCAGGTGTTTTCCCCGGCGACTTCCTGTTCCTCGTCCAGGCATCCCAGAGAGCATGAGAAGCGTCTGTATCGGAAGGGGGCGGGCTGGTGGAGAAAGGGGAGCACCTCCTGCTGGAATCGCTCGTAGTGGACATTTCCCCCGGGGGTGGAGCGTCGCTGGGGAGTGCGCAGTTCCGGGGGGAGGAAGAAGTCGTCCATATGGATGACGGCGCCTTGGAGTTCCCTGGCCAGGGCCAGGGCCAGGGTGGTTTTCCCGGCGGAGGCCCTGCCGTCCAGGGCCAGGACCAGGGGGGTGCGGCGTTGGGGGAGGGCCTGGATTTCCTGGAGGACCTTGTCCAGGGTGTGCTGGAGATCAGGGGTATCCGTCATGGGAGTTCCGGCAGAGGGGGTTCCTGGGGGGGCCAGGGCACCTTCACCTGGTCGGTTTGGAGGAGGAACAGGAAGAGTTCCCGTCCCCGTTCTTCCAGATCCACATCCTGGAAGCGCTGGGGATAGAGGATTTTGCCCAGGAGGAGGGCGTCGAGGTAGGCGATTTCCAGATTGGTGTAGTAGGCGTTGTAGGGCATGAGGAGATGGACCTGGCGGTTCTGGAATGCCTCCATGGCCTGGAAGAGCCGGGGTGTTCTCCGGTATTCCTCCAGGAAGAGGGGCCATCCTCCCTGATCCAGGAACACCACCTGGGGATTCAGGGCCAGCACGGTTTCCAGTTCCAGCTTCCGGTAGCCCCCTTCTCCCTGGGCATCCAGCACATTCCGGACCCGGAGAGCCTGAAAGAGGGAATATCCCGCCCTGGAACTGCCGAAGCCCTGAAGGCCGAAATGGGAGTGGCATCCCAGGTAGACCCGGGGCTGCTCCTCCGGAGCAAGCCCTTCTGTGCGCTCCTGCAATTCCTGCTGGAGGGCGCGAATGCAGGCCACCACTTCCCCGGCCCGCTGCTCCTCCTGCAGAACCTCTCCCAGCAGGGTCAGGGATTGTTCCACCATGGGATCGAAGGCCTCGGTGTCCCCGTAGTGCAGCACCACCACCGGAATCCCCGTGTCTCTCTGAAGCTTCTCCATCTCCCCGGGGGAGGAGTAGAAGGTGGAGAAAATGACATCCGGCTGCCGGGCAAGCAGGGCCTCGGGATCCACGGTGCCGGCGGGGCCTCCCGCCCCAATGACCGGAAGGCGTTGAAAGAGCTCCTTGTGGGCTTCCTGATAGGGACGGAAGGAGAAGAGAAATCCCTTTTCGCAGGCCTCCACGCCGCAGAGCAGGGAGGGATCCCCGATGTAGCAGAAGAGGCGGAGGGCGCCGGCCCCGATGCAGGCCACCCGGCGGATCTCCTGGGGAAGCTCCACCTGGCGCCCCAGGGTGTCACGCACCTGACGCCGGGGCGCACCTTCCGGAGCGGCAGCGGGGCGGGGAGAGCATCCTGCCAGGAACAGGAGCAGAAGGAGGGGGAGGGAGAGGAGGGAGGCGCGCATGGGGGAAGGGCTAGCCGAAGAGGAAGTGGGGGAAAGTCCCCTCCGGGGAGGGAAGACAGTGGACGGGGACGCCGTAGAGCCGGGAGAGGAGGTCAGGGGTCAGGGTTTCCCGGGCGTTTCCCTGGGCCAGAGCGCGGCCGCCTTGCAGCAGGAGGACATCCGTGGCCACCCGGAGGGCAAGGTTGACATCGTGGATGGCCAGCACCATGATGAAGTTCTCCTCCCGGAGAAGCTGCTGGAGAAGGCGGAGGATGTCCAGCTGAGCATGGACATCCAGATTGCTGGTCGGTTCGTCCAAGAGCAGGAGCTGGGGTTCCTGGGCCAGGGCCTGGGCTAGGGCCACCCGCTGGCGCTCTCCCCCGGAAAGGGTATGGAGCGGGCGATGCTGCCGGTCTGTGAGGCCCAGGCGTTCCAGGGTTTCCCGGACCACCTGGAGGTCATGGGGGGCGGGGCGCCAGGAGAGATGGGGAATGCGTCCCAGCAGGACTGCCTCCAGCACTGTGCAGTCGGGGAAGGCGGGACTCTGGGGGACCAGGGCCACCCTTTGGGCCCGTTCCCGTGGGGGCAGGGCATGCAGGGCCAGGGCGTCCAGGCGCACCTCTCCCCGGGTGGGGGCTTCCAGCCCCGCCATGAGCTTCAGGAGGGTGGATTTCCCGGAGCCGTTTTCTCCCAGGAGGGCCAGGCACTGTCCCCTCTGGAGGTGGAGAGAGATGTCCTGGAGGGTTTCCCGGCTGCCGGAGGGATAGGCGAAATGGAGATTCTGAAGGGTCAGTTCCATGGTCAGGAAAGAGGGGCTTTCCGGGAGCCCTTCAGCAGGAGCCAGAGGAAGAGGGGGGCGCCCATTAGGGCGGTGAGGGCGCCCACGGGAAGCAGAATCCCCCTGCCGGGCAAACGGGAGAGCAGATCCGCCAGAAGCAGAAGGCATCCCCCCGCCAGAAAGGTGCAGGCGGGCAGACCGTTACGCTGCCCCTTTCCCATGGCGCGGGAGAGATGGGGGCCCAGAAGTCCCACGAAGCCGATGACCCCCAGCAGGGAGACGGAGAGGGCGGTGATCAGGGCGGCGATAGCCAGGGCGGCCAGACGGAGCCGGGAAAAGGGGACACCCAGGGCGGCGGCCAGGCTGTCGCCTCCCTCCAGGGCCAGAAGGGGCCATCGTTGCCAGGCCAGGAAGGCGATGGCCAGGAGGGCCGGGGGCAGGAGCAGGAGACATTCCTTCAGGGTGATGCGTCCCAGGTCTCCGAAAGTCCAGAAGATGGCGGCGGAGAGCTGGGTGTCCTGGGCGAAGCACTGGAGGAGGGTGGTGACGGAGAGGGCCAGGGCGCCAATGGCCATGCCCGCCAGCACCACGGATTCCGGAGAGAAGCCTCCCCGCTGGGCGATCAGGGCCATGAGGAGGGCGGCCAGCATGGTGGCGGTGAAGGCGCAAAGGGCGGTGGTGCCGGGGAGGGGGGAGAGTCCGGGCAGAAGGATGAGGCATACGTTGGCCCCCAGGGCGGCGGCGTGATTCAAGCCCAGGGCCGCCAGGGGATTGCGGAGGACTCCCTGCATCAGGAGTCCCGCCAGGGCCAGGGAGCCGCCGGAAAGCACCGCCGCCAGCACCCGGGGAAGCCGGAGGTGGAGGAAGACCTGCCGGGCCAGATCCCCCCCGTCCTGCCAGAGGGAACATCCCATGGCCCCGGTGCAGAGATCTGCCGCGGCCAGCGCCAGGAGGACCAGGAGATGTCCCCAGAATAGCAGATGTGGCGAGGGAGAGGGGCGCATGGGGGGGAGGGGAAGGCTAGAGGGGATCGATGGTTTCCAGGGCCGCATTGACCTTGCCCTGGTTGAACCAGGTGTTCCGCAGGGTGGCCTCCTCGGCTGCCGGATAGGATTCCTTGCAGGGAAGCTGGGGGCGTTCCAGGGGGGCGACATGGCCATCCAGGAACGCCACATCGCACAGGGTGCCTTTGCGGTGGCGGAAGAGGGCCGCCCGGTTGAGGCCGTAGCTGGAGCCGGTGAGATGGCGGCCTTCCGGATTGACCACATTGCAGTAGTAGCAGAGGTGGCCGGTGTTCTCCACCAGCATGGCGGTGATGGCGGGGGCGGAGAAAGAAATGGTCTTCAGGGCGCCCTGGCCGGCGGAGGCGATGAGGTAGTTCAGCCCGAAATTGGTGGTGATGTCCTCCTGCTGGGGTTCATCAGGGCAGAAGAGGACTTTGGAGGGCTGGGAAGAGGCCTGGTGGGTGCCCAGGTAGCGCATCACAATGTCGTCCAGCCAGTTTTTGGCGGTGATGGCCTGCCCGTAGCTGTTCTGGTTTCCGCCGCCCAGATTGTCCAGGCAGGGAAGGAAGTCATCGTAGTCCTGGCTATACATCAAGAAGGCCAGGGAGAGCTGCCGCATATTGGAGACGCAGGCGGTGGCCCGGGCCTTTTCCCGGGCGCTGGAGAGGGCCGGCAAGAGCATGGCGGCCAGGATGGCGATGATGGCAATGACAACCAGGAGTTCGATCAAGGTGAAGGGGCGCAGTCTGGTCATAGAGAGAAGCAGGGGATAGGGGAGGAGAGCGGCCTTCCTGGCCAGCGGGAGGACGTGGCTCTCCGGGGGAAAAATGCCCCCGGGGAGCAGAATATGCCTTCCTGGCGATGTCCTCAGAAACGGAATAAAGGGCCGGCTTTTCCGGCAAGTGTGCTCCGCCTGCTTCTGTGGCGGTTTCCCGGCCTTCCTGACCGGGAGCAAGCCATCTCGGCAGTCCCCTCCTGCGCTCTCCGCCAGGCGGAGAAGGAAGGAGGAGCCCAGGGAGATGGGCAAGACGTCATACTATAAGCCCCCCTCTTCCCCTTGGTTTCCTCACTGGGGAGGGCATAGATTCCGGGCGCAGTCTACCGCCTCCTGGACCAGCCGGGTCATATTGTAGTCGGCAATGCCCACCACCAGAGTGTCGCAGTGGTGGAAGGGAATCAGGATTTTCCGGGCGGAGCTTTGGGCGACGGCCAGGGCCATGGCGGGGGTGATCTCCCCGTTGAGGGAGTCCGCGATGACGATGCCCATGGGGCCCACAATCAGGTCCGTCTTCCGGCATCCCACCACCACGGCATTCTCTCCGGTGGCGGCGGCGGTGGCTCCCGCCTTGTGCATGGCCTCTGTGGCGGTGGTGTTGGTGCCCACGGCCAGCAGCTCGGTCTGGGGAAGGGCCTTGCGCAGGGCGGCAACCAGCAGCTTGCCTGCTCCGCCCCCATGGGCGTCAATCACCAAAATCTTCATTTCCGTCGCTTTCCTCCAGGAGTGGAACAGAGCCGGGGGAAGTCCCCCGCCCCGTCCGTGGAATGAATTTCCCCGGAGCCTCCCGGAGAACGTCTCTGGCGGATAAGATAATTCCCTTTGCCCGATCCCCCGCCCGCCACCAGGGAGGGAGAGGAGGACAGGAGTGAATGATTCCGTGCCCAAAGGAATCCTGGCCCCCAGGAGGTTCCCGCCCGGCGGGGTTCAGAGTGGTTGGCGCTACCACCATCCACCCTGAACCCCGGCAGGGGTGGCAGGATCGATAGACGGGGGTGGAGGCCGGGTTCATCCCGGCCGGGAACCCCCGGGGGCGGTGCGGGAGCCACAACGTGGCGACCAAAATCCCGGTAGGGCCCAAAAAAGGATCCGAACCCCGTGGGCGGGGTGGGAGGCCCGTTTACCCCGTGGGTGGAGCGTAGCGGGAACCCCCGGGGGGCTAGAATGTATCCAGGAGGGGGCACGGGGGTATCCCCCGCGTGCCCCCCCCCGTCCCGTGGCCACCCCGTGGAACGTGGTCTGGGGCGTATGCGCGTACGCGCGCGCGGGGTTTTTTAAGGTACCCCGCTCCCCCATCCCGCCATCCCCTGTAGGATAAATCCTTCTAGAAGTACCGTCGAAAAATGGGCGGCAAACGCACGAAAGTCTCATGGGGGCTTGCCCATACTGGCCCATTCGGGGACGATTCTATGCATCCCGGGGGGCGGTGCGGGAGACCGTTCGGACGACCAAAATCCCGGTAGGGCCCAAAAAAGGATCCGAACCCCGTGGGCGGGTGGTGGGAGGCTATTTCTTCCTCTCTCCGTCCTGGGGGGATTTCTGGTGGCGGACAATCTCTCCGGTCTCCAGGTAGATCACATCTTCGGCGATATTGGTGGCGATGTCGGCGATGCGTTCCAGGCATCGGGAGATGGTGAGGCAGTCCATGTAGTAGGGAGCGGCGTCGGGATTGGACAGCAGATCCACCCGGACGATGGTGTAGTTCTGGCGGTGGAGGGCGTCCACGGTTTCATCCCTGCGGATCACCTCCTGGGCGGTGGCGTCGTCCTGGTCATGGAAGGCGGCCAGTGCCTTTTTGAGCATGCTGCAGGCTTCCCGGGCCATTTCGGTGAAATCCAGGCGGTTCAGGGGGGTATCCTGGAAGCGACTCAGGTCGGCCACCCGGTCGGCGATATTGACGGCCAGATCCCCGATGCGCTCCAGCTCGGCATTGACCTTCAGGACGGTGATGACCCTCCGCAGGTCGCCGGCTACCGGCTGGTGCAGGGCCAGAATCTTCAGGCACTCCTCCTCGATGGCCACCTCGGCCAGATCCAGATTCCGGTCTCCCTCAATGACCTTCCGGGCAATCTCCACGTTGGATTCCGCAGCGGCTTTCACCGCCAGAAGGACGGCCTGCTGGGACTGAATGGCGCTTTTGTCCAGCATCTCGTTCAGGATGCGGAGGGCGAAAATGAAGTGAGCGGTCATGTCAGGAAAATCTCCCGGTGATGTAGTCTTCCGTTTGCTTCACCTTGGGATTGGTGAAGATCTCCTTGGTGGGACCCGCCTCCACAATGCGCCCCTTGTAGAAGAAGGCGGTATTGTCGCTGATTCTGGCGGCCTGCTGCATGTTGTGGGTGACGATGACAATGGTGTAGTTTTCCCGGAGGTTGTTCATGAGTTCCTCGATGCGGAGGGTTGCCACGGGATCGATGGCGCTGGTGGGTTCGTCCATGAGGAGGACTTCCGGTTCGGCGGCGATGGTCCGGGCGATGCAGAGTCGCTGCTGCTGTCCTCCGGAGAGGGCCAGTCCGCTGGCGTGGAGTTTATCCTTGACTTCCTCCCAGAGGGAGGCACCCTGGAGGGCCCGCTCCACCCGTTCCCGGATTTCCGATTCCTTCAGGTGGAAGTGGAGACGGAGGGGATAGGCCACATTGTCGAAGACGCTCATGGGGAAGGGGGTGGGCTTCTGGAAGATCATGCCCACCTTTCTCCGGAGTTCCAGGAGGTCGGTTTCCGGGGCGAGGAGATTCTTGCCGTCCAGGAGGATTTCCCCCTCGGCCCGCTGTTCCCGGTAGAGCTGGAAGATCCGGTTGTAGGTCCGGAGGTGGGTGGACTTTCCGCATCCCGAGGGGCCGATGACGGCGGTGATCTTCCGTTCCTCGATATCCAGGTTGTTGTCGAAGAGCGCCTGATGGCTTCCGTAGAAGAAGTTCAGGTGTCTGGTCTGGATTTTCATGGGCATGGTGGTATCCTGTTTCGCGTGGGTCAGCGA
Organism: Lentisphaeria bacterium; assembly: GCA_016302315.1. Taxonomy (GTDB): domain Bacteria; phylum Verrucomicrobiota; class Lentisphaeria; order Oligosphaerales; family Oligosphaeraceae; genus UBA1724. The sequence continues at coordinate 26,601 of JAEDNW010000015.1, forward strand.
ACTTTTCTTCGCAAGAAGATCCGGGTGGAGAGGTTGATGGCCAGCACCAGGGCCATGACGGCCAGGGAGGCGCCCCAGCCTGCCGCATGCATGGCGGGGAAGGGGGAATTGGTGGTGTATTCGGTGATGAGGACAGGGAGGCTGGGGGTGGGCTGGGTGAAGTAGCCGGAGAGCCAGCTGTCGGCAAAGAGGGCGGTAAAGAGGAGGGGTGCAGTCTCTCCAGAGACCCGGGCCACGGCCATGAGGATGCCCGTCAGAAGCCCCGGGGCGGCGCTGCGGCAGACAATGCCCAGGATGGCCCGCTGACGGCTCATGCCCAGGGCCAGGGCCGCTTCCCGCAGGGAGGAGGGCACCATCCGCAGAATCTCCTCGGTGGTCCGCAGAATCATGGGAAACATGAGGATGGCCAGGGCCAGGGAGCCGGCCATCCCCGAGAAGTGCCCCGTGGGCACCACCACCACGGTGTAGATGAAAAGTCCCACCAGCACCGAGGGCACCCCCATGAGCACGTTGGCGGCAAAGCGCAGGGCCAGGGCCAGGCGTCCGTGGCCGTATTCGGAGAGGTAGATGCCTGCCAGCAGGGCCAGGGGGATGGCCATCACGCTGGCGCCCAGGGTGATGGCCAGGGTCCCCAGGATGGCGTTGCCGATGCCGCCCTGGGAGCCGAAGGGGGCGGAGCGCCGCATCAGGAACTCCGGGGAGAGGGCGTGCCTTCCGTGGCAGGCCACGGTCCAGAGGATGCCGGCCATGGCGGCCACCGCCATCACCACGGCGCAGAGGGAGAAGGCACGGCTGAGATAATCCAGGATCTTGCGTTTCCGGAGGCTTTTACGTTTCATGGCGGTGGGGGATTAGGCTTTGCCGGCAGAGGGCTGGAGGAGCCATTGGACGGTGGCCTGGATAAGGAAGCTGAGGGCCAGGAGGGTCAGGCCCAGGGCGAAGAGGGCGGCCCGCTGGAGTCCGTCCGCCTCGGCGAAGTTGTTGGCCAGGGTGGCGGCGATGGTGGTGGTGGAGCCGAAGA
>JAEDNW010000128.1:0-6344 GCA_016302315.1 Lentisphaeria bacterium
CCCTGGAAGGAGAGGAGGTCCCTGCTCCCGTCCTCTCCTGCGAATCCCTGGAGAACGGGATGTGGCGCACCCGGCTGGACGCCTCCCAGCTCTACTGCTGGTCTCCCGAGACGCCCGTCCTCTACCGTTTTGTGGCCGAGGGGGTGGAGCAGCGCTTCGGATACTGCGAGATCCGCCGTTTCCAAAACAAGGCGATCCTCTTCAATGGCTCCCCCATCTACTTCCGGGGAGTCATCCGGGGCATTGCCGCCCATGACCATCCCAACATGACCGGGGGCACCCTCTTCGAGGCCGCCGTGAAGTACATTCGCCAGGCCAAGAAATACGGCTTCAATCTGGTGCGCTTCCACTCCACCATCCCCTGGCCCGAATTCGTGGATGCCGCCGACCAGGAAGGCATCCTCATCCATGCGGAAATCGGCTTCGCCTACGACCGCAACGAAAAGGGCGAAAAAGTGGGGCTGGCCATGGATCAGACCACCTGGAAGGAAACCCTCCGGAAATACCGGAACTCCCCCTCCATGGCCATCTTCTGCATCGGCAATGAAATGCACAACTCCGGCAGAGTGCCCCAGGTTCACGCCATCTACGAGGAAGGACGACGCCTGGCCCCCGGAAAGCTCATCATCGACAACTCCGGCTGGGGAGAATACGACCGCACCAGCGCCGACCTCTTCTCCCAGCATGTGGCCTATTTCTTCCCCTACGGGAACCACAAGGAAATGTTCCATGTGGAGGATCCCTGGCTCATCAACGGCTCCACCTACCAGGTCCCCTTCGACACCACCGCCCAGGCCAAGGGATGCACCGCCAAAGCCCACCGAGCCGTCACCCCCATCCGCCCTACCCTGGCCCACGAGGCCGTCCACTACATCGACGTGCCCGACTACTACGCCCTGCGGAAGAAGTTCGATGACTTCTGCCAGAGAGTGGGGCCCGAATATCTGGCGGCCAACGAGATCGCCCGGCCCAAGTTCCTGGACGCCCTGCCGGAGCTCATCGAGCGCAAGGGGCTCCTGCCCCGCTTCCCCAAGATGGTGGCCGCTTCCCGCCATTTCCGCCAGGCCTGCATCAAACAGTATTTGGAGAGTTGCCGTTTCTCCAGCCTGTGCGGCTTCGAAATGCTGCAATTCGCCGACTGCCTGAAATACGAGAACAAGAACGGCATTGTGGACTGCTTTGACGACGACAAGGACATCCAGCCCCAGTGGATGCGTCAGTTCAACGACCAGGCCGCCTTGCTCCTCCAGGTGGAGAAGCCCGCCTTCTATTGGACCGAGGGCCTGAAGGCCACTCTCCATGTCTCCGATTTCCTCCCGGAGCCGGAAGTTCTGGGCACCCTCACCGTCACCCTGGCCTTCCCCGATGGCCGCAAGGAATGTCTCTACCAGGGAGAGAAATTCTCCCTGGTGGGAGGACTCCAAAAGCTGGCCGACTTGGAGGTGGCTTTCCCGGAAGGCCCCGCCCAGACCCTGACCTTGACGGCGGAATTCCAGATCGAGGAGGGAGCTCTTCTCCAGAACCAGTGGACCCTCTGGGGCTTCCCCAAGCCCGCCATGCCCCCCATGCCCGAAAACACCCTGGTCACCGGCTCCTTCAACCAGGAGGTCTTCCAGGCCCTGGAGAAGGGGATGACCGTGCTGCTGACGCTCCCCAAGCCCCCCGTGAAGGGGCAGGAGGAGTTCTTCTTCCCCGGCGCCCGGGAACACTGCAAGCCCTGCATCTGGGATCGGGGCAGCAATCTGGGCGGCGTCATCGAATCTCCCGCCATCCGGGAGGCCCTGGGAGGAGAGGAGTTCTTCAATCTCCGCCTCTTCTCTCTCTTCCATGACGCCTACAAGGTGAATCTGGACACCTTCCCCGGGAAGGTCACCCAGTGGATGTGGGGCGTGGACAAGCCCGTGCGGGACCGGATGAAGGGCCTGGTCCAGGGCGTCAAGCACTTCATCGACGGAGACACACTCCGGAATTTCAGCCATCTCTTCTCCGTCCATGTGGGGCCCGGCACCCTGGTGGTCTGCACCCTGAACCTTTCCCTGGACGCCCCCGCCGAGGATTGCGTCATCCGCAACTTCTCCGCCGCCCTGCTAAAGAATCTGCCCCAGCTGGCCCAGACGGAGTGCGCCATCACCCCCGAAGCCCTGAAAGCCTATCTCCAGGAAGTCCAGAAGAAGGGCCCCAGCAAAGAGGACACCATGAACCACTTCTGGGAAATTGACAACAAGCTAGTGGAGGACACCCTCTTCTGGGAAGAGGCCAATCTGGATCTCCGGAAGATCGACTAAGCCTCCCTCCTCCGTCACGGAACCTCCGGCAACACGGCGGGGAGCCATCCTTCCCGCTATTTTCTTCATAACTCCTTCTTCTATGGATACTTATATCGTCCACAGCGTGCATCCCGAAGACGCCCCCGCCCTCCACGATTCCTGGGAAAGCCCCGCCTGGGCTGCGGCGGAGACCGTCTCCCTGGAGTGGCATTGGCCCACCCCCAATCCTCTCCCCACGGCCCAAGCCCGCCTCCTCCATGACGGCAGAACCGTCTACGGCATCTTCCAGGTCCGGGATCATTCCGTCCTGGGTCTGACGAAAGACTACAATGCCCTGGTCTGCAACGACTCCTGCGTGGAATTCTTCTTCCGTCCCCGTCTGGAGAAGGGCTACCTCAATTTGGAGATGAGCGCCTCCGGGGCCAAGCTATGCTCCTACATCACCAAGCCGGCCCGCCAGCCCGACGGCACCTTCGAGGAATACCAGCCCGTTCCCCTGGAGATCGGGGAGCGCATTGCCGTGCGGGGCAGCCAGGGCATCACCGGCTGGGAACTTCCCGGCCCTGTGACCTGGGAAATCGCCTTCCAGATTCCCCCGGCCGTCCCGGAAGCCTTCCTCGGCCCCCTGGGTGCCCTGGATGGACAGATCTGGACCGGGAACTTCTATCACTGCGCCGACCACTCCGCCACCCCACGCTGGATGGCCTGGCAGGGCGTTCCGGAACTGAATTTCCACCGCCCCGACTGCTTCGGCACTCTCCTGATGGAAGAACGGAAGGGGTAGTGCCTTCCCCGTTCTTCTCCTTGCCCCCCTCTCTGCCCCCAAAACTCCCCCGGAACGCGACGAGACGTCCCCCCGGGGGAGTTATTCGATATTCATGATCTGCTCCCGCACCTTGGAGAGTTCGATCTTCAAGGCCAGGGCATCCTCGGCAATGACCAGATCTGCGGTCTTGGAGGAGAGGGTGGTCACCTCCCGGTTCATTTCCTGACCCAGGAAATCCAATTCCCGGCCCGGCTCCTTCTCCTCCAGCAGACGAAAATATTTCACCAGGTGGCTCTGGAGACGCACCACCTCCTCCGTGATATCGGCCCGTTCCGCAAAGAAGACCACCTCCTTCGCCATCCGCTCGTCCGACTCCGAAATCTTCGCCCCCAACTCCTGAAGGCGCCCCCGGAGACGCTCCTGAAGCTGCCGCAACGCCTCATCCCCCCGCGCCACAATGGACTCCAGGCGGCGGGACATCTCCTGGCCACGGCGGAGCAAATCCTCCTTCAAGCGCAACCCCTCCTCCACCCGGGCCTTCTGCAAGCCCGCCAGAGCCTCCTCCAGAGCGGGGGTCAGCAACGCCTCGAAGGGGGTCAGGAAACCATTTTGGGCGGAGGAAGCCAAAACGCCGGGCACCGCCAGCACATCCCCCACGGCAGGACCCGTCTCCAGCCCCGCCTCCGCCGCCAAATTCCGCAATTCCCGGGCGGCGGCCAGAAAGGCGATTTTGTCCACCCGGGGCATTTCCGCCAGGTATTGGGGATTCACCTGATAGTTCACCGTCAGACAGAGGCTTCCCCGGGAAAGGAGGCTTTGCACCCGGCGACGAATCGTCTGTTCCCAGGAGGACACTTCCCGGGGGAGGGAGCAACGCAAATCCACCTGTTTCCGGCTATTCACCGCGGTGATTTCCACCGTCAGCGTTCCGCATTCCCCCGAGGCCGCGCCCCGGCCATATCCCGTCATGCTCTGCATGTTTCTTTCCTCCTTGGCGTGTCGCCCTTCCCTGCCATCTCACACGGAGAAGCGGACGAAGCAGCAGTCGCCGTCCTGCATGACGTAATCCTTTCCTTCGATGCGGAGTTTTCCCGCCTCTTTGGCGGCGTTCCAACTTCCGTAGGTCATCAGGTCCTCATAGGAAATCACCTCCATGCGGATGAATCCCCGCTGCATATCCGTGTGGATCTTTCCTGCGGCCACGGGGGCAGTGGAGCCTGCGGTCACGGTCCAGGCGCGGGTTTCATCCGGCCCGGTGGTGAAGAAGGTGAGATACTTGAGCATCCGATAGCCGGTGTGGATCACCCTCTGCAATCCGCTTTCCTGGATTCCCAGGTCGTCCATGAAGATCTGGGCCTCATCGGGGGAGAGTCCCTGGAGTTCCGTCTCGAATTTCGCGCACACGGGAACCACTTCCATCCCGTATTCCCGGGCCTTTTCCACCAGCCTCTGGGTGATGGGCTCCTTGCCGAAATTCCGATAGAACTCCTCGTCGGTATTGGCGCAGACAAACGCGGGAATCAGGGTCAGCAGCTGCATGCCCCGCACCACCTTCGCCTGCTCCGCATCCTCCCGGTCATACTGGGGAATGCGTCCCTCCTCCAGAGACTGGGCGAAGCTCTCCGCCAAGGCCAACTCCAATTTGGCGGAAGGATCCTGGGCGGCGGCGCTCCGGGCACTCTTCTTGGCCCGGGCCAGCTTCTGCTGCAGCATCTCCAAATCCGCCAGCATCAATTCCGTCAGGATCAACTCCAAATCCCGGACGGGATCCAGGGTCTCCTTCACATGCACCACTTCCGGATCCCGGAAGCAGCGCACCACGTGAGCCACCGCATCCACGCCCCGAATGTGGGAGAGAAACTGGTTGCCCAACCCCTCCCCCTTGCTGGCTCCCTCCACGAGCCCGGCAATGTCAATGAACTGCATGGTGGCGGGAATGACCTTCGCCGACTTCTCCTGCTCCGCCAGCTTCTGAATCCGGGGATCCGGCACCGGCACAATGCCCGTGTTGGGCTCAATGGTGCAGAAGGGAAAATTCTCCGCCGCCGCCTTCCCGTTGGAAAGGGCGTTGAAGAGGGTGGATTTGCCCACATTGGGCAGGCCGACAAAACCGCAGGAGAGAGACATGCTACAGGGAAATAGAGGGGAGGGGAAAACGGGAAATCGGGACGGGGATCAGGAGCTAGGGAGCTAGAAGAGGTTCTTCAGTTTTTCCACTCCCTTTTCCAGGGCCTCGCCGGCCTTCTTGGCCCCTTCCTCCAGGGCTTCCCCGGCCTTCTTCCCCACATCGCCAAGGGCATCTATGGCCTTCTTCCCCACATCGGTGACGCTGGTGAGGACCTTGGTGAGCACTTCCTGGGTGGCTTTCACCAGGGAGATGCCATTGCTTTCCTTGCCCAGGTCATGCAGGGTCACCGTGGACAGAGGAATGGGAGCGGCATTGCCCTGGAGGAAGGTGGCGGAGAGGCGCACCTGGCCCCCGGAGACGCACACTTCGTCGATCACCACCTTCTTCCCCGGCTTCTTCTCTTCTTCCGGCTCCGGCTTCTTCTCCACCTTCTCCACCTTCTCGAAGGAGGCGGAGAACTTTTCCACATTCTTCAGGATGGTGCCGATATTGGTCTCCCCCAAGCCTACCTCGTAGGTGATGGCGGGCTTCTCCACCAGGATCTGCTGCACATGGATGGTATCCGTGAAGAGAGACAGGGGGCGCACCTTCACCAGAATACGGCCCACCTCCACGGAACTGGGGGTCTTGAAGCCCGCAGGATTCCCCAGCACCAGCCCCGTCATCTCAAACCGGGTCTGCAACAGGGAAAAACTCACCTTCTCCACCGTCAGGGGGGCGCCGGTCACCTGGGGACCGTAGGTCTCCATCACCTTCTTCACCACCGGAGTCATGTGGGAGAGCGCCAGCTGCAACCCGCCCAGCAGCACCACCAGCACCACCAGGAGAATCATCCCAAGACGGCGCAGCCGACGCCGGCAACCGCATCTCTTCGTCTGGCAGGAACTGGTCCCCTGGGAAGACGTCTTCTTTTCGCACATAGTATAAGTATCTAGTAATTAAGGAGATATGAAGAAACAACCCCCTGCGGGGCCGACCATTCGGCACCGTGAACCGCACAAACGGCGATTTCCCCAGGGGAAACCACGGAAAACGGGGATAACATAGCCCTCCTCCCCTGCTCTATCGCCCACGGAGACAGGAGAATCCCCCACGCCTGCCAGGCGGAAGGGACGATGACAAATACCAGGGAATTTCCCGATCTTCCCCAAAACAAAACCTCCCTTGCTCAGGGAAAAACTTG
>JAEDNW010000129.1:0-6239 GCA_016302315.1 Lentisphaeria bacterium
CAGGAACCACCACGCACGATGTCGTTAGAATCAAAGGGCGGGAACTATGGATTATAGTACCCCCCCCTGGAACCGCTTCCCCAAAACACACCCCCGCCCCATGCCCTGCCACCACTCCTGTTCCTGCGCCCACCACTCCCACGAAGAGGATGAGGCCCAAAGCCCCTTCGCCGTCGTCGTCCCCTGCGGCCTGCAGACGGAATACAAGACCAATCCCCTGGGGATGGATGAACCCAGGCCGCGCTTCGCCTACCAGTTGAAGGGCGCCGTGCGCCAGGAGGAGAGGCAGGTGCAGGTCTTCCCCGCCGGCGGGACGCAGCCCGTATGGGACACAGGCTGGGAAAAGACGGGGCTCTCCCAGCAAATCGTCTACCAGGGCGCACCCCTGGAGCCCTTCCAGCGCTACCTTTGGCGCGTGCGCATCAAGGATGAAACGGGCAAGGCATGCCCCTGGTCCCCCCTGGAGGAAAATTATTTCGAGACGGGATTCCTGGGAACCCCCTGGAAGGACAGCTCCTGGATCGGCTTCTGGGGCGGCAACCGCGTCAACCAGCACCCCCAGCTCTTCTTCCGGGAATTCGACCTGCCCGCCCCCTCCTCCCTGGCCAGCGCCAGGCTCTACGTCACCGCCCTGGGCTGCTACGAGGCGGAACTCAACGGCACCGTGGTCTCCTGGCCCCTGGCCCCCGGCTGGACCGCCTACCGCCACCGCACCCAATACCAGGCCTACGACGTGAAGGAATGCCTGAAAGAGGGCAGGAACATCCTCTGGCTCACCCTGGCCTCCGGATGGTATGACGGAAGTATCGCCGGACAATGGAACGACGGATACCCCCTCTACGGGGAACACGAGGCCGTGCGCGCCGAACTCCACCTCGCCTTCCCGGATGGCTCCCGCCAGGTCCTGGGCACCGACGCCACCTTCCAGACCGCCCAGTGGGGCGGCGCCATCCGCATGAGCGACATCTACGACGGGGAACTCTGCCAGGGATGGCGCACCAAGGAGATGGCCCGGCAGCAGGCCTGCACCCCTGCCGGCGCCTTCCCCAAAATCCCCGTGGACATCACCTGGAACAGCGGCCCCCAGGTGGCCCGACTGGCCATCCGGGAACCCGTCTCCATCACCCGGCGCTGCCAGGGGACCTACGTGGTGGACTTCGGCCAGAATTTCACCGGGCGGGAGATCCTCCGCCTCAAGAACACCGTGCGGGGCGCCACCATCACCGTCAAGCACGGGGAGATGCTGGAAGAGGACGGCTCCGTCTACGTGACCAATCTCCGGGGGGCCAAGGCCATGACCACCTACATCTGCGACACGGCGGAGGAGACGGTCTACGAACCCACCTTCACCTTCTACGGCTTCCGATACCTGGAGGTCTCCGGCTGGCCCGGACGCGCCCCCACCAAGAAAGACATCACCGCCGTCGTCCTCTCCAGCGACCTGAAGCGCACCGGACTCTTCATGTGCTCCCACGACATGGTGAACCGACTCTTCGACAACGTGGGATGGGGACTGCGCTCCAATCTCCTGGACGTGCCCACCGACTGCCCCCAGAGGGACGAACGCTTTGGATGGACGGGGGACGCACAGGTGGTCTGCAACGCCGCCACCTACTGCCTCCAGGCCCCCGACTTCTACACCAAGTGGCTCATCGACCTCAACCTGGACCAGGCCCCCGACGGATGCTACCCCAACGTCTCCCCCAACCCCAGGCCACGCCCCATCCCCGCCACCCACTTCCCCGGCCCCGCCTGGCAGGACGCCGCCATCATCGTCCCCTGGCAGCTCTACCGGAAATACGGGGACGCCAGGGTCCTGGAGCGCCATTTCCCCCAGATGGACCGCTATCTCCAATACGTGGTGGAATACTCCAAGGGCACCTATGTCCCTGAACCTCCCCGATACGGCGACTGGCTCAACATCGACGCGCCCACCAGCAACCCCCTCATCGCCACCGCCTACCTGGCCGGCATGCTGGACCTGCTCTCCCGCATGGCGGGAATCCTGGGGCGGACGGCGGACCAGGAACGCCTGGCCAAGCAGGCCCGAAAGGCGAAAAAGGCCTTCCAGGCACGCTTCGTGGACCCCGAAAAGGGCCTGGTGGAGACCACCCAGTGCGCCTTGCTCCTGGCCCTCCACTTCGACCTCCTCCCCCCCAAGTGGGTCCAGCCCAGCGTGGACGCCCTGGTGAAGGACATCCGGGAGAACCGGAACCTCCATCTCTCCACAGGCTTCGTGGGCACCCCCCTCCTCCTGCCCGTGCTGAGCCGCTTCGGACAGGCCGACCTGGCCTACGACCTCCTCCTCCAGACCTCCTACCCCGGCTGGCTCTACCCCATCACCCAGGGCGCCACCACCATGTGGGAACGCTGGAACAGCTATACCAAGGAAGGGGGATTCGGCGACATGAACATGAACTCCTTCAACCACTACGCCTACGGCGCCGTGGCGGAGTGGTTCTTCGAAAGCATCTGCGGAATCCAGCCCATCGACGACGACCCCGCCGCCGTCGCCTTCAAGCGCTTCCGCCTGGCGCCCCAGCCTGGAAGGCCCCTGGACAGCGCCTGCGCCGTCTTCGTCTCCCCCTACGGCGTCATCTCCTCCGCCTGGGAGCGCAAGCCCTCCCGGAAGGGAAGCCAGCTCCTTTGGAACTTCTTCGTCCCCTACAACACCACGGCGGAAATCACCCTCCCCCCCGGAAAGGTGCTGGAGTTCTCCGGAAATTCCGAATTCCTCCACGACGACCGGGGCGGCCTGCTGGCCCTTCCCGGGGAATACACCATCCTCCTCCAGGAATAATCCCCCCTCCCCCACCTTGCCTGACGACTTCGGAGGCCTGCTCCCCAGGAACCTCTGGCATCCCGGCCATAGCTGAAGGCCGAGACGGCCATGCGGAACGCCCTGTCCCTGGTGAACATGGTGGTGCTCCTGGTGGACGCCCGGGCGCCCATGGCCACCCGCAACCCACGCCTGGAATAGCGCCTCATCCAGCGCCCCAGGCTCCTGGTGCGCCAGTGAAGGGACTTCGCCCTCTGCACCTGGATACGCTGCCTGACACAGCCCGGGGACGCCATCCTCATCCAGGAACCCGTCTACTACGGCTTCAAGGCGGCCATCCGGAAAAACCAACGCCGGCCCGTGGCCAGCGAACTGCTCTTCGACGGAACCCAGTACCACATCGACTTCGAGGATTTCGAAGGGAAAATCACGGAGAACGGGGTGAAGCTGTTTCTCCTCTGCAGCCCCCACAACCCGGTGGGACGGGTCTGGACAAGGGAGGAACTGGCGCACATGGCGGAAATCTGCCTGCGCCACGGCGTCTTTGTGGTGGCCGACGAAATCCACGAGGACTTTGTCTACCCGGGACACCACCATACGGTGTTCGCCTCCCTCTCCCAGGAGGTGGCCGACGCATGCGCAATCTGCACCGCCCCCAGCAAGACCTTTAACCTCGCCGCCTTGCACAACGCCAATATCTTCATCGCCAACCCCCAGGCGAGAAAGGCCAATTCCCAAGGGAATTGGACGCGGAGGGCTTCAGCCAGCCCAATATCATGGGGCTGGTCGCCTGCCAGGCCGCCTACCGGCATGGTGCCGACTGGCTCGACCAACTGGTGGAATACCTGGCGGACAACATCGCCCTCATGGAGGAAACCTTCCGCCGGAAAATGCCCCGGCTGCGCCTGGTCAACCCCCAGGGGACCTATCTCCCCTGGGTGGACTTCTCCGGCCTCGGACTCCCCCCCGGTGAACGGGACCGACGCCTCGTCCAAAAGGCAAGACTCTGGCTGGACGATGGCACAATCTTCGGGGCAGCCGGCGCAGGCTTCCAGCGCTTCAACACCGCCGTCCCGCGCCCCCTCCTCCGGCGGGCGCTCCGGCAATGGGAGGAAGCCCTGCCGTAAAAGCCCCCCGCCCCCAGGGACGGCATGACGGCCCGGCTAGTCAGCCAGCCACTGCTTCACCCGCCCCATGGATTCCAGGATTGTCTTCTTCGCGGCCTCGCTCCCCACCTCCTTGATCTTCGGCCATCCGCATTCAAAGGAGATGCGCCCCTGGTAGCCGATTTGCCTCAGGGCCTGGAAATACCGGCTCAAGTCCCCGTCGGTCTCCCCTGGCCAGCGCCGGGTTTTCGGGTCTGCGATGTGCACATGCTTCAGGTGCCGCCCTGCCTTGACAATGGCCTCGGGAGATTCCTCCATCTCCGCCATATGGTAGAAGTCGGCCATCATCTGGAGCTTCGGGGAATCGACCGCCTCCACGATCTCCTGTTCCTGAGCCAGGAGGTTCACTACATTGCATTCCTTTGCCTGCAGGTTCTCCAACAGCACCACGACCTTGCAATCGGCTATGCGCCGTACCAGTTCACGGCAGAAGTCGACGAACTGCTCCATTCCCCGGGCATGGTCAAAGCCCTCCGGAATCTGCCTGGCCCCGCCTGACCCAAAGACAATGAACTGCGTGCCCGCCTCGTCGGCCCGTCGGCAGGCGGTCTCCCCATAGTCCAGGAGTTCTTCGGTGTCCGGATGTTCGCCGCAAATGTGGAGGCGCCCCGGCAGAAACCCGTTCGCCACCTCCGGCTTCAGGGAAAACTTCTCCTCGATTTCCCGGAACCGCGCCTTCTGAAGGGCCCAGGCCACCTCGCCCTGAGAAGGAACAAAGGCAATGTCCACCACGGTTTCCACATAGGAAAAGCCACACTGGGCAAAGATGCCCATCGTCTCGGCCTCCACCCAATTCCAACCAAATCTGTACGCCATTTCATACCCTCCTAATCTTGGGAAGAGCCTTGCCCGGAAAAGTCGACTAGCCCGGAAGAGAAAGCGGCGGAAACCGCTCGCCGGGATACAGGCAAGGCGCACCCGGGGACAGGCACGACCAGCCAAAAGACACTGGTTCTCCCATAAGCGGCCTTAATATCTCCACCGCCGCCAGGATTCCCCTTTAGCAATCCATCCAATTTTTTTGAAAATGTTACAGGCTTCCGGGGGAAACATAGGCAACCCGCCCTGGGCAAGGCCTGCCAAGATTTGCTCAACTCATTTATTATAATATATTAACATTGTTATCGAAAGCCACCTTGGGAAATCTCGTTCTTCGTGGAAAGAAGTGATTTGTGTTTCATTTCCCCAAGGCGCACCCATTCATTCCCCTCCCCATGCAGAAAAACAAGCTATCCAGTGGCATTGTCTTTGGCTTCCCGGATTTCCAAATCGTGGAGGACATGCTGCCAGAACTGTTCATCCGTGTATGGGGGGTATCGGAAACCGAGGTCTTTACCTACAAAAAGCGGCGGCAGGGCAATCCCGCGCTGCACTTCGTAACGGCAGGGGAGAGCGTCGTCGAAATCGACGGGCGCAGCTACCATACCTCCCCGGGAACCCTCTTTCTGCTGCCCGCCCAAAGCATCGTCACCTATCAACACAAGGCCGAGGACGAGTGGAAATACTCCTGGTGCTGGCTGGCAGGGCGCTCCGCGGTACGGATATTGACGGAAATCGGCCTGGACCGGACAAATCCCGTGCTTTCCTTCCAAAATCATCCCGCCATCCTGGAGATGGTCAACGCCATCACGAAGAAGTTCTCCAGCGGCAACTATACCTCCCTCTATCCCATCCGGGCCGCCTGGGAACTGGTGGACCTTCTGCTGGAATGCTACCAGGGGGGAAGGAACAAGCACAGCATGTCCACCCAGGCTATGGCCATCCGGAACTACATCGAGAGCCACCCCATGCAGAACGTCTCCGTGGAACTCATCGCCCGGGAATTCCGCATCTCCCGCGTCTCCGTATACCGCATCTTCAAAAAAGCCTACGGCCAGAATCCCAAGCAGTATATCGATCAACTCCGCTTCGAAAAGGCATGCCAGCTCCTCTCCAATTCCCAGTTCAACATCAACGAAATCGCACACCTCTGCGGATTCGGAAGCATCTACTCCTTCTCCACCGCCTTCCGCAAGCGACTCGGCATCGCCCCCTCCGAGTGGCATAAAAAAGGTTCTAGTGCGTTTTGGTAAAAACTGAATCCAGAGGTTCTGTTCGGTCTTTCCCGTTCTTGCCGCAACAGAGTCTACGAGAGGCGGCCTTCGGCCTTGTTCAAAGTGGCTTTCACGGCATAAAGCGTCCATCCCGATTGCCGCACTTTGTGCGGCCGCTTCGCTCATCGGGCTGGACGATTTATTCCATGCTAAAAGTCGGCAAATTGCGTCAGAAAATGGCTGAATAATCCCTTTTGGCCC
>JAEDNW010000130.1:0-6227 GCA_016302315.1 Lentisphaeria bacterium
GGATGCCCATCTTCGCCAACTCCGCCAGCGTCTCGCCCCGGAAGCCCCCCACCGAAATCTGCCCCCCCTGTTGGCCCAAACCCGCCCCCAGGATCTGGTGGTCATCCCCCGGGAAGCCTACCAGATTTCCCCCACCACCTACGTGAACGACGCCAAAGCCCCCGTCCCCCACTCCTCCGTGCGCCTTCCCACCACCGGCTATTCCTGGTGCCTCCGGGTAGATCTCCCCGCCATCCCCCAGGCCGGAACCTGGGAGGCCTTCGCCGAAGTGCGCCTCCCGGACGCCGTCACCTCCCCTCAGGGCATCGCCGCCATGACCGGATTCTACACCTACGGCACCAACTTCGCCGAAGTCAGCCGGGTTCCCCTTCCCGCCGCCGCCCTATCCCGGGAGGCCTACCGTCTCATCTCCCTGGGAACCATCGACTTCCACAGGGACTACCAAATTTATTTCTCCGGATGGGGAAACCCAACGGTCCCGGAACTCCTCCTGGGACGACTCTTCCTGCGCCACCTCCCCTAATTTCCCATGACTCCCTTCCGCCTCCTCCTTCTCTTCCTGGCCACCATGACCCTCTCCGCCCGGGAAATCACAGGCACTGTCTGGCTGGATGCCGACCAAGACGGACTCCTCTCCCCCCATGACCGCCCCCTGGCCGGCATCCTGGTCAGCGACGGGACCCACTTTGCCACAACCGATGCCCAGGGGCAGTACCGCCTTTCTCTCTCCCCTAAAGCCACCACCCTCTATGTGCACCGCACGGCCCAATACCAGGCGGACGCCCAGGACTTCTGGCGGAAAATCATCCCCCAGCGTTCCCGCTACGACTTCCTCTTGGAGGAGGCTCATCCCCGCCCTGGGGAAGAGCTCACCTTTCTCCTGCTGGGAGACTCGGAAACCCTGGAAATGGAGTTTGTCCCGGAATTGAGGAAGCAGATTTCCGCCATTTCGGGAGCCGCCATGGTGGTGATGGCGGGGGACATGGGCAATGGGAACGAGGAATGCCTCTGGGAGCATCGCCGTGCCCTCACCCGGGAGCATCTGGGGGCTCCTGTGGCCTTTGTGTGCGGCAATCACGATGTGGACTTTCGGGGGAAGGGGGGCGCGGGGGAGGCCTGCCCCTATCAGACAGTCTTCGGTCCCTGGTGGTATTCTCTGGAGATGGGAGACTATCTCTTGGTGGCCCTCCCCATCTACAACAGCTGGGGCGCCCCCCTGATGTATGACATGCTGGACTGCGGAGACTGGCTCAAGGAACTGTGCCGAATCTTCCCGGACAAGAAGAAGATCCTCCTGTGCCATGATTTGCCAGATCTGTCGGGCTGGGCCATGAAGACCCGGAGTGCCCCCGTGGACTTCGACCAGGAGGGGTTTGTCTGCGCCCTCTACGCCCACAAGCACATGGACATTGCGAGGAGGTATCCCTCGGGGCGCATGGCCTTCTCCGTAGCTCCCCCCAACAAGGGCGGCGCCGGATGCTTCGCCCCCGCCTTCCGCACGGTCACCCTTCGGGAAAGCACCAATTCCCTGGACAGCCAGCTCTGGCACCCGACCCTCAGAAACCATCTCCACCTGCTCCCCCTCCCCGATGGCACCCTCTGGGCCACCCTCCACCACGGGGGAGACCCCATCCGCACGGCCACGGTCCAGACAGAGGCAGAAGAGATTTCTCTGGCGCAAGTGGGCCCCATGACCTGGAAGGGACACCTGACAGGTCCCCTCCCCGCGTCCTTGACCCTCACCGCCTCCACCGCCTCGGGAGAACAGTTCTCCCGGGAATTCACTCCTGCCTCCAACCTCCTCTCCCCCCGCTGGCTGACCCAGCTTCCCGGCGGCACGGCCATGTGCGCCATGAAAATGGTGGGAGGGCTTTTGATCGTGGGCGTCTCCGACGATGCCAATGCCCAACAGGGAGGCCTCTATGCCCTGGATCCCCACACAGGAGAAATTCAATGGCGCTTCCTCACCGGCTATGGGATCCGCAACGACTTCGCCACCGATGGCCGTTCTCTCTACGCCATCGACACCAGGGCCAATCTCTATGCCCTGGACGCCTCCACAGGAGAACTCCTCTGGCAAAATCTCTCCGACCTACAAATCGTCTCCCCCGCCGCCTCCGCGCTCCTCTGCCATGACGGCATCGTGGTGGGCGGATATGGACGACATCTCCGGGGCGTCTCCGCCGCCACCGGGGAAACCCTCTGGAAAAACACTCACTGGAAGGTGGAGGAACGCACTCCCGCCGAGGATAAACTCACCCTAGTGGACGACCATTCCTTCCTCGTCCTCTCCCGACTCAACGGACTCTACCGCCAAGATCTCCATACCGGAAAAGTCCTCTGGCTTTTCCCCAAACTCTTCCTCAACGGCACCCCCCTGGTGGTCGGAGAGGGACAAATCCTGGTGGCCGGCGCCAATGTCCTCTACCGGCTGGACGGGGAGACGGGACGCCTGCTGGCCGAGCACAAGGGGATCCCCTGCCAGGCCATGACCGCCCCCATGGTTCTCCTGCCCCAGGGAATCCTCCTCCTCTCATCCCATACCCAGGGCCTGACCGCCTACCAAAGCCAGACCATGACCCAACTCTGGCGCTTCCTCCCGGGCAACGCCCTGCTGCCCACAGGGGACTACGTTACGGGACACCCCGCCTCCCTCGCCGCTCCGCCCCTGCCGGTCGGGGAAAGCTCCTATGTGGCCGGCAACGATGGCGCCCTCTACCGGGTCCACCACGCCACAGGCCAGAGCAAAAAGCTCTTCCAGGGCGGCGCTCCCTTCCTCAATCCCCCCCTCCTCCAGGACGAACTCCTCTTCCTCGCCGACAGCGAAGGGCGGGTCATGGCCTTCCCTCTCCTCCCGTAACTCTTTCCTCCTCCCCCTTTTTTCCCATCCTCATGGAAGCATCGAAAATCATCGCCGCAGACTTTATTGTCGTGGGGGGAGGCATGGCGGGCGTCTGCGCTGCCGTGGCCGCCGCCCGCAACGGGGCCAAGACAATCCTGGTGCAGGATCGTCCCATGGCGGGAGGCAATGCCTCCAGCGAGATCCGGATGTGGATTTGCGGTTCCCGGTGTCCGGAATTTGCGGAAGGAGGCCTGCTAGAAGAGGTGAAGCTGGCCAACTACTACTACAATCCCACCCTGAAATACACCCTCTGGGACCATGTCCTCCGGGATTTTCTGGAGCGGGAGCCCAATCTGCAATGCTATTTCAACACCTCCATTCGGGATGCCCGTGTCCAGAACGGACGCCTTGAGGAGGTCATCGGCTGGGGCCTCACCGACTACACTACCTACCATTTCCAGGCCCCTCTCTTCGCCGATTGCTCCGGGGATTCCATCCTCGCCCTCCCCTCCGGCGCAGAATTCCGCCATGGACGGGAAGCCAAGGACGCCTTTCAGGAACCTTGGGGGCTCGCCCAGGCAGACACCCAAACCATGGGCAGCTCCATCCTGCTCCAGTTGCGAAAAACCGGCGACGACCATCCCTTCCATGCTCCCTCCTGGGCCTACCACTACACCGACGACACCATTCCCCGAAAGGAACTGGCCCAGCCCGGAGACAACTTCTGGTGGCTGGAATTTGGAGGCGTGCTGGACACCATCCGGGACAGCCGGGAAATCAACCGGGAACTGACCCGCATCGCCTTGGGATACTGGGAATACATCAAGAATCATCCCGACGGGCGAGGCAAGGGGTGGGCCCTGGATTGGGTGGGCTCCCTGCCGGGAAAGCGGGAGAGCCGACGCTATGTGGGGGACTACGTCCTCACCCAGAACGACACTTTGGCGGGCCGACATTTCCAGGATGTGGTGGCCTACGGAGCCTGGCTGGTGGACGAACATCCCCCCCGGGCGATTTACCACACGGGGGAACCCAACCGAACCCAGGAGCTGGCGCCCGGATACCACATCCCCTACCGATGCCTCTATTCCCATAACGTGGAAAATCTCCTTTTCGCCGGCAGAAACATCTCCGTTTCCCATCTGGCCCTCTCCTCCGTCCGGGTCATGGCCACCTGCGCTACCCTGGGCCAGGCCGTCGGCACCGCCGCCGCCTTGGCCGTCCGACACCACTGCACCCCCAGGGATGTGGGGCAACTTCATGGAAAGGAATTGCAGCAGACCCTGATGCTCCAAGACCAATTCCTTCCTGGTCTCTCCCGGGAAAATCCCCTGGTTCAAGCAGCCCAATACGATGCTCCCGCTTTGGCGGATGGCGTGGAGCGCCCAGACGCCAAAGGCACCGCCCCCCATTCCCTCCCCCTTCGCCAAGGGGAACACACCTCCCTCCATTTCCCCCGCCCCACCACCATCCACGGAATCCGCCTGGTCTGGGACAGCAACTTCCAGGACCCCAAGCGAATGCGCTTCGATGAAGGAGAGGAGCTGCGGGGCATTCTTCCCGATTCCCTGGGAAAGGCCTTCACCGTGGAGGCCAAGGTCAACCACTCCTGGCAGACCCTATGTCAGAGCCGGGACAACTTCCAGCGACTCCTCCTCCTCTCCCTGCCTCCCCGGGAAATCACCGATCTCCGTCTGACCCTCCAGGAGGAACGCACCCCGGGAAATCCCGCCCGACTCTTCTCCCTGGAAGTCCTGTGAGCGCAAAGGGGAGCCGGGAAACGGATTCCCCAGAATGCCCGCAGGGGCCATGGGACTCCCCCTCTACTCTATCCGCCCCCTATTTCCCCCGAAAAGAAATCTCTCCCCAAAGCGGGGTTGCCCCCCCCCCTGGGATTGGACGCCTAGGAGGAAAAGACTATCTTATTCCCCGGTGACGGAAGAACATCCTGCCAGGGTGCCCCCGTGGCTTTGCCCGTTCTTTTTTTGTAGAAAAAGTTACAACATCTTCATTACCAAGGATTTACAAACATGACCAAAATCACCTTTCTGGGTGCGGGAAGCACGGTGTTCTGCCGCAACGTCCTAGGGGACTGCATGTGTCGGGAATCCCTGCGGGACGCGGAGATTGCGCTCTACGACATTGACCGGGTGCGTCTTCAGGAATCCAAGGCCATCCTGGAGAAGATGAACAGCACTTTCAACCAGGGGCGTGCCAAGATTCGTTGCTATCTGGGGGCGGAGAACCGGAAGAAGGCGTTGGCCCATGCGGACTTTGCGGTGAACGCCATCCAGGTGGGAGGCTACGAGCCCTCCACGGTCATCGACTTTGAGATTCCCAAGAAATTCGGGCTTCAGCAGACCATTGGGGACACCCTGGGCATCGGCGGCATCTTCCGGGCCCTGCGCACCATTCCCGTGATGATGGACTTTGCCCGGGACATGGAGGAGGTCTGTCCGGACGCCTGGTTCCTGAACTACACCAACCCCATGGCCATGCTCACCGGGGCCATGCTGCAAAACACGGCGGTAAAGACCGTAGGGCTCTGCCACAGCGTCCAGGTCTGCGGTTGTTCCCTCCTCCTCTCCCTGGGGCTGATGACCGAGGAGGAGGCCAAGAAGGGGGAGTGGTGCGACGAGCCCCTGGGCATCCGCAGCCGCATCGCCGGCATCAACCATCAAGCCTGGCTGCTGGAAATCTCCCGGGACGGCAAGGATCTCTATCCCCAGATCCGGAAGCTGGCCCGCCAGGTGGTCAAGAAGAGCCGGGGCCACTTGGAGCACCCCGAGGTCTGCGGCGCCAATCTGGTTCGCCTGGAAATGCTCAACCGCTTCGGATATTACCTGACGGAGTCCAGCGAGCACACCGCCGAATACACTCCCTACTGGATCAAGAAAAACTATCCCCAGCTCATCCGGGAATATGGCATCCCCTTGGATGAATATCCCCGGCGCTGCATCCGCCAAATCGAGGATTGGAAGAAGGAATACCAGAGCTTGAAGGAAAAGAGCGCCCTGGAACACCACCTCAGCCGGGAATACGCCTCCGCCATCATGGACTCCATCCTCACCGACACTCCTCGGCAAATCGGGGGCAATGTGCTGAACCGGGGATTCATCCCCAATCTGGTCCCCGACGCCGTGGTGGAGGTGCCCTGCCTGGTGAACGCCCAGGGCATCCACGGAACCTACGTCGGCCCCCTCCCCGTCCAATGCGCCGCGGTGAACATGACCAACATCAATGTCCAGCTGATGACCATTGAGGCGGCCCGCACCTTGAAGAAAGAGAATGTCTACCAGGCCGCCATGCTGGATCCCCACTGCGCCGCCGAACTCAGCATGGACGACATCGTGAAGATGTGCGACGCCCTCATCCAGGCCCACGG
>JAEDNW010000131.1:0-6218 GCA_016302315.1 Lentisphaeria bacterium
CCCCCCTTCCTCTCCCCTCATCCCCCCTTCCTCTCCCCTCATCCCCCCTTCCTCTCCCTACCATGAACATTCGCATCCTCTGGCAGAATCCCTGTGGCCCCGGACATCTGGAATTGCGAGGCGGAGACTTCGCCGGCACACCGGATATCCCGTCAGACGCCATCTCCCTGGACGTGGAGATCCGGAACGCCCAGATTGCCCCGGGAGATTTTCCCACCCTGGTGCGGGTCATCCGGGGAGCCCATCCCTTCACCTTCTTCCTGCGGGATGTCACGGTGGAATCCCCCCTCTGGTATCCCCTGGCCCAATGCGTCGTCACCCTTCCCCAGGATCCCCGGTCCACCTATGAGGAGATTGTGGCGGACATCCAGGCCAAGGGGCTGCTGACCGATGTCCACCGCATGGAATCGGAGCCGGAGGAAAGTTACCAGAAGGCCTGCGCCCGCAGCACCAAGGACCAGGATGTGCCCGTGTGGCTGGGGGTTGCCCGGGACACCCGCTTCTTCCGGGCAAATCGCCACATCTACGAAGATCTGGGAAGCTGGGGAGAGGTCACCGTCTGGAACCACGACACCCCCCGGCTCCTGCCGGACCGCAACGACGCCATGCGCTTCATCTTCGAGGTGGGGCCCGGTTCCCATGGATGCCACCAGGTCACCCGACGACTCCATGAGGGACACCTCCCCATCCTCCATGTCACCCAGAACGAGCAGACGGTGGACTATGAGATGACCCTCTTCGCCACCCGGGAGAAGGCCCCCCTCTCTCCCCTGGATCTCCAGCAGGGCGGCACCGATCCCATCCAGGCCTACTCCTGCATGCTGGGCACCAATATCTCCCCCGCCGAAAGGGCCTCCCTGCCCCAGGAACCCGGCCAGGCCACCCTGGGAGACGAGGAGAACGCCATGGTGTGCTGGCTCCATGTGGAGGCCGTCAACCTCACGGATGTGCCCACCTATGCCTTCTGCCGGGCACCCCACCTCTCCGTGGAGAATGCCCCCCTACGGGAAGGGATGCTGCCCCACGGAGACCAGGATGTGGTCTGCGTCTGCCGCCTGAATGGCATGCCCATGCCCCAGCTGGAGATGGCGGTGCTGATTCCCGCCCGGGGAAAGGTGACCTTCGACTGGCAGATGCTGCACTCCTGCCTGCCTGTCCCACGGGCCCGGGCTCTCCTTTCTTCCGACTATGCCCGGCATCTCCAGGGGGCCATCCAGTATTGGAAGGCCTGGGACGCCCTGGCGGCCCGCATCCATCTGCCGGAACTCCCCATCCAGGAACGCATCCAGGCCGGCCTGCTCCATCTGGAACTGACCACCTCCGGAAAAGCCCAGGGAGACGGCCCCCTCCTGCCCACCGTGGGCGTCTATGCCCCCATCGGCACCGAATCCAGCCCCATCCTCCTCTTCCTGGACTCCATGGGATTCCACCGGGATGTGGACCGCTGCCTCCAATGGTTCCTGGGACGCCAGGACCAGCGGGGATTCATCAACAGCTATGCCGACTACGAAAGCGAAACCGGAGCCGTCCTCTGGTGCGTCGCCGAGCACTACAAAACCACCCGGGATGACGCCTGGCTGCGCCGGGTGCTGCCCCAGGTGGAGAAGTCCGCCCGCTTCCTGCTGGCCCAGCGCCGGGAAGCCCAGGCCACCGGAGGGTTGGTCGCCGGAAAATCCTCGGATCCCGACGACAAGACCTGCGCCTTCTTCCTGAACGCCGGCGTCTATCTGGGCATCGCCGGACTGGCGGAAATCCTGCCTCCCTTCTCCCCGGAACTGGCCGAGGAGCTGGCCCGGGATGCCGCGGAATACCGGAAGGACATCCGCCGGGGCCTGGAGCAGTCCGCCGGAGAATCTCCCCTGGTCCCCCTGATGGACGGCAGCTGGACCCCCGCCCTGGGCCCCTGGCCCGGCATCAACGGCAATGTGGCCTACCACACCGACGGCGGCATGTGGTTCAGCCACGGCACCATCTTCGGACGGCTGGACTCCGGCGCCATGGCCCTCTTCCTCTCCGACGCCATTCCCGAGAATGACATCCTGGCGGACCTGATCCTCAAGAGCCACCAGCATCCCCACTTCCGGGAAAATGCCGGCCTCAGCCAGCCTTACTACTTCCGCCACGACATCGCCCACCTAAAGCGGGGAGAAACCAAGCTCTTTCTGAAATGCTTCTACAACCAGATGGTCTCCCTCCAGGACCGCCAGAGCTACACCTTCTGGGAACACTACTACCACGTCAGCAGCCACAAGACCCACGAGGAAGGATGGTTCCTGATGCAGTGCCGCTGGATGCTGGCCCTGGAAGAGAAGGGAGGCCTCACCCTCCTGAAGGGCATCCCCCGGGCCTGGATGGAAGAGGGAACCCCCATCCAGATCCAGGGGCTGTGCACCCATTTCGGAACCCTGGATCTGGATGTCCTCCACCAGGACAACACCATCCGGGGCACGGTCCGGCTGGAACGCAAGGCCCCCGCCCTCCGCATCCGGCTTCCCCACCCCAAGGGCCTCACCCCCGTCAAGGTCACGGGAGGCCACTATTGCCCCCAAACCGAAACCCTTACCCTGGAACAGGATACCTTCTTATTGGAATTCTAAAGTCCACCACCCACTCGTCAGAAGGTTTTCCTCCCCCAGGGATTCCCAGCCGGGATATCCTCGGCCTCCCCCCCCGCGGGGCGGGGTTCAAGGAAATTCCCCCCGTCCCCGCAAGCGGGGGTGGAGGCAGCGTCAAGGGGTTCTCCGTGGATGGATCTTCACACCGGGACATCCCATGCCCCTCTGGTGGGGAACAGGGAGTTCGGGGAGGGGTAGGGAGAGAGGCGGGAACCCGCCCTGGGTATTATGGTACGCCCTATGCCCTCCTCCCCTCAAAAACGCCTGTTTCTCTTCTCTGGAGACGATGAAATCCGCCTTCATGCCAAGGCGGAGGCCATGTTCCGGAAACTGGCGGGGGATGAGCCCGACGATTTCACCGTGGACATCATCTCCGAGGACGACCAGGGTCCCCGTCCTCAGTTGCTCCAGCAGGTCATCGCCTCTCTGCGCCAGCCCCCCTTCATGGGAGGGACAAAGACCATCTGGCTCCGGCAATTCTCCGGCTTTTCCCAGGAACCCACCAGCAAAAGCGCCTCGGATCCCATGGGGATGCGGGCGTTGTCCGCCTTTCTGGCCCAGTCCGGCGTGCCCCAGGACGCCTATCTCATCCTGGAGGGTCCCAAATGCCCGGAGAAGGGAGAGCTGGCCACGCTGTGCAAGAAGCTGGGGAGCTGCGACTGGAGCTACCGCACGGTAGTGGGGCGGAAAGGCTGGCGAGAGGAGATGAAGGCCAGCATTGCCCAGGTCACCACCCAGAAGGGCATCACCCTGACCCGGGAGGCCCAGGAGGCGCTGGTGGACGCTCTGGGGGGAGATTCCTCCCTCATCGACACCGAGCTGGAGAAGCTGGTGTGCTACATGGGAGGCAGTCCTGACGTTCCCATCTCCGCCGAGGCGGTCCAGGAGCTCTGCCCCCCCTTCGGGGAGCAGGAGAACTGGGCCATCCAGGATCCGGTGGGCAAGCGGAATCTGGCGGCGGCCCTCTCCCAGGCCGAACGGCTGATGGCACGGGACAAGGCTCCGGAAAACACCGCCCGCTCCCTGCTCTACGGCCTGGCCCGGCAGTTCCGCACCGCCATGACCCTCCGGCTCTACATGGCCGAACACCGGCTCTCTTCCGGAAACGCCCTGAAGGCCCGCCTGGAATCCCTCTCCCCCGAAGAGCGGAAAAAGGAAAATGGGGAGACGGGGGGGCTCCTTACCGGCAATCTCTGGAAGATCAAGTTCGCCGCCGACGACGCCCTGAACTACACCCCCCACGAACTCATCCAGGCCATTGTCACCGTCCGGGACACCCTCCTGACCCTGAATACCGGAGGGCTCCCCGCCCCGGTGGAACTGGAAAACGCACTGCTGAAGATTCTACCCAAGGAAGGAAGACGCCCATGAGCGACTTGGAAGAGCAGAGCCCTATCGAGAGAAGCATCGATGTCCTCATGCTTCTCAACGAGGCCATCAAAGACACCTGCACCGTGGACGAAGGACTCCGCAAGATTGTGGACCTGACCTGCCGTCTGATGGACACCACCCAGGCCGCCCTCCTGATGCTGGACGAGGAGCGGGAACTCTTCGTGGTGCGGGCCCCCGTGGGCCTGGAGGGCACCCCGCTGAAGGACCGGGAACCCCTGATCCTCCCGGACCGCCTCCAGAACATCCTCTTCCAGCTGCGCAGCACCCACCAGATCAACTACATCAACTCCGGGATCCCCGGGCTGAAGTTCCCCATCATCGCCATGCCCATCTACTTCAAGGGCAACCGGATCGGACATCTCATCACCGGAGGCGCCAAGGATCCCAGCCACTCCCGGGACCCCCTCCGCCGAAAGCTCTTCTCCCTCCTGGGTCCCTTCGTCTCCCTCATCGTGGAGAACATGAAGGCCTCCGAGCTGCTGGAACAGCACTTCACCCTCAACACCCCGGAAGTGCTGGACAGCGCCAGACAGGGGGAGACCAGCAACGCCAAGGCCGCCGAACGCCTCCTGGTCACCAGCGTGCGCAACCCCGGAAAGGTGGTGAAACTCCTGGCGGAATCCTTCTACAAACAACTCCATCGGGCCGGCTTCACCCCGGGACATATCACCATCGCCGCCAGCCAGCTGCTGGAATGCATCGTCCATCCCCCCGAAGACGAAACCCGCTAAACGCCCCTCTCCACTCCCCACCCTCACACCCACCCCCACCCACTATGCCTCTCTGGGACGGACGCTTTCAGGAGGGACCCGACGCCCTGGTCCTCCGACTCTCTGAATCCATCAGCTACGACCGACGACTCTATCCCTTCGACATCCAGGGCAGCATGGCCCACGCCAAAATGCTGGCCAGGCAGGGAATCATCCCCCAGGAGGACGGCGAGAAGATCCTCCAGGGGCTCCAGCAGGTCAAGGAGGAACTGGACCGTGGGGAGTTTGTCTTCCACACGGAGATGGAGGACATCCACATGAATGTGGAGAGCCGCCTCACCCAGCTTGTGGGGGCCGCCGGGGCCAGACTGCACACCGGGCGCTCCCGGAATGACCAGATCGCCACGGACGAACGCCTCTATCTGCGCCACGTGGACGACCAGATCCAGGGGGAGATCCGGGCCTTCCAGAAGGCCCTCCACACTCTGGCCGCCCAAAACCGGGAGGCCATCATGCCCGGCTTCACCCATCTCCAGCACGCCCAGCCCATCCTCTTCGCCCACCATCTCCTGGCCTACATGGAAATGCTGGAGCGGGACCGGGAACGGCTAGCCGATACCCGCCGCCGTATCAACCGTCTGCCCCTGGGGGCCGGGGCCCTGGCCGGCTCCACCCTCCCCCTGGACCGGGAATTCGTCGCCCGGGAACTGGGCTTCGAGGCCGTCCTCCAGAACTCCATGGATGCCGTGGCCGACCGGGATGTC
The DNA here is from genome assembly GCA_016302315.1 of Lentisphaeria bacterium. GTDB lineage: Bacteria > Verrucomicrobiota > Lentisphaeria > Oligosphaerales > Oligosphaeraceae > UBA1724. Next base: position 5,482 of record JAEDNW010000131.1, read on the forward strand.
TCCCTGGAATTCCTGGCGGACCTGGCCATCGTCGCCATGCATCTCTCCCGCCTGGCGGAGGACATCATCCTCTGGTTCAGTCAGGAATTCGCCTTTGTGGAAATCGGGGACGCCTTCACCACGGGCAGCAGTCTGATGCCCCAGAAGAAGAATCCCGACATGGCGGAGCTGACCCGGGGAAAGACCGGCCGGGTCTATGCGGCCCTCATGGGGCTCCTCACCACCATGAAGGGGCTTCCCCTGACCTACAACCGGGATCTCCAGGAGGACAAGGAAGGACTCTTCGATGCGGTGGACACCGTTTCCCTGGTGCTGCGCACCCTCACTGCCATGATGGCCACGGTGAAGCTTCGGAAGGAACGCATGGCCCAGGCCGCCTCGGATCCCTCCCTCATGGCCACGGATCTGGCGGAAGCCCTGGTGCGCCAGGGGGTTCCCTTCCGGGAGGCCCATCATCAGGTGGGACGCTTTGTGGCGGCCTGCCAGACCCGGGGCCTCACCCTGGCCCAGGCGGACCTGGCCCTGATGCGGGAATCCATCCCCACCGCCACGGAGGAATTCCTCTCCCTCTTCGATCCCCGTCACAGCACCCAGGCCCGAGATCTCCTGGGCGGCACCGCCCCCGCCCAGGTGGAAGCCCAGCTCCAGCGCTGGGAACAGGCTCTCTCCCGGGAATAGCCCACGCTCCCGCCCTCCCCTCCCCACACTCCCCCCACCTCTCATGAGAACCTCCCCCC
>JAEDNW010000132.1:0-6199 GCA_016302315.1 Lentisphaeria bacterium
GCCTCGGCGAAGTTGTTGGCCAGGGTGGCGGCGATGGTGGTGGTGGAGCCGAAGAGCCCCTTGGGCAGTTCCATCATGTTGCCGATGACGAAAAGGACGGCCATGGTCTCCCCCAGGGCCCGCCCCAGCCCGATGAAGATGCTGCCCAGAAGTCCCCGGAATCCGTAGGGAATCACCACGTCCCGGGTGACTTCCCGTTTGGTGCATCCCATGCCGTAGGCGGCTTCCCGAAGCACCGGCGGGGTCATCTGGAGGACATCCCGCATGGTGGCGCAGAGGAAGGGGAGGATCATCAGGGCCAGAATCAGGCCGGCGGTGAGGAGGCCGAAGCCGTTGTATTCCGCCCCGAAGAGGGAGAATCGCCCCAGGCCCAGGGTGTCGGCCAAAAAGGGCTGAATATGCTGTTGGAGGAAGGGGGCCAGGACGAAAAGCCCCCACATGCCGTAGATGACGCTGGGAATGGCCGCCAATAGGTCAATGGCATTTCCCAGGATGGCGGCGAGCCCCTTGGGGGCGTCCAGCAGGAAATTCGCCGCGGCGAAGGCGGGGGGAACGGCCAGCAGGAGGGCGAGGCCGGTGGTGAGGAGGGTGCCCGCCAGGGGAACCAGGGCGCCATACTCCTCGGCGGCGGGATCCCACTGGGAGGAGAAGAGGAAAGCCAGCCCGAAGCGTTTCCAGGCGTCCAGGCTGGCGGCGGTCATTTGGAAGAGAAGGGCTCCCAGAATGGCGGCGGCCAAGGTGGCGCAGAGGAGGCAGAGAAGGCGGAAGAGAAAGTCCGAGCGCTTCATGGGGATGCTTCCGGGAGGAAGGGGAGGGGCGCCGGGATCTCCGGCCGCGGGGTGTCCCTTTTGGGGGGAGAGCCGACGCTCTGGGGGTGGGGGGGACGGCTACAGGAGGTCGTCGGCGAAGAGCTTCACCACGCTCTCCGGGATGGGGACGTAGTGGAAGTTCCGGGCGGCCTCGCTGCCCTCGGTGAAGCACCAGCGGAAGAACTGGGCCAGGGCGGCCTTCTTCTCCACGGGGCAGTCCTTCCGGAGGACGATGTAGGTGACGCCGGTGATGGGCCAGGAGTTTTCGCCGGGCTGGTTGGTGAGGACCATGTAGAGTCCGGGAGCGTTCTGCCAGTCTGCTCCGGCGGCGGAGGCGGAGAAGGTTTCCTGGCTGGGAGTCAGGAAGTTGCCGGCGGCGTTCTGGAGCTGGGCCATGGAGAGTCCCGCCTCGATGGCGTAGGTGTATTCCGTGTAGCCGATGGAACCCTGGATCTTGGCCACGTTGTTGCAGACGCCGGGGTTCTTCTGGCCGCCCAGGCCCACAGGCCAGCGCACGGAGCTGCCGGCGCCGATCTTCTCATCCCAGGTCTGGGAGACCTTGCTGAGGTAGTTGGTGAAGATGAAGCTGGTGCCGCTGGCGTCCGCCCGGCGCACCACCGTGATCTTCTGGCTGGGCAGCTTCACCTGGGGATTGAGGGCCTGGATGGCGGGGTCGTTCCACTGGCGGATCTCCCCCAGATAGATCTTGGCCAGGACATCTCCGGAGAGCCTCAGGGCGCCGTCCGGGATTCCAGGCAGATTGTAGATCACCACCACACCGCCGGTGAGCATGGGGAACTGGACCAGCTCCTGTTCCTCCTGCTCCTGGGCCGTCAGGGGATTGTCCGTGCCGGCAAAGTCGATGGTGTTGCTGCGGATCTGGTTCAGACCCGCCCCGCTGCCCAGGCTCTGATAGTTCACCTTGATGTTGCGCCCGCTTTCGCTATAGGTGTTGGTCCACTGCTGGTAGACCGGAGCGGGGAAACTGGCGCCGGCGCCGTTGAGCACCAGCTGGGCGGCAGAAAGAGCCAGGGATGCCCCGGCGAGAAGAAGGAGGGAAATGCGAGAGACTGCGTTCATGGTTTTCTCCTTGGATTGTGGCCCCGCCCTGTGCGGAACCGTGGCTTACGACCTTTCCTTGGGTCAACGCCTATACCATAAGGAGAAAACGATAGTCCTACATAACCTGTTTGTTAGGAATAAATTAGAATAATAAAATGTGAGAATTCCGTTAGGAGAATTGCCAAAATCCTCACGTGGGGGAGGCCTCTGGCTTCTCTCCCAGGATCTCCAGCAGCATCCCCGTCACCAGGGTGGCGCTGAACTTCTCCCGGGCCAGGCGCAGGCTCTCCTCCCCCATCCGCTGCCGGAGGGCCGGATCCCGGGCCAGGGTCTCCATGGCCTCCTGAAGTGGCGGCACCTGACGGGGAGGCACCAGAAGGCCGTTGACGCCGGGCACCACCGTTTCCCGGCATCCCGGGACATCCGTGGTGAGAATGGGCCTTCCGCAGGCCATGGCCTCCAGGACGCTCATGGGGGTTCCCTCGTGATAGCTGGGGAGGACAAAGATGCTGGCCTGGGCCAGGGCGGGCCGCACATCCTCCTGTTCCCCCCAGTATTCCACGGTGCCCTCTTCCTGGAAGGGGCGGAGCTCCGCCGGGGTCAGGGCGGTGGGGTTGGAGTCAAAGGGGCCCACCAGCAGGAACCGGCACTGGGGAAGGCGGCGTTTTACCTCCCGGGCGGCCAGGAGATATTCCCGTATCCCCTTGTCCTTTAGGAGTCTGGCCACCAGGAGGAAGACCGGTTCCTGGGGGAGAGGGGTCGGCGTGAAGCGCTCCAGGTCTACGCCGCTGCCGGGAATCCTGTGGATTTGCTCCGGGGCGACCAGGCCCAGGCGCAGGAAGGTGGCGCTGTCGTCGGGGTTTTGGAAGAGGACGCCTTTGGCGTGCTTCAGGGCCCGCCGGTATTGGAAACTCAGGAGCCGCCGGAGGAGGGCGCTCTTCAGGCCGGTGCCCCGGAAGATGGAGCCTAGGCCGGCCACCAGGGCGAAGCGTCGGGGGACACCGGCCTTCTTTGCGGCGGGGAGTCCGTAGACCACGGCCTTGGCCTGGGTGCAGAAGAGGAGTTCCGGGGCCTCTTCCCGGAAGATGCGCTCCAGGGCCCGGCAGGTTTTCCAGTCGGCAAAGGGATTCAGGCCGTTGCGCTCCAGGGGGACGGGGCGGAAGCGCACCCCGTGGCCGGAGAAGCGGGGCGACCACTCCGCCTCCTCCCCCGGTCCCAGGGCTACCACCTCCCATCCCCGCGCCAGAAACGCCTTCATCAGGGGAAGGCGGAAGGTGAGGAGGGAACGGGTGTGGGCGGCGAGGACGATGAGCTTCTTCATGGGAAAAGGGAGTCCCGGGCGTCAGAAGAGAAGGGAATCGGCGGGGAGCCAGGCGGGAGAGTGATCCGGCAGGGTGACCCGGGACCATTTGCCCTGGACGAAAAGGAGGGTGATTTCGCTGCCCTGGGGGAGAGGGGCGCCTGCCGCCGGCGCAAAGCTTTCCCCGGGTCCCTTCCGGGGAAGGATGCTTTCGGCCTGGACCACGGCGGGGGGCTGATGGCGGAGGCACCAGGCAAAGCGGAGGGTGTAGGCGCCCAGGAGCAGGGTGGCCAGGGCCAGCACCAGGGTCAGGCGCACTAGGAAGCGGGGACGTTTCCAGAGGAGGGTCAGGAGGCAGAGGCAGAGGGCGCCCCAGAGGGCGAGGCTGGCGGCGCACCATTGGGGATAGGTGGGCGACCAGGGTAAGGTAAATCTCCTTTGGGACGCGTCCTGCCGAAGGGCCTGGGGAAAGTTCTGGCGGGCTTGCGCCAGTTCCCGGGAAATCCGGCGGCTGCCGGGGGCGGCCAGGGAGGCCCGCCGCAGATGGAGAAGTGCCCGGACCAGGTCTCCCTGCTGGAGGGCGGCCAGTCCCTGGGCCTCCTGGAAGAGGGGGTCGAAAGGGCGCTCCTGGGTTGCCGGGGTGGGGGCCGCTGTGGCGGTCTCCTGGGCCACGAGGGCGGGGAGGCTCAGGGTGGCGCAGAGCCAAAGGAACAGGCCAAAAAGGTGACGATGAGAGAAACGGGGCATGGGGCCGGTCACAGTTTTGGGAGGATGGCCAGGATTTCCTCCTTCAACGGGGGGAAGGGGGTGGCGGAGAGGCTGTATTGGGCGGCGTCACTGTGGGTCAGCAAGGCCTGGAGGGCGTTCCGGGTTTCCTGGGGGAGGGATTCCCGGGCGGCGGCCTCCTCCAGGGCCTGGGCCGTGACGGGGGACAGGAGGGAGAAGCGCTGGCACAAATACTCTTCCCAGGCCCGGGCGGTCTGGGCGGAAGCCTGGGGAGATCCCTCCGCCTCCAGGGCCTCCAGTCTTCCCATCAGCGCCTCCCGGGCTTTCCGGAGACGATGGCCCACGGAGGCCAGACGGCGTTTCCGCAGGAGGAGCCCGCCCCGGAGGAGGAATCCCAGAAGCAGGAGGGCGGCGGGAAGGAGAATCCCCCACAGGATGGTGGACCGCTGCAAGGCCAGGGGGGGCGGCGGCGTCTCCTCCGGCATGGCCATCCCGGGAGAGGGATTCCCGGGCGCCGGGGGAGTGGACTTCGGCTTCGGGGCCGGCACAGCGGAGCCAGTCGGCAAGGCCACTTCCTCGGATTTCTGCACCTGGAGGAGGATGGGTTCGCTGGCCGCCATGCCGTATTGGCCCAGGTCGGGGTCGTAGTAGGGGATGGCAATGGCGGGAATTTCCAGGGTGCCTGCCTGGAGAGGCCGGAGGGTGCGCTGGATCAGGAGGGATCCGTCCTCCTCGGGGAGGCAGGGATCATTGCCGAAGCATTTGAAGGTGGGGAGGGCCTCCAGCGCCTTTTCCCAGGGAGGCAGGGTGGCCTGGGGGGTGAGGCTGTCTCCCTGGAGCCGCAGGGTCAGCTGGATGGGATCGCCCACCCGGGGGGAGGTCTGGTCCACGGAGGCGGTGACCTGGAGAGGGCCGAGCAGTCCGCTGAAGCCCTCCGGCCGCCCTCCCTGGGGGAAATCCTCCACTTCCAGGGTCAGGGGCTGGGAGGCCAGGATTTTCCGGGCGGGCCGGGAGGAGAAGGGATCCGGGAAATCGAGGAAGTCGAGGAACGGGTCCCTCCCCCTCTGGCGGTCCTCCTCGCTGTAGAGCACCTCCATGACGCCGGCGGGAATGGCGTAGGAGCCGGGATGCAGCGGGGTGAGGGAGATGTCCAGGAAAATCCGCAGGCAGGGCACCCCGTTCTGAACCAGGGATTCCTGATTCCACAGGATCTGTCCGTTCGCCATGCTGGGCTGGGAGATGGTGAAGTCTTTCTGCAGGGCATCCAAATCCAGGGAGGGGGCCACCTGGCGAAGGGAGACGTCCCGGGGAACGATGAGCTCCAGGGTCAGGGTGACCGGGACGCCCGGGACAATCCGCTCCCGGGAAAGACGCTGCCGATATACCATTCCCCTCTGATTCTCCGCAGGCTCCCGGGTGACCCGAAGGGTGATGGGCTCGCTCTTCAGGGTCTTCCCCTGATACTCCAGGATCAGGGAGGGAATGGTAAACTCCCCCTCCTGAAGGGGCATGACCAGGAAGGAGTAGGAGACGGAGGATTGCTGAGATTGGGTCACCCGCCCGTTGATCCACTGGGTGGAGACGTTGCTGCTCTGTGACGGCGGATCCTGCCGCAGAACCTGGAAGGGGAGATCGGCAGGAAGGGGAAATCTCTCCGGAGGAGACTGCAGGGTGTCCGCATCGTCGGAGAGGATCACCGTCAGCTGCAAGGGCTCCTGGAGGGCGAGGACGTTTTTGTTCACTCGCACCTGCAGGGAGGGCATGCCCTGGAGGGAAAGGACGCCGACAAGAAGCAGACAGGCCAAAGACCAGAGTGGGGAGGGAGAATGACGCATGGCGGTCAAGGTTCTGGGGGAATCGAAAATGTCTTGTTCAGAGGATAGGAAGAGATCCGGGGAAGGACGAAGGGAGAAAACCATTCTCCGCTACCAGTCTTTTTCCACGGGCCTTTGGCGGATGGTCTTCTGACGCTTCAACCACCGACGCTGGGTCTCCTGATCCAAAATGCGCTGCAGATCCTGGGGAAGGGGAACCACGGCTTGCTCCGGGGAGGCCTCGCTCTTCTCCTCCTCCGGCTCCGTCAACGACAGGGGCGCCCGATCCTGAGTGCCGGATTCCTCGCCCTTCGGGGCTTCCTCCGGCTTCTCTTCTTCCATGGCCCCTACCCGGGAATTGTCTTCTTCTTCAGAGGAGGATTCCTCCTCCCTGGCCTCCTGCTCCTGCTGGGACTGCTCCTGCTGGCTCTGTTCCTGCTGGCTCTGTTCCTGCTGGCTCTGTTCCTGCTGGCTCTGTTCCTGCTGGC
>JAEDNW010000133.1:0-6185 GCA_016302315.1 Lentisphaeria bacterium
GGGAATTCCTATTGAACCCCGCCCCGCGGGGTGGCAGGATCGATAGACGGGGGTGAAGCGGAGCGTGAACCCCCGGGAGCGTGCTATATTCTATATAACTACCTGATTGACAACAGGTTATAACTTTTTTTGAAATCTCCCAGCCCTGATTTCTCCTTCCGGCGTGGGGCCGGAAGGAGGTGGGGTAGGGTGGGTTATTTCATGTGGAGGAGTTTCTTTCCGGCTTCCCGGAGGCGCTGGAAGACCGCATAGAGGGCGGGGGTCATCAGCAGTCCCAGGGTGGAGGCCAGCATCATTCCGCTGAAGGTGGTGATGCCGATGGCCCGCCGGCTGCCGGCGCCGGCGCCGCTGGCCATGACCAGGGGCAGCACGCCGAAGACGAAACTCCAGGCGGTCATCAGCACGGCCCGGAAGCGGAGGCTGGCGCCGTTTTCCGCCGCCTGAGTGATGGAGAGTCCGTTCTCCCGTTCGCCCTTGGAGAATTCCACCATGAGGATGGCGTTCTTGGCGGTAAGGCCGATGAGCATCACCAGACCCAGCTGGGCGTAGATGGAGAGGGATTCGCCCCAGAGCTCCAGTCCGATGAAGGCGCCCAGCAGAGCGGTGAAGACGGTGAGCATCACTGGGACGGGGATGGCCCAGGATTCATACTGTCCCACCAGGAAAAGGTAGGCGAAGACCATGGCCACCACCATCAGGGGGAGGAGGTTGCCCTGGTTCTGCTGTTCCTGGTAGCTCATGTCCGTCCATTCGATGGAATATCCCTGGGGCAGTTCCATGGAGGCGATGACGTCCATCAGGGCGCCGGAGGTGAATCCCGGAGCGGCCTGGGCCTGGATGCCGGCGCTGGTCATCTTGTTGAAGCGCTCGATGTGGCGGGGACCCACGGTGAATTTCAGCTCGCCCACGGAGGAGAGGGGGACCATTTCCCCGCGGCTGTTGCCGATGAGAAGATCCCGGATGTCGTCCAGGGTGGCCCGTCCTTCCCGGGCGGCCTGCAGCTTCACGTAGAAGGTCTCGCCTTCCAGATTGAAGTCGTTGACGTAGAAGGAGGCCAGATTGAACTGGAGGGCCTGGAAGATAGTGCCGGCGGTGAGTCCCAGGGTCTGGGCCTTTTCCCGGTCGATTTCCAGCACGAGCTGGCTGGTGTCCGAGGAGAAGGTGGTCATGGCGTAGTCGGCCTCGGGGCGTCCGGAGAGTTCGCCGGCGAAGCGCTGGGCGAAGGCGGCCAGCTCCTGGGAGTCGGCGGTGCCGTCGTTGCAGAGGTTGAAGGTGACGCCGCCGGTGGCGCCCAGGCCCTGGATGGCCGGGGGAGTGAAGACCATGCACTGGATGGCAGGAATGGTGTTCACGGCGGCCTGGATCTTCTCCTTCAGACTAAAGATGTCCATGCCCGGTTCGGTGCGGTCCTTCCAGTCCTCCAGATCCACGATGCAGAATCCGCAGGATTCGCCCTGGCCGGAGAGGAGGGAGAAGCCGGCGATGCACATCACATTGCGGACGCCGGGGACGGCCGAGACGGCCTTCCGGAACTCCTCCAGGGCGTCGGTGGTGCGGTTCAGGGTGGCGCCACGGGCCAGCTCCACATTGCAGAGCAGGGCTCCCTTGTCCTCAATGGGCAGGAAGCTGGAGGGGACCCGGCGGGAGAAGAACCAGATTCCGCCCAGGAAGGAGGCCAGGAGGAGGAGAGTGAGGATTCCCTGGCGCACCATGAAATGGACGCAGAAGAGATAGACGCGGCGCACCAGATCCAGGGTCCAGTTGAAGGGGAGGAAGAGGCGGGAGGCCTTTTCCCTGGGGGGACGGAGGATCAGGGAGCAGAGGGCGGGGGAGAGGGTCATGGCCACGAAGGTGGAGAGGCACAGGGAGATGCACATGGTGGCCGCGAACTGCATGTAGATGCGTCCCACCATGCCGCCGTAGAAGGCCAGGGGCACATAGCAGGCCACGGTGACCAGGGTGGTGGCGATGATGGCGCCGGTGATCTGGCCCATGGTCTTCAGGGAGGCCTCCCGGGGGGAGAGTCCTTCCCGGGCCATCAGGCTCTGGCAGTTTTCCACCACCACAATGGCGTCGTCCACCAGGGAGCCGATGACCAGCACCAGGCCGAACATGGTCAGGGTGTTGATGGAGAGTCCCAGGAGAGCCATGAAGGTGAAGGTTCCCAGGAGGGAGACGGGGATGGCGATGGCGGGCACCAGGGTGGCGCGCCAGTCCTGGAGGAAGAGGTAGGTGATGAGGATCACCATGCCCAGGGCCAGGAGGAGGGTCTGGAGGATCTCCTGCATGGAGATCTCGATGAAGCGGGTGGGGTCGTAGGCCAGGGTGCTCTTGACGCCCGGGGGGAGGCGCTTCTCCAGCTCCGCCACCTTGGCCTTCACGGCGTTCACCGTCTCCAGGGCGTTGGCGTCGTTGCTGCGGTAGACGGCCAGGGTGACGGTCTCCTCCCCGTTCCATCTCGCCTCGGCGGAGTAGGTCTTTGCCCCCAGCTCCACGGTGGCCACATCCTTCAGCCGCAGCAGGCTGCCGTCTTCCCCGGACCTCAGCACGATCTCCCCGAATTCCTCGGCGGTCTTCAGACGACCCTTCACATTGAGCTTGTATTCCAGGAAATGGCCGGACTGCTCGCTGCCGATGGTGCCCGCCGCCGCCTGGATGTTCTGGGTGGAGATGGCCGCGCTGACTTCCCCGGTGGTGACCCCCAGGGCGGACATCCGGATGGTGTCCAGCCAGATGCGCATGGCGTAGATGGAGGCGCCCATGGCCTCCACGGAGGAGACGCCCTCCACCCGGGAGAGGGTGTCCAGCACCTTGGTGGAGACGTAGTTGTTCATCTGGGGGGTGCTCCAGGAGGTGCCGTCGGTGGTGTAGGAGAAGGCGCAGAGGATGTCACTGGAGCGTTTGCGGGCGTTGACGCCGATGGCGCGCACCTCGGAGGGCAGGGAGGCCTCCGCCGTCTTCACGGCATTCTGGACGTTCACCATGGCGATGTCGTCGTTGATGCCGGTCTTGAAGGTGATGGTGCACATGTATTCCCCGTTGTTGGTGCAGCTGGAGGAGAAATACAGCATGTCCTCCAGCCCGTTGAACTGGGCTTCCAGAGGCATGGCCACCGTGTCCTGGACCTCGGCGGCGGAGGCGCCGGGATAGCTGGTGAAGCAGACGATGGTGGGGGGGCTCACCTCGGGGTATTCCGCCACGGGGAGGATATTGAGGCAGATGGCCCCGGAGAGCATCAAGGCGATGCTGACCACGAAGGCCAGACGGGGCCGTTGGATAAAGATGCGGGAAAACATGGGGAGTGTCTCCTAGGGGAAAGGGGCTACTGGCGGGGCACCGGGACCACGGTCATGCCGTCCATGACCACCTTGTGTCCTCCCTCGGTGATGACCATCTCCCCGGGCTGCACTCCCTGGAGAATCCACTGGAGATTGCCGTCGGAGGAGCCCAGCTTCACTTCCCGGCGATGGGCCACATTCTCCTCGTCCACCACCCAGACAAAGCTGGATTTGCCGTCCGCCATGAGGGCGGAGGGAAGGATGGCGCTGCATTCCTGGATGCTGCGGCGGCTGAGGAGGACGGTGACGGAGGCGCCGGGCAGCAGGGTCATGTCGGGGTTGGGGACCCGGGCGTAGAAGGTCATGGTGTCGGTGGTGGCGTTCACCTGGTTGTCCATGAACTCATATTCTCCCTCCTGGGCATGGAGGGAGCCATCGGCCCGGCGCACCCGGAGCACCGCCTCTTTCCGGAAATTCTCCTCCGAGCCGAAGAGTTCCAGGAAATCCCGGGTGGCCATGGAGAAGGAGAGGCGGAGGGGATCCATCTGGATCAGCTGGGCCAGGACACCGGTGGAGGGGGTCAGATAGTTGCCTGCCGTCTGGGAGGTCTTGCCCAGCTTGCCCCGGATGGGGGCGAAGATCCGGGTGTTTTTCAGGTCGTCCTTGGCGGTGATCAGGGCGGCTTCCGCATTGGCCAGGGAGGCCTGGTCCGTCTCATAGCTCATACGGGCCGCCTCCATGGCATCCAGGGTGGCCACTCCCTTCTCGAAAAGCCCCAGGGTCCGCTCGTAGTTGGACTTGGTGTACCGCAGGGAGGCCTGGCAACGGGCAATGGTGGACTCCGCCGCCTTCACCTGGGCCTCATACCGCACATCCTCCAGACGATACAGCAATACTCCCGCATCCACAACCTGACCCTCCGTGAAGTTCACCTCCAGCAACTCGCCGCTGACCCGGGGAACCAGGGCCACCTGGGCGGGAGACTCCAGACGCCCGGGATACCGACGCCCCATCTCCATGGGCGCCGTGGTCACCGGCGCAATCTCCACCGTGGGGGAAGGAGGCATCTGCCCGGGCAGGGAAAGAACACAAAGGAAAAGCAGGGCCAGGGCCAGGGAAAAATAACGAGCCATATTGGGGAAATTCTCCTAGGGCGTCAGGTGGGGCAAAAGGGGTACCGGAAGAGGGACACCCGATGGGGGGATACAGGAAAAATGGGGGGAGAAAACGCCGCAGGAATAAAACAGGCGCTTCACAGAAAAGGCCGGATAATGTAGCGTTTCTTCCCCGGTTTTCGATCTCCCGGCGGGGCAAAAAATCGAAAATTTCCCCTGGAATTTCCGGCACACATCGGAAGGAAAGGATCCCCCGGACGGGGGCGTCGGCGGGAATTCTTCCGGGGAAGAGGGGATGTTCTTTCAATTTTTTAGGGACAGACTGGCAATTTTCTGTATTTTTTTGCGTTAGGGCACTTGAATTTCTAAGAAAATTTTCCGCATAACTTCCCATTGGTTTCTGTCGTGACCCTGTGTGCGGAGCCATGGAACGCTTCGCATGGCGCTGTGCGGGAAGATGTTCCCGGAAATCTGGATCCCTGGGTTTTCGGGAATGGATGACGAGCGGGCGCAGGAGAGGCGAGGCATGGCTTCCCGCCCCGGGACGACTTGTTTTTTTGTTTTTCCCCCCACAATCCCCCCCATAACCCAACCCACCCCTCCAGGAGGCCCTACCCCAATTCGGCGGGTGCCGATAGGGCGAGTTTCTTGAAGGCGGGACGCTGCCGGATTCCTCGACATCGCCCGATCCTAAATCCCAATAGGAGAATCCAACCCCATGAAGAAATCCTTCACCCTGATTGAGTTGCTGGTGGTTATCGCCATCATCGCCATCCTGGCGGCCATGCTGCTGCCTGCTCTGTCCAAGGCCCGTGAGAAGGCCCGCGCCATCAGCTGCACCAACAACCTGAAGCAGTTGGGCCTGGGAACCATCCTCTACGCCAACGACTACGATGACTTCCTCCATCCCTCCAAGTTCGGCAAGGGCACCACGGATGGAAGCATCTACTCCGATGACAACAACTACTTCTACGTCTACAATCCCATGTGCAACGAGATGCTGTCTGGCTGGGATCCCAACGGTGGCATCCCTGGCACCAAAATCATTGCCGACAAGCAGGAAGGCGCCTGGAAGCTCTGGCAGTGCCCCAGCCTGAACGGCACCGAGGCCTGGGAAGAGTACTACGAGTCCACTCCTAAGACCACCCGTCCCAAGACCGGTTACCAGTACAACGGCAACTGCGGCTACAACAACCAGACCATGGACCAGTACAACAACAATGGTACCGGCATCAAGGGTGGTTGGACTCGCATCATCCAGCCCAAGAGCACCAATACCTTCATCCTCTTCCTGGATCGCTGCGGATTTGCCGGCAATGGCGGCTCCTGGATCGCCCATTGGTACCTCCACCACGATGCCAACTCCTCAGTGGGCACCAACGACGATGCCATCAAGTATCGCTGCCGCCACAGCGACATGTGCAATGTGGTCTTCGCCGATGGTCACGCCGCTCCTGTGAACAAGACCGACCTCACCAACCTGGGCGATGAGCCCGATGGCGATACCGGCATCCTGTGCATGCAGCTCAATGGCAACGGCCAGGACGACTAATTCTTAAGGTCTCCTAGCCTGACACGCGAAACCCCCGGATGACGCTTCCGTCGCCGGGGGTTTCCTGTTTTCCCGGGGGTTCTCGGCCGGGATGGATCCCGGACACGTTTGCCCCTGCCCCCATCCACCATGGGTTCCCGTGACCCTCCCACCCCAGGGGCACAAGATGTATTTTGGGGAAAAGGAACGCACGGAGTCCCACCATTCGACGCTATACCATCCACCCCGAACCCCGTTTAC
>JAEDNW010000134.1:0-6107 GCA_016302315.1 Lentisphaeria bacterium
AATTTCTTCAATGAAAATCCAGAGTTAGTGTAACTCTTCTGCAAAGTTCACATATATCCCCCCCCGCTGACGGGGGGGGGAATTTTCCGCTCGAACCCCGCCCCGGCAGGGGTGGAATGAACGCCGCAGGCGGGAAGGCAGCTCCCGGGGGCGCAGGATATATCCTGGGAAGCGCTGGCTACATGGCCATGCCGCCGTCCACGGAGAGGACCTGTCCGGTGATATAGGCGGCGGCAGGGGAAGCCAGGAAGAGGACTGCGGAGGCGATTTCCTCGGGCTGGGCGATGCGTCCCAGGGGGATCTGGGTCTTCAGCTTTTCCTTGAGGGCCTCCGGGAGGACCTGGGTCATATCGGTTTCCACGAACCCCGGGGCCACGGCGTTGACGGTGACATTCCGGCCGGCGCATTCCCGGGCCATGGCCTTGGTGAGTCCCAGGATGCCGGCCTTGGCGGCGGCGTAGTTGGCCTGGCCGGGATTTCCCAGGAGGCCCACCACGGAAGAGATATTGACGATGCGGCCCTGACGCTGCTTCAGCATGGGCATCAGGGCGGCGTGGATGCCGTTGTAGACCCCCTTCAGATTGGTATCCAGGACGGCGTCCCAGTCCTCCTCGGTGAGTCGGGGCATCAGCTTGTCCCGGGTGATGCCGGCGTTGTTCACCAGGATATCCAGGCGCTGTCCGAAGGCCTCCAGGATTTCCCCGAAGACCTGGTGGACTTCCGGGGTATTGCGGATGTCGCAGCCGAAGCCCAGGGCCATGGATTCCTCCACCTGGCATTCCCGGGCCACTTCCCGGGCGGTCTCCTGGGCGGTCTCCTTCCGGGTTCCCAGGAGAGCCACCTGGGCGCCCTCCTGCAAAAACGCCTTCACGATCGCCCGTCCGATGCCCCGGGTTCCCCCGGTGACCACAGCCTTCTGTCCTGCAAGGATGCCCATGTCCAATGATTCTCCGTCGTTGTTCGTTCCGTTGCTACAAATCCAGGGACTGCACGGGGAAATCCCTCCGGATGCGGCGGAGCAGCCCCGCCAGCACCCGTCCGGGCCCCAATTCTTCCAGCGCCTCGGTCCTTTCCATCAGGGTGGCGGCGCACTGTTCCCAGCGGACGGGGGAGGCGATCTGGCGCGCCAGCAATTCCGGCAGGGGGAGTCCGGCCGCCTCCGTCCAGCCACCGGTCACATTGTGGACCAGCGGGATTTCCGGGGTTTGGAAGGGGATGGTGGCCAGATATTCCCGGAAGGCCTGGGCGGCCTCCTCCATCAAGGGAGAATGGAAGGCGCCGGCCACCGTCAGCTTCTGGAGTTTCATGGCCTTTCCCTCCAGGAGGGAGAGGCATTTCTCCACCCGGGGAGCCTCCCCGCTGACAATACGCTGTCCGGGGCAGTTGTAGTTGGCCACCCAGACCCCGCTTTCCCGGCAGGCCTCCTCCAGATCCGACTCCTCGCATCCCACCACGGCCCCCATGGCCCCCGGCGTCCGGCGGCAGCACTGGTCCATCAGCTCCCCCCGGCGGGCCACCATGCGCAGCCCCGTCTCAAAGTCCACCGCCCCGGCGGCGGTCACGGCGGAGAGTTCCCCCAGGGAAAGCCCCCCCATGGCCTCCAGGGAAATCCCCTCCTGGGCAAAGGCCTCCTTCCGGGCGGCAAAGCCCGCCAGACTGACCACAAAGATGGCAGGCTGGCACTGGGCGCAGGCGGTCAGCTCCTCCATGGTGCCCTGAAAACACAGAGCGGAGACGCGCCAACCCAGAATCCGGTCCGCCTCCTGAAAGAGGGCCGCGGCGGCGGGAGAACTCTCCGCCAGCGCCTTTCCCATGCCAGGATGCTGGGCTCCCTGGCCCGCAAACACAATGCCTTTTCTCATCCTCAATGACCCGCTCTGATGCTCTCTGCCGTCCCCTTCCCTCCCCCGTCCCGGAGCCGCCAGAAGGGGCCGCCGGAAGAAGAGGAGGCTTCAGGGAGGTCAGGTCCCAAAAACGAAAGGCGGCGACTCCTCCCCTCCGTCTCCCGGCAGGGAGGCAGAAGCAGGGGAACGCCGCCGCAGGAATGGCGCCGGGGCGCCCTTAGCACAAGGTGCCGGCCGCATACTGATGCACGGCCTCCACAATGCGCTCGTTCAACTGAAGCCGGAGCATTTCACCCACGGCACGAATGCCGTTGGCCACCCCATGCCCCTGGAAGTTGCCGTGGCCGATGACACAGCATCCCTTCACCCCCAGCAGGGGGGCGCCGCCCACCTCGCTGGCATCGGTAAGACGCTTGATCTCCCGGAAGGCCCCCTTGCAGAGAAGGGCGCCCATCTTCCACAGGTTGCGGCGCATCACCGTCTGCCGGATCATCCCCGAAAGGGACTTGGAGAGCTGCTCGCTGGTCTTCAGGACGATATTGCCCACAAAGCCGTCGCAAACCACCACATCCACCGTGCCCCGGAAGAGGTCGTGCCCTTCGATGTTGCCCAGGAAGTTCAGGCCGGGAATCTGGCGGATCATGGCGTAGGCCTCCTGAACCTGCCGGTTCCCCTTTCCTTCCTCGGTGCCGTTGCTGAGAAGCCCCACCCGAGGGGAGGAAAGCCCCAGCACCTGGCGGGCATAGAGGTCTCCCATCACGGCAAAATGGGCCAGCATCATGGGACTGCAGTCCACGGTGGCGCCGGAATCCATCAGCACCCAGGGACCTTTCTCCCCGGGCATCACCGTGGCAATGCCAGGACGAGCCACCCCCTCCAGCATCCGCCACTTCAAGAAGGCAGCCCCCACGGCGGCGCCGGTGTTCCCGGCACTAAAAACCCCGCCGGCTCGACCCGCCTTCACCATATCCATGGCGACGACGATGGAGCTGCGGGGCTTCTCCCGGATGGCCTTCACTGGATGTTCGTCCATCCCCACAGTCTGCGGGGCATCCACCAACTCCAGCCGGGGGTCGGAAAGGGAAATCTCCCGTTGTTCCAATCCCCGGGACACCTGTTCCTGGGGGCCTACGAGAAGATACTGATAGGCATCGCCAAAGCTGCGAAGCGCCTCGGCGACACCATCCAATACCGCAGACGGTGCGTGGTCCCCCCCCATCATATCCACCGCAATGACAACCCTTGAGTCGGACATTGTTTTCGGGGGGCCTCGCGGCCCGTCTTATCCTGCGGGGGGCTAGGCCTGGGCCTTTTCCTTCACCTGGATGACCTGCTTGCCGTCATAGTAGCCGCAGTTGGTGCAGGCGCGGTGAGGAAGGCAGGCGGCGCCGCAGGAGGTGCAGGTGTGGGGCTCCAGACCACGATACCGAATCTGGGCCTTGCGCTGACGGACACGCATCTTGGATTTCTTGCACTTCTGAACAGCCATGGTTCCTAAATCTCCTAATCGTTACAATGGGTATGACACACGTATGAGCAAAAAAAATCGCGACACCCGGAGGAAGCAGGAGGACAACCCCTCCCCGCTACTCCCGGGGAACCACCCCGTCCAGGGCGGCCCAGGGATCCTCATCCTCCGGAGAACCCTCTCCAGGACATCCGCAGGGCCCCTGATTCAGGTTCGCCCCACAGCGGGGACAAAGCCCCTGGCACTCCTCCCGGCAAAGGAATCGCTGGGGAAAAGTCAATAATATATCCTCTCGAAGTCCGTCTGAAAGGTTGACTGTGGTTCCAAAGGCATTCTCCACCTCGTGACAAACCTCTTCCGTGGTCAGGTGCCAGGAGAAAGGCTCGTCACAGCGGTCGCAGAGAGCCTCCACCGTCACGGAGACTTTTCCCCGGGCCAGCAGGTCGGATCCGCCGTTGATGGCTTCCAGATGGAGATGATACTCCACCGGGGAGACATAGCGCAGGCGCTCCTCCTCCTCCAGCCCCAGTTCCTCCGGGGGGACACTGCCCTCCAGATCCACCCCTTCGGGGGGCAGATCCACCAGATCGAACTGGACGCCGCGCATGGGCTTGTGGGAGAATTCGCTCATGGCCTCGGGTTAGAGCAGTTCCAGGGAGCGGAGGGTCTGCCGGAGGGTTTCCCGGTTGGCGGCGCCCATTTCGCAGAGCGGCAGGCGATACTCCTCCTCCAGGAGTCCCATGTCTGCCATGGCGGCCTTCACGGGAATGGGGTTGGCCTCCAGGAACAGGTCGTGGGCCAGGGGGTAGAAGCGGCGGTGGATGGCCTGGGCGCCGGGGAAATCCCCTGCCAGAGCCAGGCGGCACATCTCCACATAGGGAGCCGGGGCCACATTGGACAGGACGCTGATGACCCCCCTGGCCCCCACGGACATCATGGGCAGGGCCAGGCTGTCATCCCCGGAGAGGACGGTCAGATCGCACAGACGGCCGATGGCGTTGACCCGCTCCACGCTGCCCGCCGCCTCCTTGATGGCCGCCACCTGGGGATGGGAGGCCAGACGGGCCACCACCTCCAGGGGAATCTCCTTCCCCGTCCGCCCAGGCACATTGTACAGGACAATGGGCAGACGGCTGCATTCCGCCACCGCCACAAAATGACGGTAGAGCCCCTCCGCCGAAGGCTTGTTGTAGTACGGAGTCACCTGCAGGGTGGCATCCACCGGCATGTTCTCCACCGCCTTCGTCAGACGAATGGCTTCCTCCGTGGAATTGGCCCCCGTGCCCGCAATCACCTGGCAGCGACGGGCCACCTTCTCCGCCACAAACCGGATGACCTCCAGATGCTCCTCCACCGAAAGGGTGGGAGATTCCCCCGTGGTCCCCACGGGAACAATGCCCGCCACCCCGGCGGAAATCTGACGCTCCACCAGGGCCTCCAAGACGGTGTAATCCACCTGGCCATGATGGAAGGGGGTGACAAGCGCAGTGTAGCAGCCCTGGAGTTTCATAGATTCAAGTCGTTGAATGGCAAGATGTTATGATGTTCCACAAGAAGAGCCCCCAAAGACACCGCCCCCGGCGTCCCGGCTCTCCGCAAGAAAGACGGGGTACTATAAGCCCCTTTCCCCGCCCTACCCCACCCCACAGGGCAACCACGGAACCGGGAAACCCCGGAGCCGCATCACAACGCCACCCTTTTTCGCCGCCGGATTTCTCTTTCTCCTTGATTTTCGCCCGATTTTTCCTATACTTACTCGACTTCCCCTGTTTCCTGTTGTCTTTTCACCTCTTACCCTAACGAGACCGCAAATTCATCATGAAAAAATCCTTCACCCTCATTGAATTGCTGGTGGTCATCGCCATCATCGCCATCCTGGCCGCCATGCTGCTGCCCGCCTTGTCCAAAGCCCGGGAAAAGGCACGGGCCATCAGCTGCACCAACAACCTGAAGCAGCTGACCCTGGCTTACGTGGTCTACGGCGACTCCAACGACGGCTACTGGAACATCGGCTTCCGGGATTGGAACCAGTGGATTGGCGCCGCCGCCTCCATGGGCACCCTGGAGGGATGGCCAAATCCCACCCTCATGGACTTCGGCAACAACGACGAGACCCGCTGGGGCAAGCGCATCCCCATCGCCTTCTGCCCCAACGCCAAGAAAAAGGCCGCCTGCCTGACCTACGGCATCATGACCTATACCACGGCCCGGGACTACGGCCCCGGATGCTACAAGACCTACGGAGCCACTTCCTGGTCCGAAACCTACGGCGCCAGCGGCGACGTGGTCTTCATCCGCCCCGAGCAATTCAAGTCCCCCGGCGCCTACTTCCTGTGGGCCGACGCCATCGCCGCCAACAATGAAGACGATTACTGCGCCGGCTTTGTGGAACCCCGCTGGGGCGACAGGGTCCACAATCTCTCTTCCCACGGCAGCAGCGGAACCCCCTTCGCCTTCGCCGACGGCCACGTGGAAGCCATCACCCGGGGCGAGAGATACGCCCAGTTGGCGGACACCGAACCCCAGATTCTGGGAAAGTACTATGTGTGGTATAACTACGAGGGCAACCACAGCAACACCTGGGTCTACGAAAACAACGCACTGCGCCAGGTGACCTTCACCCGCTAGCCCCGCCTGACACGGACACCCACGTCCCTGGGGGAGTCGCCCGAGAGAAATTCCGGGGGGCTCCCCCTTTTTTGTGCCCGTCTCCCCGGGAGGGAAATGTCCTCAAAGATTCTTTTTTCTCCATCCCCTTCCCTGCTGTTTTTCAGAACCATTTTGCAATATCTCTG
>JAEDNW010000135.1:0-6099 GCA_016302315.1 Lentisphaeria bacterium
GGGGGACGATCTCCGCCTGGGCGGGGGAGAGTTCTTTCTGCATCATCTGGGCCAGATATTCGGCGATGTCCGCCTGCCGGTGATCCACATCCTCCTCCCGCTCGGAAAGCTGACGGAGAATCTTCCGGTTCTTCTCATCGTTGTGGCCATAGATCCGGAGGGCCGCGTCCGCCATGGCGCAGGCGTTCTTCAGCATGGAGCGCAAAGCCGCGGTGGTCTGGGTGAGGGCGATGGCCGGATTCTGGAGGAGATGGGGTTCCAGCCGACGGTATTGGATCTCATCGGCCTTGGCGGGGAGAATGGCCTCGCAAAGGCGGGCCAGCATGGGGATGATGGGGATGAGGATCAGGGTGGTGGCCAGATTGAAGAGGGTGTGGGCGTTGGCGATCTGCCGGGGGAGAGGAGCGCTTCCGCAGAGTTTCTCCAGGCAGAAGAAGAAGAGGGGCTTTCCCTGGATGATGACGTAGAAGCTGGCGAAGGTCAGGATGACGCCGATGAGGTTGAAGAGGGTGTGGGCCATGGCCGCCTGCTTGGCCACCCGATTCGCGGGGAGGGCGGCCAGCTGGGCGGTGATGGTGGTGCCGATGTTGGAGCCCATGACCAGGGCCACCGCGGTGTAGAGGTCAATCATGCCGTTGAAGGCCAAGGCGATGATGACCCCGCTGGCCGCAGAACTGCTCTGGATGAGGAAGGTGGCCGCCATGCCCACGGCCACGGCCCCCAGGGCCGCCCCCGGCGGAATGATGCCATGCTCCGGAGGACAGGCAAAATACTGGAAGGCCTTCATGAAGGAGGGAAGTTTGCTCAACTCCTTCAATTCCCCGCTCATCATGTTCAGCCCCAGGAACAAGAAGCCGAACCCCATGATGGTCAGACCCCAGAAGGAGAGGGCCCGGCTCTTCTGAAGCCATAGCAGCATCCCCAGGAACAGGGCCGGCATCACCAGCCACTGGATGTTGAAGGCCACCAGCTGGGCAGTGATGGTGGTGCCAATGTTGGCTCCGAATATAATGCCGATGGATTGCACAAGGGTGAGAAGACCGGCGTTCACAAAGCCAATGACCATCACGGTGCTGGCGCTGGAAGACTGAATGACGCAGGTGACCACCGCCCCGGAGAGGATCGCCACAAACCGGTTGGCGGAAAAGACCTTGAGGATGGAACGCATCCGATCCCCCGCCGAATGGTGGAGACCGTCGCTCATGAGTTTCATGCCATACATGAAAATGGCAAGGCCGCCGAATACGTGAAATAAAGAAAGAAGCATATCTCGTTTGTCGTTACGGAAGATTCCTGCCGTGACTTGGGCTCTAGATTCCCGTCACGGCACCTACCGTAAGACAAACGATGGGGGCGGCAAAACCCCTAACCAAAAACTAATGGAATACTCATAGACACTGACGCTTCAACACAGAGGGCACGGAGGGGAAACAGGTCAGCCAGGTCAGGCCCGGCAAGCCGGGCACACAGAGAGCACAGAGAGGCGGGACCTGCCCCCCCGCACGTCCCGCCCTGGGATTGACAGAAAATCCCCCCTGTCTGGGGGGAAGGGGGGAGAATCCTCCTGAACCCCGGCAGGGGTGGGAGGATCGCTAGACGGGGGTGCAGGGAGGCCCAAAGGGCCGACCGAAACCCCCGGCAAGGCCCAAATCGACTCCGAACCCCGTAGGGGTGGCAGGCCAGGCCTTTGCGACGGGGGTGAAGCGTAGCGCAACCCCCGGCACCTGCGGCCCTCCCCAGAACACACAGGCGCTCTTCGCATTTTCAGGCGTGATCAGCGGAGTTGGGAGAGAGGGGTCAGGATTTCCAGAACGAGTTCCTGGGCCGTAGCCGAGGTCGCCGCTCCCAGGGGATCCCCATCTAAAAAGAACTCCAAGGCATCGGAAAGTCCGTCTCCATCTTGGTCTCCCATGCCGTTTTGGTGAAGTCCTGAGAAATGGGTGATTTCCCATCCATCCAGGAGTTCGTCTGCGTCTTGATCGGGAGAAAGGGGGTTGGTTCCCAGAATGAGGACTTCCCACCCATCGGAGAGTCCGTCACCGTCCGTATCGGGAGCCTCCCCATCAGTCTCGTACAAAAACTCCAGCCAGTTGGAGAGACCATCTCCATCCATGTCCCCCTGGGCATCTTCGGGAGCTTCAGGATTCAATCCCAGCTCTTCCTCCCATTCGTCAGGGAGCATATCCCCGTCCCGGTCCACGTACTTCAGGAGACGCGCCTGTCCGATCTCCAGACCTTGGGAGGGGTGCAGGGAGAGCCAGGCGCCTGGCAGAGAAGCCATGCCGGGAACCTGCGCCGCCTCAAAAGCAGCGGGATGCCAAAGGCCATTGGTCACATGCTCTCCCAAGGCGAACCGAAGTCCCTCTTCTCCCTGGGAGAACCCCATGGGGCTTCCGGGAACCAGACAGAAGGAATGTTCCCTTCCCTCTCCGTCGGTGAAATACACCCAGAGAGAGAAGGGAGTCGTGGACCGGAGAGTCAAAAAGAGCTTCTGGTTCGCCAAAGAATCTGCAGGAAAGAAAAGCCACCCCTCCCTCTCCTGCCATTCCACCGCGGTGCATTCGTAGGAATATCGGCCACAGGCGCTGCGCAAGGCAGGGAAGAGGGGATCCATGTCAAATTCCACTTCCGTCCCGTCCTCCACTCCATCCCCGTCCGTATCGGGATGTGCCATTTCCGTCCCATAGAGAAGGAGTTCCTCCCGGTTGGTCAAGCCATCCCCGTCCAGATCCTGATCGCCATCTTCTCCGTTGGCGGGATCGAGGCCGCATAGAAGCTCCTGTCCATCGGAAATGCCATCTCCATCGCTATCGGGCATCCCGGCACTGCATCCATGGAGGAACTCGTCGAGATTGGGGAGGCCATCCCCATCCAAGTCCCCTTCTCCATCCTTTTCCAGGGGATTCAGTCCTTGAGCCGTCTCCCATCCATCGGGCATTCCGTCTCCGTCCGTGTCGAAGCGATCCGCGCAGGTGCCCAGGAGGTATTCCTCCCGATTGGTCAAGCCATCCTGGTCATTGTCCTCTCCGGGGAGGAGATCGCCGCCGTGAAGTCTTTCGTAGGTGTCGGAGATGTCATCCCCGTCTTGATCGACATATTCATCGCATCCCATATCCGGCGCCACGCCTGCAGGGCGAGGAGTTCCGTGGAGGTCCACTGGGGAGGAAAGGACAGGGTCGGCGGCGTCCAGACACGGCGAATCGGGCAGCAGGATTCCTTCGCCGGTGGTCTTCGGGGGGAGGAAGAGATTCCCCGCCTGGGGGAAGAAATCCAGGCATTGGGGGAGACAAGAAGATTCGGCAGTCAGGGTGCCGCTGGAGAGCGCGGGCAGCAGCCCCGTCACAATGCTGTTGCGGAGAGACAAGCTTCCCTGCCCCTGCGCTACAAGAGAAGAGGCGTCGGAGACGGGGTTGCCCAGCAGGGTGCAATGGAGCAACGTCCCCTGCCCCCCTGAGGCCAGAACCACTTCCGGCGCGCTACCCTGGCTTTCCCGGCCATCCAGCAGGCAATTCTCCATGGTCATCCAGGGCGCCTCACCGTTTCCTGAGTAGGAACTCCCCTGCACAACGATCCCGTTTCCCACATTTCCTTGATTTCCCCGCAAGACGCATTGGCGCAGAAGTGTCTCTCCTCCATCCTGGAGGATGGCCCCCGCCGCCACAGCCTGATTCCCCTCAAAATGACACTGCTCCAAGCGAACCTGGGAGGATTGCAGGAGAAGAGCCCCCGCATTGACTGCAGAACCGGAAATTTCCCCCTGGACTTTGTTTTCGGCAAAGCGGCAGTCCACAAGGGTCAGGCGAGATTCCCGGGCCAGAATGGGCGCACTCTCGTCCCCCCCCTCCCAATAACTTGCCTGTTGTCCATTGCCCCAGTCCATCACCACCCGCTGCCCAGAGATGTTTCCCTCGAAACCGCAATCCCGGAGGGAAAGGGAAGCACCCTCCAGATGAATGGCAATTCCCCCATTGTCCCGATACCCGTTGCGCAGAGTCACTCCCTCGAGAGAGCAAAAAGAGGGTTCTCCATGGGAGAGAGAAAGCATGGGCCCCGCCCCCTCCAGGTCTATGATGGTTCCTTCCCTTCCCCTCTGGCCAAGAATGCGAATCGGCATGCCCTGGAAGTCTACGCCGCGGTTGGCCGCTCCTCCATAGATCCCGGGAGCAAGGAGAACCACGCCTTCTCCCATGGATTGCCTGGCGAGCGCCACGCCCCGGGAGATAGTCTCCACGGCATCGTCCTGTCCCGAACCATCCTTTGCGTCATCCCCCAGACTCCCGTCCACGTAAATGCGTCGCGTGTGCCTCAAAGGAGAGTATCCCGCCTCCACCTCCTCGCCGTCCGCAAGGCCATCCCCGTCTGTGTCTGCCCGCCCAAGATCCGTCCCCAGCAGAAATTCCTGGAGATTCGAGAGTCCATCCCCGTCTTCATCCTCGCCAGGAAGCACCCCCTCCTCCCCTTCCAGGAGATCCGGAATGCCATCCTCGTCGTCATCCAGGAACTCATGGCATCCCATGTCCGGGGCGCTCCCTGCAGGGCGGAGGACTCCCAGCAAATCCCGGGAACTGCCGGAAGGGTCCGCGCTTCCGGCATCCCTGGCGGGAGAAAGGGAAGTCAGAAAGCCGGCGGGGGTGAGAAGAGGATCCTTCTGAAGGTTGCCAGTCCCATAGTCCGTCAGGGATTGAGGGCTGCAGCAGAAATCTGCCTCAAGGAGGCCGGCATTGCCCAAGGAAAAAGAGCCATCCAGAATACAATTCCGCCATTCTCCCTGCCCTTCCAGCCGGAGAAGGCTCCTTCCCCCTGCCATGCCCGCCAGGAAGGTGCAATGAACCGCCTGGAGAGAACTTCCCGAGGAAACCAGGCATTCCGTAGGAAGGGATTGCAACGCTCCACTTCCTGACGAAATCGGTATCGTGGCGTTGTCACGGAAAAGGCAATCGGAAAGCTCCACTTCCGACGGGACCTCCCTGTATTCCCAGTTCTCTTCCTCAAGATACCACAGGCTGCGCAAGACCAAGGCCGCTCCGTTCCGGGAAAGGTTTCCCGTGAAAAGACATTGGTCAAAGGAGGCGGACGCCCCGGAAAGAAGCACCGCCCCCGCATCATACCCCCCGTTGCCACGAAAGACACAGGCGGACACCGCCACTGTCCCTCCCAATGACACGTTGAGGGCGCCGACATTTCCCGCTGTCTCGCCGCTGCCATGCCCCAAAGGCGCAGATTCATTGTCCTCAAATTGACACCCTGAAATCACCCCAGACCCACCCTCTACGAACAAAGCGGCCGTGGAAAAACCGTCTTGCCAATACTCCTGAACGCTCCCGTCCCCATTTTCATAACAAACCCGATGACCGCCACGGTTGTCCCGGAAGATGCAGTTCCTCACCTCCAAAGAGGCTCCGGACAGGAAAATCGCCGTTCCCTCAGAGGCGGCATATCCATGGCATAGGGTGAGCCCGTCAACACGACTGGCCAGGGTCTCTCCTCTGTGCAAGGAGAGAAATCGCCCCGACTCTCCCAAGTCCACAACGGTCTCCTCCGCCCCCATGAGGGAGCGGATCTTGATGTCGTCCCCCTGAAAGTCCAATCCCCGGTTCTGGGGGCCGGCATACACCCCCGGCGAAACCAGGATGACATTCTCCTTCGCGGAATCCCGGGGGACGGACAGCGCTCCCGCAAAGGTCCTCTTGGCACAATCCGGAGACAGCCCGCTATTCCCGTCGTCCCCATTCACCCCATCCAGATACACCGCCGCCGTAAACGCCCCCACGGTGAAGCCACACTCCGCCTCCCAAGCATCGTCCAATCCATCCCCGTCCATGTCCTCCCCAAGCAAGGGAAGGGAGAAGAGAAAAAAAAGGGAAAGACAAAGCGGCAGTATTCCAACATCTATCGACCACAAAGTCCTGCCGAAAGATTGTCTATCATCTGCATGGGAATTTCTCTGTGAAAATCTATCCTTCATGTAAGCACGGTTTCCTATATTTGATGGGTCACTAGGCAATTTCATGGAGAAATTTTCTGGACCCAAACAGCGCCCCCCGTGGAGGTTGTCTTTCCTGAGGGATCTCTTGAAATTTCTGCTTTGGATTCATATTT
>JAEDNW010000136.1:0-6099 GCA_016302315.1 Lentisphaeria bacterium
ATTTCATTTTACAATGTTTATTTCCAAATATTTATGATTAAATCAGCAGACACTACGTAGAACCACCATCCCACCGCCAGAATGATAAAAATGACAAGAGCGATGAGAGGCATCATAATTTGCGGGGGTGGAGGTAGCGCCAAAAGGTTTCCCCGGAGAGGGATGTCGTGTCCCCGGGGGCGATGGATTTTTTCCGGGTTATTTCAGGCCCAGGAGGAAGCGCCAGGCGGGAACGACAGAAATCCCTCCCTCGAGTTCCGCCTCGTCATCCCATGTGACGATGATCCGTTCCTTGACTCCCAGTTCCTCGCCGGCCTGGATCAGCGCCTCTACCTCGCGCTTCAGCGTCTCGCCGGAGGGCATTTCATAGCTCACCTGTACAAGGCGCTTCCGCTTGTCGATGGGGTGAGACGCATAAAAGTCCACTTCGCGACTTCCCTTTTTGGTCACGAAATAGCCCAACGTCCACCCTTCCCGCAGCATCTGCAGGAAGACCATGTTCTCCAGCAGGTGTCCGCGGTTGGCCTCGGGATCCCGGGAAGCCGCGCGGACAAGCCCCATGTCGATGGAGTAGACCTTTGCCGGGTTCACCTGAACCTGTTTCACCGAGCGGGAATGAAGTTTCAGGCGGAACAGGATGTAGGCATCCTCCAGATACTTGAGGAAGTCGTAGAGATCGGAAAGGGAGCATTTCAACTTGAGCTGATCCCTCACTTCCTTATGGAAATTGCTGATGCTGAATTTCTGGGAGGGATTGTTCAGCACCGTATCCAGAAGATTGCGGAGCACCGGCACATTGGCGATCTGGTGGCGCTCCACAACATCATCGAAGATCACCAGGTCGATGTACTCCTGCAGGATCATGTAGCGGGTGCGTTCATCCACGGCTTGCACCTCGGGAAAGCCACCCACGGCGAAATATCTCTGCAACGCATTCCGCAACAGTGAGATATCTCGATCGGAAAGACGTGTGGGAAGCGTGGCGAACACCCCCTCTGCCAGCAAAAACTCGGAGAAGGAGAACGGATAGACAACCCCGCGCACCGACCGCCCCCGCATACAGGTGGCAATCTCCTCGGAAAGTAACTTCGATGACGAGCCCGTGAGGATGACTTGAACCTTCTCTCTGTCAATGAGCCGCCGGACAAAATGCTCCCAGCCAGAAACATGCTGGATTTCATCCAGGAAGAAGTAGCACAAAAAATCCCGGTTCTGCGGAAACTCGCTGTAATAGACGTCGAGAATGCTCTGGAAATCCTCCGCCGTGAAGCGCATGAGACGGTCATCGTCGAAGTTCAGATGGAGGATCCGGTCCCGGGGAACGCCACTTGCCAGGAGTTCCTTCATCTTCTGATAGCAAAGGGATGTCTTCCCCGTACGCCGCATGCCCGTGATGACCGTGGCCTTGCCTTTGACCATCGGGAAGTATGCTTCTCGGGTGACCAGCTCCGGGAGTTCCCAGGTGCGAAACTCCTCCATGATTCGTGACAAGATTCTTTTCATACGATGACTCCTTCTCTGGGGATCTGCCCTATAATTTATCCCCCAAAAAGCCCCCTTCTATGCCAAACCTATCTTTTTTAAGGAGAACTTTTTAGTAAAACCTATCTTTTTAAAAGAGAACTTTTCCCCGTTCCCCCTGCTGTCAGGAGGCCTGGGGGATTGTCGTTGGGGAAGATTTTGGGGGAGAGGCTTCCGTCATCGTTATAGTACCGGGCATTCCCCTGGAAGAGGCTTCCGGGGGTGGACGCTTTTTCCGGAGAGAGACATGAAAGTTTTGTTGGTCAATGGCAGTCCCCACCAGCAGGGGTGCACGTTCACGGCGTTGTCGGAAGTGGAGAAGACCCTGCGTCTTCAGGGGGTGGAGACGGAGATTTTCTGGGCGGGGGCGCCTGGGGCGCTGAAGGGGAGCTGCCGGGGATGCGGGGCATGCCGTCAGAAGGGGTGCTGCGTAATGGAGGATGTGGTCAACCAGTTTGCCGCCATGGCGGAGGAAGCCGACGGCTTTGTCTTTGGTTCTCCGGTGCATTTTGCCGCTCCCTGCGGCGACCTTCTCTCCTTCATGAGCCGCCTCTTCTACAGTGCGGGGCGGAAACTGACGGGGAAGCCTGCCGCCTCGGTGGTCAGCTGCCGCCGGGGAGGCGCCACCGCCGCCCTGGATGCCATCAACAAATTCTATCCCATCATGGGGATGCCCATGGTTCCCTCCCAATATTGGAACATGGTCCATGGCACCACGCCCCAGGAGGTTCTCCAGGATCAGGAGGGGCTGCAGATCATGCGGAACCTGGGGGTGAAGATGGCCTGGATGCTGCGGAGCCTTCAGGCGGGGCGGGAGCAAGGGCTCCCGGGTCCCGCCCTGGAGGAGGCGCCGGTGCGCACCAACTTCATCCGCTAGGAAGCGGACAGCGGGCATGGAATCCCCTTCGGCAGCAGAGTGGGCGACGCTCCTGGAGGAGCGCCCCTGGCGGGAAAAGAGCCTCTTTCCCTCCCCGGAACGGGCGGACGAGGAAGGGGCGCTCTGTCTCTCCGACGGGCTGGACTGCCGCCTCCTTCTGGATGCCTACTACCACGGCATTTTCCCCTGGCCCTTCGAGGAGGAGTCCATCCTGTGGGCCTCTCCGCCCCTGCGTGGCGTGCTTCCCCTTTCGGAGTTCCACATCCCCAAGACCCTGAAGCGGGAGTGGAAGAAATCCCCCTTCACCGTGCGCATCGACACCTGCTTTCCTGAGGTGATGGCGGGATGCGCCCAAGCCCTGCGTCCCGGGGAGGAAGGCACCTGGATCACCGGAATGCTGCAGGAGGCCTTTCTGGAGTTCCACCGTCTGGGCTACGCCCACAGCTTTGAGGCCTTCGCCCCGGACGGCACCCTGGCAGGGGGCCTCTATGGCGTCCTGCTGGGCAAGATCTTCTGCGGGGAAAGCATGTTCTACCGGCAGTCGGGGGCCTCGAAAATCGCCTTCTGCGTGGCGGTGGAGCAGTTGCGGGGCCATGGGGTCACCCTGGTGGACACGCAGATGGTCACCAATCTCACCGCCTCCTTCGGCGCAAGGGAAATCCCGCGCCGGGAATATCTCGCTCTGCTGGAAGAGTGGCGGGACGATTCCCCCACCCCGGGAATCTTTCCCCGGGAACCCCCTCTCCGCCTTCCCCCTGACCGCCCCGCCCTATGCCCATGAAGCCGGATGCCCGCCCCATGAAGATCACCATTCCCCTGGAGGTAGAGGCCCGGATAGTCCCCCGGGAGGAGAGGGAATTTCTCCGGCCGTTGGCGGCCAAAGCCTGCGGACTCCGGGAAGAGGATCTGCTCTCCCTGGAAATCCGGCGGCGGAGCCTGGATGCACGCCATAAGCCCCGGGTGAAGATTCTCTATTCCCTGGCGGCGGAACTCCGCCCCGGCGCACGCCCCAGACCCGACAGGGGCATCGCCCCTCTGACGGAGGAACCACCCTACTTTCCCCCGGACAACCGTAAGGGCCTGCATCATCCCCTGGTGGTGGGCACAGGCCCCGCCGGGCTCTTCGGCGCCCTGGTCCTGGCCATGGCCGGCACCTGCCCCCTGGTGGTGGAACGGGGACGGGACGTGGAACGGCGGGCGCAGGACATCCAGGATTTCTTCGCCACACGGCAGCTAAACCCGGAAAGCAACCTCCTCTTCGGCGAAGGCGGAGCCGGCACCTGGTCTGACGGAAAGCTCTTCACCCGGGTCCGGGATCCCCGGGGACGCTTCGTCCTGGAGACCTTTGTGGCCGCCGGCGCCCCGCCGGAAATCCTCTATTACGCCCATCCTCATCTGGGCTCCGACCGGCTCCCCGCCATCATCTCCGCCATCCGACGCCGCATCTGCCAGCTGGGGGGACGCTTCCTCTGGGAAACCCGGGTGGAAGCCGTGGAGGGAGACACCGCCTTCCGGGGACTCCGCCTGGGAGACGGCTCCCGCCTGGAGGGCTCCGCCGCCCTGGTGGCCTGCGGCCATAGCGCCCGGGACTTGATCCAGCAGATGGCGGGCCAGGTGCAGGTGGCCATGAAGGGCTTTCAGTTAGGATGCCGCATCGAGCACACCCAGAGCTTCATCAACCAGACCCAGTTCGGCATGGCCGTCCCTTATCCCTCCCTGGGACCGGCAGAATATCTCCTCTCCCTCCACGATGACGCCCAGGGCCCCGGCGCCACCAGCTTCTGCATGTGCCCCGGAGGCGAGATCCTTCCCGCCACCTGCGATCCCCTGGCCCTCTGCACCAACGGCATGTCCAACGCCGCACGGGATGGCCAGTTCGCCAATTCCGCCCTGATCTCCACCCTCCGGGAAACCACCTTCTCCTCCCCCCGGGAGGCCTTCGCTTTCCTCCACGACCTGGAAACCCGCCTCTTCCAGCTAGGAGGCGGCGACTACTCCGCCCCCGCCCAACGGGCCCGGGATTTCCTTCTGGGAGGCACCTCTCCCCTGCCCAAGGCCACCAGCTACCGCCTGGGCCTGACCCCCTCCCGGCTGGATCTCCTGGTGCCCGACCCCATCCGCACCGCCCTGCAACGGGCCCTGGCGGCCTTCGACCGCAAAGCCCCGGGATTCCTGGGGGGCGGCACCCTGGTGGGCATGGAAACCCGGGTCTCCAGCCCGGTCCGCTTCCTGCGCCGCCCCGACACCCTCTCCACCTCCATGGACGGCCTCTATGTGGCCGGAGAAGGCGGAGGCATGGCCGGGGGCATCGTCTCCGCCGCCATTGACGGCATCCGTCTGGCCGAGGCCATGCTGGGTGCCCTCCCCTGATTTTTCCCCCCCACACACACGTTTTTTTGCCGCCATGCAACTCTTCAATTCCCTGCAACAGCCCTTTTGCCAGACCCTGGACATCCCCTACCGGGAAAAGGAGTTCTACGAGACACACCCGGAGAACGGGGAGAGGTGCGCCCTGGATCTGACCCTACCCGAAGGCCACTCCGGCTTCGCCACCATCGTCTGGTTCCACGGGGGCGGACTCACCGGCGGCGTCAAGCACACCCCCATGGAACTCACCCTGGATCCGGTCCACCCCAATGCCGTGGTGGCCTGCGGATACCGACTGGCCGATGCCCAGGGCACCCCGGGCATCACCTGCCTGGAGGATGCCGCCGCCGCCCTGGCCTGGGTGATCCGACACATCGCCGAATACGGGGGAGATCCCCGGAAAATCTTCGTCTCCGGCCACTCCGCCGGTGCCTATCTCACCTGCATGCTGGGCATGGATCCCCGCTGGCTCCAGGCCCAGGGATGCGACTACCGGCAAATCCGGGGCCTCATCCCCATCAGCGGACAGTGCATCACCCACTTCACCCTCCGGGCAGAACGCGGCATCCCCATGGAACAGCCCCTCTGCGATGACCTGGCCCCCCTCTATTATGTCGGAACCCCAAATCTGCCTCCTATCCTCCTGACCACCGGAGACCCGGAACTGGAAATGTGCGGCAGACAGGAGGAAAACGCCTATTTCTGCCGTATGCTGAAACTCAACGGCCACCAGGATGTGCGGCATCGAACCTTCCAGGGCTACGGACATGACTGCACCCTCCCCTCCTTCCCCCTGGCCACCCAGTTCGTCCAGCACCTCGCCTGGGAATAGCAACCCTAAAGCCAAAAAAAGATTTCTGACGGATTTCCCTGTGCGGATTCTCTCCTGGGGATTATCTTGAGTCCCGTTTCACAATACGTATTAGCCCAAAAAGGGGACCGTTTCCCTTGGGGTGGCGGGAATTGTGACCATGGATGGATTTGGCAAACACGGGAGGAACGCAAGATGCGGGAATTTGTGCTGGCAGGCGAGGATTTGAGACAATGGCGTCCCATGCCCTTTTGGAGCTGGAATGACCTTTTGTCTCCGGAGGAATTGTGCCGTCAGATTCGTCGGATGCAGGAGGGGGGATACGGCGGCTTCTTCATGCACGCCCGCGGGGGGCTGGGGACGCCCTACATGGGAGACCAGTACATGGCCTGTGTGGAGGCCTGTGTGCGGGAGGCTTCCCGTCT
Source organism: Lentisphaeria bacterium (assembly GCA_016302315.1). Lineage (GTDB taxonomy): Bacteria > Verrucomicrobiota > Lentisphaeria > Oligosphaerales > Oligosphaeraceae > UBA1724. Next base: position 6,002 of record JAEDNW010000136.1, read on the forward strand.
GGGCATGGAGGCGTGGCTGTATGACGAGAACGGGTGGCCCAGCGGCTTCGGCGGAGGCCGGGTCAACGGCCTGGGGGAGGAATATCAGCAGAAGTATC
>JAEDNW010000016.1:0-26416 GCA_016302315.1 Lentisphaeria bacterium
TTTCATTTTACAATGTTTATTTCCAAATATTTATGATTAAATCAGCAGACACTAGTTATTTACGAGCCAATTGAGGAGAGTCTGGCGCTTCTTGCACTTGCGTTTCCGAATATCCAGCCACATCTTCTGCAGTTCCCCCTCCGGCACAACGGGAAGCGGAGGGGCCTTTTTCTTCGGGGGAGCCTCTTTGGGAGCATCTCTGTCCGGCAGAACCACAAAGCGGGTGCAGGAGCTGCGGAAGCTGACGGGGGCACGTTCGTCCCCGATCCCCAGCACCATTTTTCCCTCGTTGCGCAGGCGCTGGGCCAAGACGGTGAAATCGCTGTCGCTGGAGGCCAGGACAAAGCCATCGAATTTTCCGCTGGCCATGCAATCCATGGCCTCGATGACCAGGGCGAAGTCCGTGGCATTTTTGCCGCCTATGTTGGCGACGCAGGGCCGTGCCGTAATGCCATGCTGGCGCACCGCCTCCGCCCACCCGTTTTTCCCGGAGAATGCGGTGAGAGCGCCAAAGGCACGGCTGAGCATCACCTCCCCTTCCTGGGCACAAAGGGCGAGAATCTCCTCCGCATGGGAGGCGTTCATGTTGTCAGCATCAATGAACAGGGCAAGCTTGGGAACCATGCAACCACTCCTTTCCAGGGAATCCGGGCGCCAGGGGAGGCATTTATATCATAACTCACTTATTTATAATGTGTTATAATACAAGACACCCCCAGGGATGAAACTCTTGCGGAAGACGGTGGGAATGTAGTGCATTTTCCGGCAAGCGCTCTGCCCCGCCTTTTTCTCTGGATTCTCCCCTGTTTTCAGGGGGAAAAACCAGGAAACCCCATTATTTTATTCCACTTTTTGTTCTGTCTTCCCTCCCCTGGGGAAGTCCCCTCTCCTCCTTCCTCTTTTCCTCCCCCCCTCCTGGAAGTCCCCGTATGCCCCACTATCCTGTCATTGATCTCTGTGGAACCTGGCAGCTGAGCCAAGGCGGTCAGAGCAGCGCCATCCCCGCCCAGATTCCCGGGGACAACTACTCCGCCCTGCTGGAGAACGGCCTCATCCCGGATCCCTACTATGGCGAAAACGAGCGGGATGTCCAATGGGTGGCCGATGTGGACTGGGTTTACCAGCGCAGCTTCTTCGTGCCCCCGGAATTGCTGGAGGCCCAGGGTGTCCTCCTGAATCTGGATTCCGTGGACACCGTGGCCACCCTTTTCCTCAACGGCAAGGAGGTAGCCCGCCTCAACGACCAGTTCCTGCGCTTCCGGAAGGACGTGAAGCCCTTCCTCCAGGCAGGGGAGAACACCATCCGTCTGGAGTTCCGCAGTGTCCGGCAGGCGGGGGAGGAGGCGGCCCGGGAGATGCTGGTCCATCCCCCGGAAATGGGCTCGTTCTGCACCGTCAAGAAACTGAACTACCTGCGGAAATGCCAATGCTCCGCCGGATGGGACTGGGGGATTTCCCTGCCCTCCTCCGGCATGACCGGAAAATGCTATCTGGAGGGGGTGGACCAGGCTGTCCTGGACTACGTCTATGATGTCCAGACCCACCGGAAAGGCGCCTGCGATGTCCTGCTCACGGCGGAACTCACCCCCCTGGAAAGCACCCCCATCGGGGACGAGGTGACCGTGGAATTTTTCTTCAACGGGCAGAAGAAGAAGGGGAGCGCCCGGGTGCCCCGGGTGGGGAAGATGACCGTCTCCACCAAATTCACGGTGAAGTCCCCCGCCCTCTGGTGGCCCAACGGCTACGGCGAACAGCCCCTCTACCCCCTCCAGGTCACCGCCAACGGCCAGGCCATCACCCAGCAGCTGGGCCTCCGGGAACTGAAGGTGGTGAACGAAAAGGACGACATCGGCTTCAGTATGGCCTTCCAGGTCAACGGAGTCCGTGTCTTCGCCAAGGGTGCCGACTGGATCCCCTGCGATGCCATGCCCCAGAGACACACCCAGGAACACTACCGGAATCTCCTGGGAAGCGCCCGGAAGGCCAACATGAACATGGTGCGCCTCTGGGGCGGCGGAAAGTTCGAGGAGGACGACTTCTACCAGGAGTGCGACCGCCTGGGTCTCCTGATCTGGCACGACAATATGTTCGCCTGCGCCATCTATCCTGACGCCCCCCAGTTCCTCCAGAACGTCTATGCGGAAATCACCCACCAGGTGAAGCGCCTGCGCCACCACGCCGCCATTGCCCTGTGGTGCGGAGACAACGAACTCATCGGCTCCGTGAACGGCGCCGGGGACAACCGACGCCTCCGGGATGAGTGGCTGGTCCTCTACGACCGCCTGAACCAGACCGTAGCCCGGGCCATCACCTCCGCCGACGACACCCATATGTTCTGGCCCTCCTCCCCCTGCGCCGGCCCCAACAATTTCGCCGACAACTGGCTCGCCGACGCCGACGGCGACATGCACTACTGGCAGGTCTGGCACGGCGGCGCCACCTTCGAGGACTACTACAAGGTGCGTCCCCGCTTCTGCAGCGAGTTCGGCTTCCAGTCCTTCCCCTCCCTGGAGACGGTCCGCACCTTTGCGGAGAAGGAGGACTTCAACGTCTTCTGCCCGGTCTTCGACCGCCACCAGAAGGCGGGCCTGCCGGCCAATGCCAAGATTGTGGGAATGTTCGGCAACTACTTCCGCATGCCCTCCACCTTTGAGGGAATCCTCTACCTCTCCCAGATCCAGCAGGGGCTGGCCATCCGCACCGGCGTGGAATACTGGCACAGCCTCCGCCCCCGCTGTATGGGCACCATCTTCTGGCAGCTGAACGACAACTGGCCCGTGGCCTCCTGGTCCTCCCTGGAATATTCCGGCCGCTGGAAGGCCCTCCACTACATGGCCCGGAGATTCTATGCCCCCATCTCCGTGGTGGCCTACCACACCAGCCCGGAGAAGCCCATGGAGGCCTTCTTCCTCACCGATCTTCCCGGAAAGGTGGAGGCCACCGTTACCTTTACCCTCCTGGAGGTGGCCACCGGAAAAGCCCTCCTGAAGAAGGAATATCTGGTGAAGGCGGACCGCATGGGCTCCCTCCCCCTGGAAGTCCCCGACTTCTACCACGAGGAGAAGGCCCGGAAGGGACATGCCCCCCAGGAATGCGTCCTCCTGCTGGAGGCCAGGGCCACAGAGGAGAACGGCACCTCCCACCACTTCCAGGAAACCCTGAATCTGGCTCCCTGGAAAACGATGCGCCTGCCCCAGGCCAAGGTGAAGGTCGCCGACATCACTCCCCTGGACAAGGAGAAGCGGAACTTCCAGATCACCCTCCAGACCGATGCCCCCGCCTTCTACCTGTGGCTCGCCCTGAAGAATGATCCCCATGCCCTCTTCCAGGAAAACGCCTTCACCCTCCTACCCGGAACTACCACCCTCCAGGTGACCACCTCCGCGGACTACACCCCCGCCAAACTGGCCCGGGAACTGACCACCTATCACCTCCGGGAAACCTACTAAGCCTCCCTAGGCCCACAGGCGCAAAAAAACCGCCGTCCTCCCCGGCATCTGCCCCAGGGGAAGGGCGGCGGAATTTCTTTATAACCTATTGATTATCAACAAGTTATAGTATTATCAACTAATCCTCCACCCGAATCAGTTCATACTCCCGGGTGCCCAGCCCGATCTTCTCGGCGTGTTCCAGCTGCCGTCTCCAGTTGGTGCTGGGGGCAATGGTGGTGAAGTGATCCGTGTGCTCTTCTCCCTTCGTCAGATCCCCCAGCTTGCTGTGGGGAACCACGGGGGCGGCCAGGACGGCATCGGCGCAGGCCTGATCCAGGGCCACGGGGTCGAAGGAAGCGAACATGCCGATATTGGGGACGATGCCGGCATCGTTTTCCGGGTGGCAGTCGCAGTTGGGGGAGACATCCATCACCAGGCTCACATGGAAGTGGGGACGATGGTCCAGGACCGCCATGGCGTATTCCGCCATTTTCTTATCCAGGGAGCCGGGGTGGGAGACGGAGGAGGGTTCGATGGCGTCCTTAGGGCAGACCCCCATGCACTGTCCGCAGCCCACGCACTTTTGGTGATCCAGATGGGCCTTTCCCTCCGTGAAGACGGGGGCGTCGTGGGCGCAGATTCTGGCGCAGCGATGGCAGCCCACGCATTTTTCGGGATTCACCTGGGGTTTTGCATCGCAGTGCTGCTCCATCTTGCCGGCCCGGGATCCGCATCCCATGCCAATGTTCTTGATGGCCCCGCCGAAGCCGGTCCCCTCATGACCCTTGAAGTGGGTCAGAGAGAGGAAGATATCCGCATCCATCACGGCCCGTCCGATGCGGGCCTCCTTCACCAGCTCCCCGTTGCGCACCGGCACCAGCACCTCGTCGTTTCCCCGGAGTCCGTCGCCGATGAGGATATGGCATCCCGTGGTATAGGGAGTGAAGCCGTTGAGATATGCCGTCTCAATATGGGAAAGGGCATCCCGCCGGTGGCCCACATAGAGGGTATTGCAGTCCGTCAGGAAGGGTTTGCCCCCCAGGCGCTTCACCTCATCCCCTAGGGCCCGGGCGTAGTTGGGCCGGACAAAGGAGAGATTGCCCAGTTCGCCGAAATGGAGTTTGATGGCCACGAAGCGGCCGGAGAAGGGGAGTTTCTCCATCCCGGCGGCCCGGGTCAACTGCACCATCTTGCCGGCCAGGCCATTGCCGAAGGCTTTGGTCCGCAGATCCGTGAAATAGACTTTTGATTGCATACAGGAAAAAACCTCTCTTGTGAATTCTGTCAACAGAAAAAAAAGGACGGCGAACTTCCATCCGGGAAACCACCCCGTCCGTCCCGCCGTCTCCTGACAGCAGGCCAATATATCCCCTTCCCTGCCCCCCGAACCCCAGGGGCATGCAGGGGAGATTACCGTTCCAGTTCGGGGAGTCTTCCCTGGGCGGCGGCCAGGGCCAGGACCCGTCGGAAGAAGCAAAGTCCTTCCCGGCAGTCGCAGCCTCCTTCTCCGTCCACATTTCCGCAGGCTCCCCCGGTGAGTCCCTTGGGGCACTGGGCATTGGGGAGATATCCCAGGGCGCCCAGGGCGGGGAGCTGCTGGGGCGTCACGCCGCAGAGTCGGCAGAGGAAATCCCGGAGTTTGGGGGAAGTGGCGGGGGTGGAGGCCTTCCGGAGGAGCCGGGAGACCATGCGGTCGTTCCAGGAGGGTTTTCCCACCTCCAGGGCACTGGTGGGGTCAAAATCCAGACCTCCGGGATCCCGTCCGTGTTCCTGGAGGAGTCCGGCAAAGAGATAGCGCGGGGTTTTCACCGGGGGTCTCATGACCAGGGCGTTTTCCTGTCGCCACTGGGCCAGCCAGGCATCATAGTCGGGGCACTTCTCCTGGCAGAGGCGGAATTCCTCCTGGAGGGCGGCCCGGTCCATGCCGGTATGTTCCCCGGCCAGGAGAACGCCGCTGAAGCCCAGGCGCCGGTATCCGGTCATGAGAAGCGCCAGGGAGCGGGCCTGGAAGCGGCGTCCTTCCTCCGTGCCCTGGGCGTAGGCCTCCTTCAGGGCACGCTGATGCAATTCCGGAAGAAGCACGCCAGGCGGCAGACACTGGGGAAGCAGTTCCATTTGATCCCGGGAGAGCCAGAGGATCCTGGCCACCACGGGGACCATGGCATCCCGGATTTGGAGGAGCCACTGGAGTTCCTGGGCCTTTGCCATGTCCCATCCCGCCTGGCACAGGAGGAACCGGGCACCCCGGGAGAGCTTTCGGGCGGCCTTGGCGTAGGCCAGGGCCATATCGGGAGCCGTATACTTGGAGACATTGACCGTCGCCCCCGTCAGGGTCTGGGGACTTCTTCCCCGGCAGAAGGTCAGGGTGTCCACGGAATCCAGGTAGGCATCCTCCAGGGGGAGGGCATCCCCGCTGACGGCACAGAGGCCCTGGTATCCCCCCTGGGTCAGGCGTCCGGCCGCCAGTTCATCGGAAAATTGGGAGGCAGTGCGTCCCTTGCCCGAGAACATCCTCACCATGGGGCGGGAGAATTCCCGGGCGAAGACGCCGCCGAACTCCTCCGGGGAGAAGCGTTCCAGTTCGTCGGGGCGGTCCGCCACCACGGCGGCATAGAGCCACGATTCCCCCGCCAGCTCCGCCCCCATCCCCCGGGCAACCTCCTCCATGGCCTGGGGCGACAGATCCGCCGTGGGAGGCACCACCTCCACCAGCACCCGGAAAACCCCGCTGAGCAATCCTTCCAAAAAAGATTCCGACATTCTTTTCCCCGTTCCTAGTTTCCCCTCCCCCCTCCCCGGCGACACTATGCCAGGGAAAGGAAAGATTCGCAATGCCCCCCTACCACCAGAGATAGCCGGCCAGCTCCAAAGCCCGGCGGCGGGACAGGTAGTCCCCGAAGGAGCCCCCCGCCGGACTCCAGGCAGACTCCGCCGCCGCCACCAGACGGGGGAAGAACTTTGCCCCGATGCGCCACTCCGGCACCAGCTCCGTCCACAGGGGGCATTCCAGACCCAGCAGGCGATTTCCCAGGGTCTCCCCCATGTGGGCGGCGGGATTGGCGGAATAGACCCCCTCCTCCGACAGATTCACCATCCAGCTGAAGCGGGGTTCCTCAGAGGCCTGGGGATAATCCAGATAGTAGGCGTTGTCGATGGAGGAGATCACCAGATTCTTTCCCTGATCGTGCCAGGCGCAGGCATTCATGTCGTTGGCATTGCCCCAGCACTGCAGCACATTCTGGGGCGTGAGGATGGCCTCGGTGCGCCAGGAGATGGGGGTTTTCCCGTGGTCCACCAGGAACTGGGAGAGTTCCCGCATGAACCATTCCTCCAGCTTGCGGGCGCTGGGGAGGCCCAGTTCCCGGCATTTTGCCTGGCACTTGGGGCAGGCCTTCCAGTTGCCGTCCCAGGCCTCGTCTCCTCCGATATGGAAATACTGGCTTTCCGGGAAGAGTTCCATGGCCTCCTGGAAGCGGGCCTTGGCGAAGGCCAGGGAATCGGGATTTCCCAGGCAGACTTCGTTGCTGGCGCCCTCGGGATCGCAGCGCAGCTCCTTGTGGAGGCGCAGCAGCCCTCCGTTGTGCCCCGGAAAATCAATCTCCGGCACAATCATGATGCCGTTCTCCCTGGCCACCGCGCGGATCTCCCGGATATCCGCCTCCCGGTAGCCACCCTGCTGCAGGGTTCCCAGGGAGGCAAGCTCCGGCGCCCCCGGACACGGCAGGCGCCAGCCCTCACAGTCGGTGAGGTGCCAGTGGAAGCGGTTCAGCCTCAGCCGTCCCATGGCCCGCAGCAGACGCTTGATCACCCCGGGGCTTTGGAAGTGGCGGGCGGAATCCAGCATGACGCCCCGCCAGGGGAGCCGGGGGGAATCCGTCAGCGTGCCGCACTCCAGCATGGCCTGGTCGGCCCCGAAACGGTAGGCCAGATAGAGCATCTGCTCCAGGGCACCCAGCCCGTAGATGCGTCCCCCCTCATCGCTGTACCCCAGGGAGATCCGCTGGGGGGTCACCTCCAGGCGGAACCCCTCGGCCGGCAACGACGCCTCCTGGGAAAGCACCACCTGGGCACCCTCCTCACACACCACCGCCTCCGTGCCAAAACGTCTTAAGGTCTCCCCTAAACGCTCCGCCGCCAAGGGACTCAGGGTGAGAGTCTTCCCAAAGACAAACTCCCCCTCCTCACGATGGCACGCCAGGGCACGGGGAATGGCCCCCGTAAACGCCGGGGACAAAGACTCGTAATAGGTGGGTCTGGGCATGATACAACTCCGTTTGAGGGGAAAATACGCAGAAAAACAGGAAACGCCGCCGCCGGAGAAGGCCGGTCCGGCCGGAGCAAGATGCAGAACAGGCGGGAATATAAAGGACAATCCCCGGACTGACCCCCACCCCCCGGGCTTCTTGCTCCTCCCCAATTTTGAGAATACGCATAACCCTTTGAAAAAATATATACTTATGATATGGTATCCCCCATTCCCCCGCCATTGGGGGACAAGAAATCCTGCCTCCTTTTTCCTAACGTCAACAACCCAAGGATTCCCACCATGTTCTGCACGAATTGCGGTCAGGAAATTAATGGCAATGCTGTCTTTTGCGTCAAATGCGGAGTGACTTGCGGCACGGAGAAGAAGTTCTGCGCCACCTGCGGAAAGCCGGTCAATGAGAATCAGGCCATCTGCCTGGGATGCGGATGCCCCCTCCCACAGAAGGGCGGAAATGCTCCTGCCACGCAATCCGGAGCCCCCGGCGCCGTCGGTCCCGCTCCACAGGTGCCTGGCAAATCCACCAAGGACTGGACGACCACCCTGCTTCTCTGCATTTTCACAGGAGGCATCGGTGGACACCGTTTCTATGCCGGAAAAATCGGGACAGGCGTTTTATTTGTTGTACTAGCAGTCTTGGGATTACCTACGTTTGGGCTTACTCTCATTGCCACGGGCATTTGGAGTCTGATTGACCTAATTCAAATCATCACCAAGAAGTTCACGGACAAAGACGGCTACGTGATTCAGTAGCCTTCCCGGGGATATGCCCCGTCCTATAGACTTTCGCCTTTGAGGCGATGCGCCTCTCCCCCCCCCCCGCTAGGGGAGAGAGGCGTTCTCTTTTTGAGGAAGGAATCTTCCCGGGAGGGCCGAGGGGATTTCGTCCGGGAGTAGCCCGGAGGCGGGGTAGCAAAAACGGCGGAGGGGATTATGTTAAGGCCATTTCCCGCCGTAGGGGAGACAGACTGGGGAATTTCCCTGGTTTTCCCGCTTTCCCACGGTTTTCGACGAACCCTTTCCATTGGCCCCAAGGGGGTGATACAGCATGCCAGAAGTCAAGCTCCGCAAAGGTGAACCCATCGAGCGCGCCATCCGCCATCTCCGCAAGAAGATGGACAAGGAAAATGTGATGGACGAGTACAAGTCCCGCCAGGCTTACGTGAAGCCCTGCGAGGCCCGTCGTCGTGCGGCCGGTCTCATCCGGTAACGTCCGCGCGTTCCGCTTCCGAAAGCGAGCAGAGCCCTGAATTTCCTTCAGTCCTCTGTTCGCTTTCTTCGTTTCTGGGGAGATCTCCCTTCCCTGCCCTGCGCCTCATCCGGTCCCCCTTTCCTCCTCCTTCCATGCCCGCCGCCTTCGACAACCAAAAATATCTTGACGCCCAGAAAGCCTCCATTCTCCAGCGTGTCGCCCAGGGGGAGGGGCGTCTTTATCTGGAGTTTGGGGGAAAGCTGATGGGGGACTTTCATGCGGCCCGGATTCTACCCGGCTACGATCCGGATGTGAAGGTGCGTCTGCTGCAGAGCCTTTCCTCCGAGGCGGACATCATCGTCTGCATCTATGCGGAGGACATTGAGCGGAAGCGGATCCGGGCGGATTTCGGCATCACCTACGACAATGCGGCCATGAAGCTCATCGACGACCTCCACGGAGTGGGGGTGGAGGTGACGGCGGTGGTGGTGACCCGGTATTCCGGGCAGCCTGCCGTGCAGGCCTTCAAGCGCCGGCTGGAGCGCCATGGCATCCAGGTCTTCCTCCATGGCAACCTGGACGGCTATCCCAACCAGGTGGAGCGCATTGCCAGCCCCGAGGGTCTGGGTTCCCTCCGGTATGTTCCCGTGAGCCGCCCCCTGGTGGTGGTGACCGGTCCCGGCCCCAACTCCGGAAAGATGGGCACCTGCCTCAGCCAGATCTACCACGAATTCCAGCAGGAACGCCCGGCCCGCTATGCCAAATTCGAGAGCTTCCCCGTCTGGAATCTCCCCTTAAGCCACCCGGTGAACATCGCCTACGAGGCCGCCACCGCCGACCTCCTGGACAACAACGCCATGGACCACTTCCACTTCGAGGCCTACGGCGTGGCCAGCGTGAACTACAACCGGGACCTGCAGACCTTCCCTCTCCTGAAGTCCCTCCTGGAGCGCATCTCCGGTGGCAAGGGGAGCGGCTACCTTTCCCCCACCGACATGGGCGTGAACTGCATCGCCGCCGGCATCGTGGATGACGAGGCCGTCCGGAAGGCGGCCCAGATGGAGATCATCCGCCGCTACTTCCAGTATGTCTCCGCCCAGGAACTGGGGCGGGCCACCGAGGAGACCGTCCGGCGGGCGGAGGAGCTGGTGCGCCGGGCGGGGCTGAAGCCCACGGACCGGGTGGTGGTGGAGAAGGCCCGGGAGACCGCCCAGCGCTGCGAAACCGAGGGCGAGGGTGACGGCGGCATCTTCTGCGGCGCCGCCATCCAGCTGCCCGACGGCTTTGTGGCCACCGGCATGAATTCCAGCCTCATGCACTCCGCCGTGGCCATGATTCTGAATGCCGTGCGCCATCTGGCCGGCATTCCCCGGGATCAGCATCTCCTGCAGCCCGACATCCTGGAGAAGGTGGCCCGCTTCAAGCATGGCCTGGGCACCAGCGCCAAACGCAGCGGCCTCAATCTCTCCGAAGCCCTGATTGTGCTCACCGTCTCCTGCGCCACCACCCCCCAGGGACAGAAGGCCCTGGACTGCCTGGCCCAGCTGAAGGGGTGCGATGTCCATCTTTCCCACACCCCCGGCCACGGAGACGAGCAGGGCCTGCGGCATCTGGGATGCTCCTATACCTACGATCCCCTGCCCCCCACAAAAAAACTATTTCCCTGACGCCGGCCCCCGGCGCCCCGCCCCATGGATGAGCTGACGGTATCCCCTCTGAAATCTCCGAGGAAACGCAATCCCGGGCGGGATCAGGCGCTGGACGCCCAGGGGCAGCTGGTGGAATACGAGCGGGGCTATCTGCGGCGCAAGGCCCAGGCGGCCCGGGGAGTCCTCCCCACTTCCCGGAAGCGCCCGGCCGACACCTTCCTGCCCGGACTTTCCCCCGAACTGGAGGTGGAGTTCCTCTATGTCCTGGAACTGCCACCCCTGCCCGCCCGGATCTCCGGGGACCTGATTCTGGATGTCTGGTGGAAATCCCGGGGCAATGCCCCCTCCCCCCTGCAGCCCGTGGTGGAACAGCCGGAACTGCTGGTGCCCCGCCCGGAGGACCAGACCCTGCTGGCCTGGCTTCATCCCTTTCGGGAGAAGCGTCCGGGCTGCCGGGGCAACCGCTATCTGGTGCCTCAGGAGGCCCAGCGCCCCCTCCTCCCCCTCCTCTTCCCCCTTCAGAGATCTCTGCGGTGGGCAAGCCGGGCTGCCGGGGAGCCCTGGAAACTCCACCGGCTTCCCGAAGCCGGAAAGGCCCCCTGGTTCGCCCGCTGGGAACACTCTCCCCAGGGACTGCGCCGCCTGACCCTAGAGATCGGCACCGGGGAGCGGGATGTCCCCCTGGAGGAATGGCTGGCCTTCTCCCAGGCCGGCTGGGCCCTGACGCCCCAGGGACTCCATCTCCTGGAGATCCGCCAGGCGGCGCCCTCCCTGCTGCCCCATCTGGGGGCGCCTATGCCCTGGATGGACCGCGCCGCCGCCTGCCACTGGGGAGAGCTGCTGGCCCTGGACGGCGGGGCGGACCTCTCCCGGATCCCCGAGGCGGAGCAGATTCCTGTGGACTCCTGCCCTCCCCTGGGAAGACTCTATCTGGCCCCGGCCCGATTCCGGCACCTGGGCAAGGAACAGCTCCAGGGGGAACTCTCCTTTCGCTACGGAGACACCCTCTGCCCCGAGGACTCTCCCGAAACCCGGCTGGCGGACCACCATCAGATTCTGCTGCGCCAGCCCCAGGAGGAGGAACGCCTGAAGGAGCGCCTGAAGCAGCTGGGCTTCCGCAAGGTCACCCGCACCGGAGGCGACGAGGATCCCGGCTGGAAACTCCTGCCCATCCAGCTGGACAAGGCCGTCCAATGCCTGGTGCTGGAGGGCTGGGAAGTCACCGCCCAGGGCAAGACCTATCGGAAGCCCGTGGAAAAGACCTTCGGCGTGGCCGGATACGGACTGGACTGGCTGGAATTGAAGGCCAGCGTGGACTTTCCCGACGGCACCCGCCTGGAAACACCCCAGCTGCTCCAGATCGCCCGGAAGGGCCTCCGCTCCGTCCGGCTGGACGACGGCACCTACGGCATCCTCCCCCGGGAATGGCTGGAAAAATTCACCTCCCTGGTGGAAATCGGGGAGTCCGATGACCAGAAGGTGCGCTTCCGCCAGGAACAGGCCGCCCTCCTGGATGCCCTCCTCCAGGAACAGCTCCAGGACTGGGACGGGCGTTACGGGGAGATTCTGGAGAATCTCCGCCAGCGCTCCCAGGCCGGGGAATCCCCGGAGCCCCCGGCGCTGCCCCCCTGGTTCCAGGCCCGCCTGCGTCCCTATCAACAGGCCGCCCTGGCCTGGCTCACCCGCCAGGAACGTCAGGGACTCTCCTGCATCCTGGCGGACGACATGGGGCTGGGAAAGACGGTGCAGGTGCTGGCCCTGCTGGCCCGGCGCCACCAGGAGAATCCCCTGGCCCCCTCCCTGGTGGTGATGCCCAGTTCCCTCCTCTTCAACTGGCAGGAGGAAGCCCGGCGCTTCGCCCCCGCCCTGCGCACCGCCTGCCACCATGGCCCCGCCCGCCTCCCCACCCAGGAATGGTTCTCCCAATACGATCTGGTCTTCACTACCTACGGAACCCTGCGCCAGGACGCCACAAAGCTGGCCCGGATCCCCCTGGACTACCTGATCCTGGACGAATCCCAGGCCATCAAGAACGGGGAAAGCCTCACCGCCAGGGCCGCCCGGGCCCTCCGGGCACGACACCGGCTGGCCATGACCGGAACCCCCGTGGAAAACCACCTGGCGGAACTCTTCAGCCAACTCACGTTCCTGAATCCGGGACTCTTCCCCGAAGCCCTCACCCGAACCGTGGCACGGGACAACGCTATCATCGCCAACCCCCAGACCGCCCGAAGGGTGCGCCAGGCCGTGGCCCCCTTCATCCTCCGACGGCGCAAGGAACAGGTGGCCACCGATCTGCCCCCGAAAACCGAACAGATCCTCTGGTGCGACCTCCCCCCGGAACAGCGGGAACAGTACGACCAGCTCCGAAACTACTACCGCCGGAAATTCTCCCAGGGAGAAGGAGAGGCAGGCGGAACGGCCACCATGCTGGACGCCCTCCTGCGCCTTCGCCAGGCCGCCTGCCATCCCGGCCTGATCCAGGAAGCCTGCCGCCAGGCGGAAACCGCCAAGCTCAACTGCCTCCGACTCACCCTGGCTCCCCTGCTAGAAGCCGGACACAAGGCCCTGATTTTCTCCCAGTTCACCACCCTCCTCCATCTGGTGGCCGACCTCTGCCAGCAGGAACAATGGGGATATGTCTATCTGGACGGCACCACCCAGAACCGGAAAGAGGTGGTCCGGCAATTCCAGGAGGATGCCCGGGTTTCCCTTTTCCTCATCAGCCTGAAGGCCGGAGGCGTGGGGCTGAATCTCACCGCGGCGGACTACGTCTTCCTCCTGGATCCCTGGTGGAATCCCGCCGCAGAGGCCCAGGCCATCGACCGCTGCTACCGCATCGGCCAGACCCGGCCCGTCTTCGCCTATCGCCTGGTGGCCCGGGACACCGTGGAGGAAAAGGTCCTGGAAATGCAGCGGCGAAAACAGCGGGTGGCCCAGGCCGCCCTGGGAGAGGGCTCTCCCCAGAACACCGATCCCCTGGAGGCTCCCCCGGAACTCACCGCCGAGGACCTCCGCTCCCTCCTGGAATAATCCCCCCCCGCACGGCATCCGTCCCCGCCCCCTCGGGGGTTGGCCCTCCCACCCCAGGGGCGCCCAAATGCCTTTGGTGGGTGGGTAAACAGGGGGCTCGCCCCCCCGCTTTTGGCGCTACACCATCCGCCCCGAACCCAGTTTACGGGGTGGCAGGATCGATAGACGGGGGTGGAGCGTAGCGGGAACCCCCGGGATGGCGGGAGGGGGGAGCGGGGATCCTAATTTTCTCGCACGCGAACGCGAATGCGTCGCTCCAGCACAACATCGAGACGGAGAAACAAGAGAACCCCTTTGACGCTGCTACAATCCCCCGCTTGCGGGGGACACAGGTGGCAGGATCGATAGACGGGGGTGCGGGAGCCACATTCCTGTGGCGACCCCCCCCCGGTAGGGCAATAATTTGAATCCGAACCCCGTGGGCGGGGTGGGAGGCCCGTCTACCCCGTGGGTGGAGGCCGGGGTCATCCCGGCCGGGAACCCCCGGGGGGTGAAGCACAGCCTCTATCCCCGAGCAGTGTGCCTCCCCTCGGGGTGGCCAGCCTCAGCCCAGGAGGGAGAGATAGAAATAGAGGACCACGCCCATGGGCAGCAGGCTGTCCATCATATCCAGGACGCCTCCCAGTCCGGGGACCTTGCCGGAGTCCTTGGCTCCGGCGGCCCGTTTCCACAGGGATTCGCACAGATCACCCAGCAGTCCCAGAGTAGCGGCCAGGACGCCGAATAGAATGGTTCCCGGGAGTCCGCCGGGGAGGAGTCCCGGGCGGCACTTCAGGAAGAGGAAGGAGGCGATCACGGAGAAAAGGATGCCTCCCAGGAGTCCCTCCCAGCTCTTTTTGGGGCTCACATGGGGAGAGAGCTTATGGTTGCCTCCCGGCAGTTTTGCCGTCAGGCTTCCCAGGAGATAGGCGCCGATGTCGGCGATTTTGGTGACCACCACCAGATAGGCCATGAGCATGGGGCCTTGCGGGTGTCCGTAGAAGATGGCGGCCAGGAAGGAGAGGCTCCAGCAGACCAGCAGACCGATCAGGAGGAGGCCCGCCACCCGGTCCAGGGTTTGCCGGGTCACTTCCCGGGAGAAATGGAGGGCGAAGGCCAGAATCAGGAAGAGCATCAGGAGGGCGCCGTCCAGCTTCCAGCCACCCCAGCTGTTGGCGATGAGGGCCACCGCATAGGCATCCAGCAGCAGTTCCTCCTTTTTCCAGGGGGAGAATCCGCAGAGGAGAACCCCCTCGTGGTTGGCGGTGAACAGCATGGCCGCCGCCAGGAGCGCGAAAGCGCCCTTTCCCCAGATGCCCGGCAGGAAGAAGGCGCAGAAGACGACGCACAGGAGGGGGATGGCAACTTTCAGGCGGTCGCGGAGCATAGGCGTGGAATAGGGGAAAGGAGAGGAAGGGAAAGGCGACGGCAGGGAAAGGGACGGCAGGGGAAGTGTTATCTTAACCCCTGCGTCTTCCCCGGACACGGGACACCGGAGGCGCAGACAGAACGGAGGGGCGGAGAAGGGCGGAAGGTCGCCTCCGGCGGCTCCCCGTCAACCCACTCTTCCCCGGCAGAACGGAGGGAGGAAGAACCTCTCTCGCTACCGCCCGGAAACCCCGGGAATATAACCAGAAATGACCATGCGTTTTCACGAGGAATTGACAAGTCTCCAGAATCCCAAGGTAAAGCAGGTGGTGCGCTGGCGGGACCGCCCCGACCGGGATGACAGCCAGGTGGTCCTGGCCGAGGGCTACCGGGCCCTGGTCCGGGCCCTGGCAGGAAACTACCCCCTGAAGGAGATCTTCGTCTGCCCCGAATGCTTCCCCCCGGAAAAGCACCACGAGGAGGAATTGCTGGAAGAGTGGGCCGCCAGGGGCGCCAGACTCATCCGGGTCTCCCCCCCCGCCTTCGCGAAAATGTGCTACCGGGACCGCCCCGAGGGACTCCTGGGCATCGGCCCCCAGGTCCACCGGGGACTGGACAAACTGCCCCGCTCCGCCAATCCCTTCCTCCTGGTGGCGGAACAGATCGAAAAGCCCGGCAACCTGGGCACCATCATGCGCTCCTCCGATGCCGTGGGGGTGGACGGCCTGATCCTCTGCGACTCCCGCACCGATCTCTTCAATCCCAATGTGGTCCGCGCCAGCACCGGCAACCTCTTCACCCTCCCCGTGGCCGAAGCCACCACCCGGGACACCATCCCCTGGCTGAAACAGCAGGGAATCCGCATCATGGCCACCTCCCCCCACGTGGATACTCTCTATACCCAGGTGGATCTCACCACCCCCGTGGCCGTGGCCGTGGGCGCCGAACAATACGGACTCACCCGGGAATGGCTCCAGCAGGCGGACCTGGTGGTGAGACTCCCCATGATGGGGGAGGCCGACTCCCTCAACGTCTCCACCGCCACTTCCATCCTCCTCTATGAGGTCCTCCGCCAACGACTCCAGGCAGGACTGGTCAAAGACCCCGGTAAAGTCCCGGATTCCGCCGACTGCTAGCTGGATATATTATAACTTACTGATATTCAAGTAGTTATAAATAATAGAGACCCTTTTTCCCTCATGTCCGAGAACCGACGCCAGCCAGATGCCCCTTCCCCGGCGGAGGAGACGCCGGCCCGGGGGCGCCTGGGGATCTTCTCCCTGCTGGTCTCCCTGGTGTTCCTGGGCCTTCTGGGCATGGTGGGCTGGGTCCAGCTGCGTCCCTCCCGGGCCCTGCTGGAAAAGGCCCTCCGGGAGCAAAACCGCCTGGTCTATGTGCCCGCCTGCCGAGGACAACTCCAGGGGCGGGACGGCACCCCCCTGAACCTCACCCTCCCCAGCTACGCCATTGTCATCCGGCCGGACATGGTGCGGGATCCCCGGGACACCCGGATGACCACCCTGGCCAAGCTGGAGGAGGAGATCGCCTCCCTGGCCTCCGCCCTGGGGCCCCAGGCCTATCTCCAGCGCCCCGGACGGGACAAGATCCTCCGTCATCTCCGGACGGCCCCCGCCCTTCCCCTGACCCTTTGGGAGGAGGTGGATGAGGAGACCCGGGCCCGCTGGCTGGCCCTGCAGCGCCACCATCCCGCCACGGAACTTCTCCTCTCCTGGAAACGCCTCTACCGGGAGCCGGAACTGGCCTACCATCTCCGGGGAAAAGTCCGCTCCGCTCCGCCCCGGGGAGACGGCATCCGGCGCTTCTGGAATGCCAGTTCCCCGGAATTGCAGGGATTTTCCGGCATGGAGCGGGGGCTGGACTATCTGCTGACGGGCAGCGCCGGGGCGGAATTGCTCCAGACCGACGTCCTTTCCTACCGCAGTCAGGTTCTGGAATACCAGCCGGCCGTCCGGGGGGACGACTGCCGTCTGGCCCTCTGTCTTCCCGCCCAGCGCACCGCCGAGGAGGCCTTCCGCCGTCAGGGGCTTTCCGGGGCGGTGGTGGCCCTGGAGATGGAGACAGGGAAAGTGCTGGTCATGGCCTCCCTGCCCTCTCCCTCCTTGGCGGGGGGAGCCGTCTCCGGCCAGGGGAAATCCGGCGGAGAGCAGGTGAACCGGGCGCTGGCGGGATACTATCCCCCGGGCTCCATCCTGAAGCCCCTGCTGGCCCTCTATGCCCTGGAGCACGGTCTGGTCTCCCCCCGCGCCCCTTTGGTTCTGGATTGTCCGGGATACTTTTCCCTGGGGGGCGGCAAGCGCCTGGGATGCTCCCATGTCCACGGCAAGGTGGATCTGCCCCAGGCCATCTCCCTCTCCTGCAACACCTATTTCTGCACTCTGGGGGGAAAGCTCAGCCGGGAGCAGTGGGATGACTTCGCCTCCTTCTTCGCCTTTGGGCAGAAGACCGGCGGCGATCTCCAGGAACAGGAGATTTCCGGGGTTCCCTTCTCCCCCCAATGGGTCCGCAGCCACCGCCGGGGCGATGCCGTCTGGCATCCGGGCGACGCCGCCAACGGGGCCATCGGCCAGGGAGGCTGGATCATCACCCCCATGCAGATTGCCCTGGCCATGAACTACGCCTTCACCGGCAGGCTCTTCTCCCCCGGATACACCCTGGAGGAGGAGCCGGGCCTCCGGGCCACCCACACCTTCCCCCCGGAAGCCCTGGCCATCCTCCGGGAAGGCATGCGGCAGTGCGTCCTCCAGGGCACGGGGCAGACCCTGAAGACGCCCCAGCTGGAGATTCTGGCCAAAACCGGCACCGCGGAAACCGGGAAAAGCCAGCGTCCCCATGCCTGGGTGGTGGCCCTGGCCCCCGCCCTCCAGCCCCGCTTTCTGGTGGTGGTGGTGGCGGAACACGGGGGAGGCGGCGGCAGAGTCGCCGGCCCCATCGCCCGGGATGTCCTCCTGCAGCTCCACCAGGCCATTCCGCCCCCTTCCCCGTAGCCCCCCGCCAGTGGCGCTTTCCGGGAGGGCGCCCCCGTGGGGTGTCGCCCGGGAACTATATTAGGCGACTGTTCCTTTTCCCCCGTCGCAAAGGCCCTTTCCCCCCAGGAAAGACAGGCCCTTTTCCGGGGGACACCTTCCCTGGCTCACACAGTAAAAGACCCCGACCCCCCTTCCGGAGTTCACATGGTTCCCAGTATACTTAAGGTTCTCGGCGGCGTGGCCATCTTCATCTATGGCATGACCCTGATGAGCGATGGCCTCCAGAAGGTGGCCGGCACAAAGATGCGCTCCATTCTGCGCCTCTTCGCCAAGAACCGGTTTGTGGCGGTGCTCACCGGCGTGGGCGTGACCTCCGTGATCCAGTCCTCCGCCGCCACCACGGTCATGGTGGTGGGCTTTGTCAACGCGGGTCTGCTGAACCTGGAACAGTCCATCGGCATCATCTGCGGCGCCCATATCGGAACCACCATCACAGGACAGCTGGTGGCCTTCAAAATCAGCGCCGTCATCTTCCCGGCCATTATCCTCGGACTCCTTATGAGCCTGTGGCGACAGCGGACGGTGAGCCACTGGGGACAGGTCATCATGGGCTTCGGATTCCTCTTCCTGGGCATGGACATGATGAACGGGACCCTGAAGGATCTGGAGTTCATCCGCACCGCCTTCAAGTATTTTCAATGCGCCCCGGTGGACGGGGTGATGCCTCCCAAGGCCGTCCTGGGCGCCATTCTGGTGGGCATGGTGGTGACGGTGATGATCCAGAGCAGTTCTGCCTGCACCGGCATCATCATCGTCCTGGCCGGCGCGGAACTGGTGGATCTGTATACAGCTGTGGCCCTGGCCATGGGCTCCAACATCGGCACCACCATCACGGCTCAGCTGGCGGCCATCTCCGCCAACCGGGTAGCCAAGCAGGCGGCCATGGCCCACACCCTCACCCAGGCCCTGGGCGTCGTCCTCATCGCCATCACCTTCTGGGTGACCTACAAGGGAGAACCCCTCTTCTTCGCCATCATCCGGGGCATCTCCCCCGGCGCGGAAGTGCCCCGCCTCATCGCCAACTCCCATACGGTCTTCAATGTCTTCTCCACCCTGGTCTTCCTCCCCTTCATCCCCCAGCTGGCCCAGCTCTGTGAACGCATCATCCCGGTGGACCGGAAAGACGTGAAGTTCCGCCGCCTGGATCCCCTCCTGCTGGCCAGCCCCTCCATCGCCCTGGCCCAGACCACCGCCGCCCTCCGCAAAATGCTCCAGAAGGCCTGCCGCATGGTGGATTGCGCCATCAATATCTACAACCACAACGACGACTCCAACCAGCGCATGGTGCGGCAGCTGGAGAAGCGGGAGGAGGACGTGGACCAGCGGCAGCAGGAAATCGCCGACTACCTCTCCGCCCTGATGCAGCAGGGAGAACTCCGGGCCAACGAGGCCAGCCAGATCCCCCTCCTCCTCCACTGCACCAACGACGCCGAGCGCATCGGAGACCACACCGCCCTGATCCGGGGCATCCTGGGACGCCTGGAGGAGCAGGGACGCCGCTTCAGTCCCCAGGCCGCCGCCGAGCTGGACGGGCTTCATGAACAGCTGCGCAATCTGGCGGACGCCGTGATTCTCACCCTGGAAAAGAATACGCCGGAGAACGTGGCCCGGGCCCGGGAGATCCGCCGTCACATGGTGGAGACCCTCACCAACTGCGAGCGGGAGCACCTGAACCGCATCAACCTCGGCCAGTGCGTCCCCGAAGTGGGCATCATCTACCTGGAGCTGCTGGAGGAGTTCCGCAAGATCGGACGCCACCTGGCCAACATCGCCGACCGGGCGGAGAACTTCTACGAAAAACTCCAGAAACTGGGCAAGATCGGCCTTCCCGCCACCCCCGACGGCGAAACCCAGTCCTTCGAGTAAGCCCTCTCCCCCTCTGTCGCCATGGACGCCCCCAAGACTCTCCCAATCCGTCTGCTGGACGATCTCCAGAAGGTCTTTCTCCAGAAGGAACTCACCGCCACCCCCAGAGCCTCCCGGCGCTTCACGGTCCTCCAGGGCCAGCGCCTGAACTTCCAGGTGGCCTTCTTCGCCCCCCAGCATACCTTCCTGAACTGCCAGGTGGACTCCCTCTTCCGGGACTACGTCACCCTGCGCCAGACGGGCATGGTCTTCTGCGATTTCCCCGCCGATCCCCAGGATCCCCTGACCCTGACCGCCAAGCCCGGATTCTTTCCCGATCCCC
This sequence comes from Lentisphaeria bacterium, assembly GCA_016302315.1. Taxonomy (GTDB): domain Bacteria; phylum Verrucomicrobiota; class Lentisphaeria; order Oligosphaerales; family Oligosphaeraceae; genus UBA1724. Next base: position 20,152 of record JAEDNW010000016.1, read on the forward strand.
TGCTTCCCGTGGGCAAAGAGGGCCTGATCTCCGCCCCCGCCCAGAAATGGGGCTGCCTCTGGGTCTCCGTGGACATTCCCCGGGAGTGCCCCTCGGGACGCCATCCCCTCCGGATCCTCCTCACCACTCCCTCCCCGGAGCAGTTGCAGCTGGCCTGGCCGCTGGAACCCATGCCCCCCGCCGTCATGGAGGTGGAGCTGGACATCATCCCGGCGGAGCTGCCCAGGCAGACCCTTTGGTCCTGCTCCTGGTTCCACGTGGACTGCCTCCAGCACTGGTACCGGGTGGGCTTCGAGGATCCCCGCTTCTGGGAGATTCTGGAGAGATATGTGCGGGACATGGTGGCCCACGGGGTCAACGTCCTCTTCACTCCCCTGTGGACGCCGCCCCTGGACACCGCCATCGGCCGGGAACGCCCCACCTGCCAGCTGCTGGGCATCACGGAGGAGGGAGGCCGCTACCACTTTGACTTCACGCTGCTGGAGAAGTGGATTTCCCTGGCCCGGCAGTGGGGCATGGAGCGCTTTGAGTTCACCCACGCCTTCAGCCAGTGGGGCGCCCGGGCCACCCCCAAGATTCTGGTGAATGGGGAACGGAGATTCGGATGGGATGTAGCCGCCACCTCCCCGGAATACCAGGACTTCCTGAACCAGCTGCTCCCCGCCCTAGCCCAGTTCCTCCGGGAAAAGGATCTGGCCGGCCAATGCATCTTCCACAACTCCGACGAACCCCAGGCCGATTCCCTGGAACGCTACCGCCAGAGCCTGGCCCTCATGACCCGCCATCTCCCCGACCAGGAATTCCCCGTGATGGACGCCATGTCCGATGTGGAATTCGTGAAGGAGGGCGTCAGCCAGCGCCCCATCCCCTCTACCACCTGGCTCTCCCAATTCCAGGACCTCCCCCTGAAGAGCCGCTGGACCTACTACTGCGGCAACTGGCAGCACGGCGCCCCCAACCGCCTGATGGGACTCCCCAGCTGGCGCAACCGCGCCCTGGGCGTCCTCCTCTATGCCCTGAACCAGGAAGGATTCCTCCATTGGGGACACAATTTCTGGTTCTCCCAATACTCCCTGGACTGGGATCTGAATCCCTGGCAGAATACCTCCGCCGGATTCGGATTCTTCGGAGGAGACTCCTATCTGGTCTACCCGGGCCGCCACGACGGCCCCGTGGACTCCCTCCGCTACGAGGTCTTCGCCGAGGCCATGCAGGACTATCGGGCCTGTCAGCTGCTGGAATCCCTGGCGGGCCGGGAGGCAGTGATGGCCATTCTCCAGGAGGGCGTGGAGCGCCCCCTGTCCATGAACGACTATCCCCACTCCGCCCAGTGGGTCCTGGATGTCAACCAGCGGATTCTCCAGGCCATCGACCAGAGAATCTGATCCCCGGCACCGGTTTTCCTCCGGGAGGTGTTTCCCGTTTTTCCCTCACCCCTATCCCCCCCGATACGAACCATGCAGGCATGGAAGGAAAAGTTGCTGGCGTTGCAGGAGAATGACTTGACCCGGGACTCCCTGCGGAGGGAGCGGGAGGCGTTGAATGTCCGGTGGAAGGGGCTTCTCCAGGCCTTTCTTGCCCGGCAGGAGGAAGTGGCCGGTGTCCAGCGGCTGGCGGCTACCACCCGGGAGAAGTGCCGGGCTCTGGAGACGGAGGGGCGGAATCTGGCCCAGGAACGCCAGCGTTTCCAGGTAAAGACGGCGGAGATCCGGAAGAACGACGAATATCAGATGGCCATGGAGACCCTGGAACGCTATCGTCTCCAGCTGCAGGAGAACGAGGAATGCCAGCTCCAGGCCCTGGAGGACGCCGAACAGGCGGAGAAGAACTTCCTCCAGGAGAAGGCCCGGCTTCAGCAGGAAAGAAAGGCCCTGGAGGACCAGAAGACCTCCCTGGAGGAGCAGGCCCGTGGCCTGGCGGAAGCCCTGCGGCAGCGGGAGGCGGAACGGGAACCCCTGGCGGAACAACTCCCCCCGGAAATCCGGCGCCTCTACGAACATCTCCTCTCCGGAAGGCAGCAGGGCCCCCTGCGCCCCTGGGCGGTGGCCGTGGAAAACGGAGTCTGCCAGCGCTGCCGGCGCACTGTCACCCCCCACAAACGCCAGGAACTGGCACTGGATAAAACCCTGCAGACCTGCGACCACTGCGGCGCAATCCTGCTGGAAGATCTGCCCTCCTGACGGATTGCCCGGAACGACTTTGCCATGGGAACCCGTTCCCTTTTTACCTTTAAGAATAAACGGCATATGCCCCGCTGGCTGGCCTGGATCCTGGCCGGCGTGATGAAGCTCTACGCCGCCACCATCCGGGTGAAGATCACCGGACACCGGGAAGTCCTGGAATCCCTCCCGGAACGCCCCGTGGCCTTCACCCTCTGGCACAACCGGGTCCTCTCCGCCGTCTGCCTGGTCCCCCGGCCCATCCTCTCCCGCTGCACGGTGATGATCAGCGCCTCGCGGGACGGCGAATATATCTCCACCATCGTCCGACGCTTCGGCCTGGAAAGCGTCCGGGGATCCTCCTCCCGGAAAGGGGGGCAAGCCCTGCTGGGCCTTCTCCATGCCTTGAAGGAAGGGCGCTGTGCCGTCCTGACCCTGGACGGTCCCCGGGGCCCCCGCTATACGGTGCATCCCGGGGCGCTGGCCCTGGGGCGCATCGGGAACGTCCCCCTGGTGCCCATCGCCCTGAACGCCTCCCGCTGCTGGCAGATGCACAGCTGGGACCGGATGCAGATCCCCTGTCCCTTCTCCCGGGTGGAGATTGTCCTGGGGGAGCCGATCCCGGTGCTTCCCCGCCGGGAATCCTCCCAGGCCTCTGAGGAGGAGGAACTGGCCCGTCTTCGGGAGGCCATGCTTTCCCTCACCCGGGATCCCCAGGAGAAACGCCCATGAGCAGCATGAATCAACGCCAGCAGGAAGCCGTGGACACCCTGGACGGCCCTCTCCTGCTGCTGGCCGGGGCGGGCACCGGAAAGACCACGGTCATCGTCCACCGCATTGCCAACCTGGTTCAGCACGGAATCCCTCCCCGGGCCATTCTGGCCGTGACCTTCACCCGGAAGGCCGCCCGGGAAATGCAGGAGCGGATCTCCGCCTTTGTGGGGCCCCAGCGGGCCGGGGAGATGACCATTTCCACCTTCCACGCCTTCTGCGTCAAGGTGTTGCGACGTCACATCGCCCTGCTGGGCTACAATCCCCACTTCACCATCGGCCAGGAGGGGGACCGCATTGGCCTGGTGGCGGAGATCATGACCCAGCTGCGCCAGATCGGCCAAGGCTATAACCGGGACCTGTGGTGCGACCGGATCTCCATGGCCAAGGCCGCCGGCCTGACCCCCGAGGATGTCCGACAGATGGACTATCCCCATTGCCAGGAGGTGGCCCAGGTCTTCGAGGAGTATCAGCGGCGCATGAAGCAGATGGACCGGCTGGACTTCGATGATCTCCTCTACCTCACGGTGAAACTCTGGGAGGAACACCCCCGGATCCGGAAGGAATATCATCAGCGCTATCAGCGCATCATGATCGACGAATACCAGGACACCAACCGGGTGCAGCTGAAGCTGATGACCATGCTGGCCGGCCCCGAGGGAAATCTGGCGGTGGTGGGCGACGATGACCAGGCCATCTACGGATGGCGGGGCGCCGAGGTGGAAAATATCCTCCACTTCGACCGCCTCTACCCCAATACCAGGGTGATCCGGCTGGAACAGAACTACCGCTCCACCGGGGTGATCCTCAAGGCCGCCAACGCCGTCATCGCCCACAACCAGGAACGCCATGTGAAGAATCTCTGGTCAGAAAAGGAGGACGGCCCCCTCATCCAGGAGGTGTGCTGCGAGGATGAAACCGACGAGGCCAAATTCCTGGCCCGGAGCATCCGGGAGGCCCACGAACACCGCGGCCTCCCCTGGAAGGACTTTGCCGTCCTCTACCGCGTCAAACACCAAAGCCGCATCCTGGAGGATGTCTTCCGCAAGGAGCGCATTCCCTACCATCTGGTGGGCGGCACCTCCTTCTACCAGGGACGGGAAATCCTGGATGCCCGGGGGTTCCTGGAGGCCGTGGCCAATCCCCGGGACGACCACGCCTTCCTGCGGGTGGTCAACGTCCCCCCCCGGGGCATTGGCGACACCACCCTGGACCGCCTCCACACCCTGCGGGACGAACGGCATCTCCCCATGCAGGAACTGGCGACCCGGGAGGAAACCCTGGCCCTCCTCCCCAAGGATGCCCAGGCCCCCCTCCGAAATTTCATGGCCATCCTCCGACAGGCCCGCACCGCCTTCCAGGAACCCGGCGGACTCTACGAAAAGGCCCAGAAACTCTACCAGGATATGGGATACCTAGAGGGAATGGCCAAAATCTACAAACCCCTGGAGTCCGCACTCACCAGGCGGGACAATGTGCTGGAATTCCTCTCCTCCCTGGCAGACTACGACCAGAGAAACGGAGGACGGGGCACCCTGGAAAGCCTGCTGGAAGATATCAGCCTCATGGACGAGGCCGCCATGGGCGGCAAGAAACAGGAGGAGCCGGAAGCCGTGACCCTGATGACTGTCCATGCCGCCAAGGGACTGGAATTCCCCGTGGTCTATCTGTCGGGCATGGAAAGAGATCTCTTTCCCCACGCCCGGGCCATGGAGCAGGGAGACGAGGCCGAGGAACGTCGTCTCTTCTACGTGGCCATCACCCGGGCCAAACGGGAACTCTTCCTCACCCACGCCGAACGGCGGAAGGAAGGAAGAATCAGCAAGCCCAGCCCCCCCTCCAAATTCCTCGGGGAAATCCCCCCCGAACTCATCCACCTCTGCAAACCCGAGGATCTCTTCGTGAAGCTGGACGCCAAGGCCGCCATCCAACTCCTCCTGGGATAACAGCCCGGAAACCCTTGGCGGAACACATTCCCCCGCTGGCGGGGCACACAGGGGGCATCCTTATGAACCCCGTCCTGCGGGGTGACAGGATCGCTAGACGGGGGTGGAGGCCGGGTGATACACCCCGGGAGCGGGAACCCCCGGGGGCTAGAATGTATCCAGGCGGGGGCACGGGGGTGTCCCCCGGATTTGGCGCGATCACCCTCCCCCAGAACCCCGCCCTGCGGGGTGACAGGATCGCTAGACGGGGGTGAAGCGGAGCGCCCCCCCCGGCGGGTTTATCCCGGCTGGGAACCCCCGGGGGTACAGGGTTGTAAACAACACAACCCGTTGATTATCAAATACTTATAAACACACAGCCATGAGAGCCACCCGTCATGGCTGTGTGTGTGTTCTTCGGATTCCGTCTATTCCTGGGGGGCTTCCCAGTTCACGGGGAGGGTCCAGGGGAGTTTATCCACGGGAGTCTTCTTCTGGAGGGCTTCCAGGAGTCCCTCCAGCACCAGCTTCATATAGCCCAGGTGCTGCATGGTAAACCACATGAGGGAGTCGGACATATTCTCCTCGATCCCCTTCATGCGCTCCACCAGCTGGGGAATTTGCGCCTCAAGCAGCTTCTTGGCGGCGACGGAACCGCCCTTCTTGCCCAGAGCCTCCTGAAGTTTGCCCAGGGTCTGGAAGAATTCCAGCTGGATGCGCAGCCGCTGGGCACTCCCCAGAAGACTCTGCAGGGAAGCCTTGTGCAGGGTGGGCCACTGGGAGGCCCCCAGCAGGGAAGCCGCCTGGTCCACCAGGGCACCGGCCGTCTCCGCCGCATTCTGCAGACGAGAGGCCGCCCCCGAGGGCAGCTGGGAAAGAGCCTTGGTGGGGAAGGGAATCACCGCATGATCCCTGGCCTCCGTCTCCACATGCCAGGTGGGAAGAATGAGACGGCAGAGATCCGACTCCGCCAATTCCGTAAGCTTATCCAGCAGAGAAAGATAGGAATCCGCCACGCTTCCCCACTGCAGCTCGGCCCAGCGGTGGCGCAGATTCGGCACCGTATCCTCCTCCCAATCCGGGGTTTCCCAGCAGCGGACGCCCAGCAGGGCCAGCTGTTCCCAGTATCCGGGATCGAACTGTCCCCGGGCCAGCACCGCCTCGCCCTGGCGCTCCAGCACCTCTTTCAGGCTGGCATCCAGATTGTCCAGATTGCGGTTGAACCAGGTGTGGTTGCCCTGGTTCATCCAGGGACCGCTCCAGCTGCTGGCCTTGGCCAGGGCGCCCTTCCGGGCGAAGGCGGGCACACTCCCCTGCCAATGCACCACCACCTTGGCGGCGAAATCCTCGTCCCGGAACAGGGCTTCCAGTTCGGGGCCCAGCAGTTTGCTGCCGTGGCAGAGTTCCTCT
>JAEDNW010000001.1:0-67516 GCA_016302315.1 Lentisphaeria bacterium
CTTATTTCCATAATGTTAGAAGAACCTTAAGAAAGAGTTAACCGGACACCAGTGTTACGGCTTATAAATTCCCTATCCCAGGACCTTTTCTTTCAGAGAAGGTAGTCTTTTCTCGCCCGAGCTTCGCCCTTTTGGGCTTTTCGTGCTCAAAGAGGCACCACAGAATATTCAGATCCTCCCCTCTTGCTCCTTCCCGTCACGGAAGTTTGGGTTCTTCAGGGGAGGGTTCTTGTTCCTCTCCCTTGGGGCTGGCCGGCGGGGGAGAAATCAGGAGGAAGGTGGGGAATCCGGGCACTTCCCAGTATTCCGCCAGTTTTCTCCCCTCGCCCCGGTCTCCCTGGGCGGCCACGCAGACCACGTTCTGCCATATTTTCTGTACTTCCTGATCCTGGAAGGTGGTATCCTCCATCTGGTGGCAGGCCTTGCAGGCGGCGCCCCAGAAGTAGAGGAGCACGGGCTTTTGGGAGAGGGTGGCCTCCTGGAGGGCAGCAGCATAGTCGGTCCGCCAAAACTCCCCTTTGGGAGGCGCAGGGCGCAGAAGCAGGACTCCCTGGACGACCGTCTGCAGGGCGAATCCCAGGATCACCACTCCCATGGCCTTACGCAGAAATGTCATCCAGCGTCCTGGTTTGGGCAGGATTCCCAGTCCGGCGCCCAGCAGAGGCCAAGGCGCCCCCAGCCCAATCCCCAGAAGCAGGGGGAACCCCAGGGCCAGGAAATGCCCCTCTCCATAGAGTTTGGCGGAGAGCAGAAGCACCCAGATCAGCACCGGGGCGATGCAGGCTCCCGCCAGCAGGGCCGTGCTCATTCCCAGGAGGGCGGCCGTCTCCAGGGAGCCTTGGGATTCCTGGGAAAGGGAAACCCTGCGGAAGCGGGAGAAATCCAGGGAGAGGACATCGAAGAGGGTGAGTCCCAGGAAGAGGAAAACCAGGCCCAGAAGGAAATGGAAGAGAGGGGTAGCCTGGAGAGCGCCGAATTGTCCCCCGAAGGCCACCACGGCGGCCCCGGCCAGGCCATAGGTCACCGCCATGGCTCCGCCGTAGACCGCCCCAAGACAGGCTCCCCTGCCCCGTCCTGCGCCCACTCCCCGGGCCCCCAATATCCCCAGGGTCACGGGAATCATGGGAAGGACGCAGGGGGTCAGATTGAGGAGAAAGCCCAGGCCTATGGTCAGGAGAGCCGCCAGGAGCCATCCCCCGTCTCGCCACACCCGTTCCAGGAGATTGGGTTCGGGGGAAGCGGGAGCATTTCCCTGGCCGGAGAGCCAGGCGCAGAATTCCCGGGGGGTAGCGTAGCCATAGAGTGGGGGCGCCAGCAGAACCGCCCGTGGATCATCGCCGGGTCCTTCCCCTTCCGCCGTCCTTTCTTCAGACAGGACGCCCACGCTCTGGGGCATATAGCACAGCGTATCCACGCATCCCTGGAATTCCATCCAGAGGATCTCCCGGGGGCGGGGAGGAACGGGCGTTACCCGCCAGAGGAAATAGGCTTCCTCCCCCGGATAGTATCCCTCCTGATCCACGGGAGGGGCTTCTTGCAGCTCCACCCGGATTTCCGTTTGCTCCTCACCGAAGGGTTCCGGGCCAGCGGTGAGTCGGAGGGCCTCCCGGAAGAGTCGTCCTCCCTGTGGTCCCCTCACCTCCCCCCTGACCAGAAGGGAGTCTTCCCCCGGGGACACGGGGAGGAGTTCCAGTTTCCCCTGGAAAGGGGAGGCATCCTGCGCCGTCAGGCACAGCATTCCGGAAAACAGAATAGCAGACAGGACCAGGAGTCTCATGGCATTTCCCGAGGGAGGGGGAAGGGAGCCATTCCTCACAAGCGGGAATAGCTCCAGGAAAGGGGATGCTCGTTTTCGTAGGGCATATAGCCGTGGAAGGGGCGGGGATCCCCGTCAAAGACCAGGGGCAGGAAGTGGCGATCCCCCTCCCACATGGGATAGCGGGGGAAATCCTTCAAGGGGATCCAGGAGAGAATGCCCTCCTCGTTCCGGGAGAGTGGGGTGCCCCGGAAGCCGGTGATGAGGAAGATGAAGCCCAGCCAGTCCTCTCCGTGGGGGCCGAAGCCGGTCCAGTTCACCGTGCCCCGGAGCTGCATTTCCGTGACTTCCAGGGAGGATTCCTCCCGGATTTCCCGGATCATTCCCGCCGCCACATCCTCGTTGGGTTCCAGATGTCCTCCCAGCCCATTGTATTTCCCATACTGTTCGTCCTCCTTTCGGGCGATGCGGTGGGTCATGAGGACGGCAGTGCGGTCGGGGGAGAGGATATATCCCAGGGTTCCCAGGATGGGGCAGTAGTTTTTGGACATGGGATTGTCTTGAGAGTATCCGGTCATTCCCGGGGGTCCGTGAGAGAGAGGCGGCTCTCCACGAGGATCCGTTCCCGGGTGACGGGGTGGGGGAATTCGATGGTGCGGGAAAGCAGGCCGATGCCCTCCCGGAAATTTGGGAAGGGTCCCCGGCTTTCCCCGGGGGCGCCATACTTCACGTCACCGCACAGGGGGAATCCGCTGGCGGCCAGCTGGGCGCGGATCTGGTGATAGCGTCCCGTCTGCAAATCCAAGGTAAGAAGGATCCCGGTCTCCCAAACCTGGGAGCGGGAAAAGCCCAGCACACATTCCTTGGCCCCTGGCTCCTGCGGGGAAGCGGCCACCCGGGCAAAATGCTCCTCGTGGACCAGCCAGGTCCGCAATTCCCCGGAACTTTCCCCAAAGGGGGTCTGCGCCAACGGGGTCTCTCCCCGCCACACCAGCCCCTGATACGTTTTCCGGATCTCGTGGCTGCGCTGACTGGCATTGAGGCGGGAGAGGGCCTTGGAGGTGCGGGCAAAGAGCACCACGCCGCCCACCACCCGGTCGATGCGGTGGACGGCCTCCAGGAAGACATTGCCCGGCTTCTGAAAGCGCTCCTTCAGGTAGGCCTTTCCCCAATCCTCCAGGGAGGGTTCCCGGGTTCCCGAAGGCTGGGTCAGCATCCCCCAGGGCTTGTCCAGCACCAGGAGATGGTTATCCAGATACAGAACCTGGGGCTGGCTCATTTCTCCCCGGCGTTCCACCACTTCTCCAGGTTCCCCATGGTCTCCCGGATGTCCCGGAGCTGCTCCTCGTTCTCTCCAATCTCCCGTTCGATGATGAACTCCCCGGAGAATCCGATTTCCTTCAGGGTATGGATGAACCGGGGATAGTTCACCATCCCCTGCCCCACCTGCTTTTCCGGCCCCAGGGACCTGCCGTCCGTGGGCACGCAGCCGTCCTTCACATGGATATTCCGCACATAGCGTCCGAAGACCGACAGGGCGTCAATGGGATTTCCCTTGCCATAGAGGAGGAGATTGGCGGGATCCAGATTGATGCCCAGGTTGTCCAGCCCCAGTTCCTCCAGCCTCTGGATGGCCCGGAGGAGAGTGACCGGGGTCTCCTGTCCCGTCTCGAACCAGAATTGCAGCCCCAGGGACTTGCAATAGGTGGCCACCTCGGCGATCCCCATGACCACAGGCAAAAACTCGCTGTCCGTCATGTTTTCGGGGATGAATCCGCAGTGGGTGATGATGGCGGGCAGGCCCAGTTCCTTGGCGAAATCCGCCCCCTCCCGCAAATCCACCACCCGCTGGGCCCGGTAGGCGGCGGGCACCAGGCCCATGGTCACGGGCCCCTCCACAAAGTTCCAGCGGACAATTCCGCCGTAGCCTGCCCAGAAGGCGCAGGGACGCACCTGCTTCGCCTCCATCTGCTCCTGGATCTGGCGGAGGCTCTCCTTCCGGCGCACCGGATCCCGATACAGGGACATGTCCCAGTTGGAGAGCTGGCAGGTATGCAGCCCCAGCGAAGCGATGCGATCGAAGATATGGTCACATCCCGTCTGAGGAATCCATTGAATCGTTCCGATTTTCAAGTCCATACGTGAAAGTTCCTTGGGGGAGTATTGCAGGGAGGGAGACCGGGGGATACAGAAAATCCGCCGCTTCCGCATCCCGGCGAAGGGGCGGCATCACGGCGGATTTTGCGTAACGTCAAAGAGATCTCGGGAAAGGGGCAGAACTCTCCCTTTCCCGGGAGGAGATCAACTACTCCTCTTCGGCGGCCAGAGCCTCGGCCACGTCATCGGAGAGTTCCATGTCGTGGTAGACAGCCTGGCAGTCATCGTAGTCCTCCAGGGCGTCCACGAACTTCTGGACGCTCTTGGCGGTGCTGACATCGGACACCATGGTGGTGCTGTCGGGGATCATGGCCAGAGTGGATTCGGTGGCCACAATGCCGTTGGCCTCGAAGATCGCCAGAATCTTGGCGAAGGCATCAGGGGCGGCCACGATTTCGGCGGTGCCCTCATCCACCTGGATATCGTCCACATCCACCTCCATCAGCAGCTCCATGAGCTTGTCCTCGTCTGCCCAGTCGCCCTCGATAACGAAGCGGCTCTTGCGCTTGAACTTGTAGGAGACGGCGCCGGAGCCGGCCATCTTGCAGTTGTGGCGGGTGAAGAAGGAGCGGATATCGGAGGCGCAGCGGTTCTTGTTGTCGGACATGCAGTTGATGATGACCGACACGCCGCCGGCGGCGTAGCCTTCGTAGGTGAATTCTTCGATGGCGGCGCCGCCCAGTTCTCCCGTGCCCTTCTTGATGGCGCGGTCGATGTTGTCATTGGGCATATTGGCGGCCTTGGCGGCGGCCACGGCGGCGCGCAGACGGGCATTCAGGGCAGGATCCCCACCCCCCTCACGGGCGGCCTGGATGATTTCCTTGGAGACGCGGGAGAAGATGGCGCCGCGCTTTGCGTCAGCGGCACCCTTCTTGTGCTTGATGGACGACCATTTATTATGTCCGGACATAAGAGACTGGCTCTCCTGATGTTGACCCGATGCCGTGAAATGCGGCCTGGACTAGCCAGGGATGCGCTATTCCCGGAGAGGAAAACTCCCTCCTCCGGATGCTCCTCGTTCTTGGCCCGTCTCCACAGCCTCCCGGCATCAGGTGGATGGTAGGAAAAGAAAATACTGGGCTTGAGGAAAACGGCAAAATGTAAATCCTCCCCGGCATTTTGCCAACAGAAAGCCCCCTGGTTCCGCCACAGAACCCAGGGCGGAAAACCGCCCTTACGGCTCCTGGGTGAGACGGCGGAAATATTCCTGGGTCTGCTGACGGTACTTTCTGGGAGGCGGGGAGGCGTTCCACATCAATTCCCGCCCCGTATTCCCCTGAAGCCTCTTCAGCTCCTGACGCAAAAGCTCCCCGGCCTCCTCCAGGGCAGACACCGCCCCCTCCGGACGCCCCTGGGCCGACTTCTCCGACAGCTGCGCCAGCCTGGGCATGCCAAAGGCCTTCCCCAGTTCCTCCAGGAGGCGGCGGGAGGCTTCCCGGACGCCCTCCCCTCCCTCTGTGTCCAGGGAGGACATGACACGCTCCCGCATGGTCTGAAGCTCCGACAGAGCCTGCTCCAGCTCCCGGGTGCCATAGAGGGGAATCTCCTGGCTTGCCTGGGCCAGATGCCCGCTCCACTGGCGAAGCCCCTCCGCCGCCTGCTGCTGATTCTCCGCCGCCAGGTCATACCGGCCATACAACAGGGCATTGGAGGCCCGGCTCTGGGCGCCCCCCACCTCCCGGGAAAGGGGGCTCTGGGCAATCATGCTCTCCAGCGCACTGGCGGCCTGGGGGAAACGGCGGGCCAATTCCCGGGCCACCTCCTGGCTTTCCTGCTGGAGCGCCTGGGTCTCCCGTCCCAGGGCCTCCTGACGTTCCCGGGCCTCCCGCCGCTGGCTCATGCCTCCCTCCGAGGCATCGCGCCCCTGATTCTCCGCCGCCAGGGCCTCCTGGCGCTGGGCCAGATCCGTCGCCTGGCGTGTCAGGCGCTCCATCTGAAGCCGGGCCTCCTGGCGGAGGGCCCGGGCCAGGGCTTCCTCGGCAGTCCCCAGGGAAACCAAGGCGCGCTGCACCCGCATCTGCGCCTGGGAGAGGGCCTTGCCCTGGAGGGCCTCCCCGGCAGCCTTCAATTCCGCCGTCCCGTTCCGGAGGGGTTCCACCGCCTGGCTTCCGCCCTCCTGGGCGGCCACCTGGGGCACCAGGGCGCCGGCGCGCTCCGTCATCTCCTGGATTCTCTGGCGATCCTTCGGCCCCAAATCCGGGTAGAGATCCTGGAGGGAATTCCGGAGGTGCTGGACTTCCTCCAGAGCCTGCTGCAATTTCTCCAGGGAGAGGCTTCGGTCGCCCCGGTCTTCCCGGGAGGGGCGTCCCTCCTGTTCCCCGGAGCCTTCGCCGGCAGACTGTCCCTCCCCCTGCCCTCCTCCGCCGCCGGCCATGGACTGGGCATTGCGGGCCAGCAGGGCCTCCAGACGGCTCAGCAGACTCAGGGCCCGGCGCTGGGGAAGCATGGACTTCTCCACCTGTCCCTCCTGGACCATCACCGCCGCTTCCCCCACGGCCTGGGAAGCCTGGAAGAGAGGGCCGCCCACCGAGGGATCCAGGAACGGCACGGAGGCCGCATGGGCAATCTGGGCCTCCCGGCCCCGGATTGCCTGGGAGAGGTTTCGCAGATCCTGGGAGAGATCCAGGCATCGGCGGGAGGCGTCGCCGGCCTTCATGATCCCCTCGCCCCGGGAGAGTCCCAGGGTATCCCGCAGCAACCGTTTTGCCTCGGCAATCAAGTCGCTGATGCTCATGGCCTGCTGCCGGGTGTCCCCGGGGCTCTGATTCTCCGGCACGGGCATCTCGGTGCGCTCCTCCTTCACCGTCAGGAAGACGGCCCTGCCCCGCCCCAGGCGGGACTGAGGTTCCCGGTTATCCCGGGCTTCCACCCAGGCCAGCACCACCTGTCCCGGCTCCAGCGTTCCGAAGTCCGGCGTCTTGCGCAGTTTCAATTCCCGGGGATCGTCTTCCCCCCGCCAGAGTTCCCAATGCTGCTCCTCCTGGTCATCCACGGCATAATGCAGCTCCACGCTGCGAATGCCGAAGTCATCGGAGACACAGACATCCCATTCCGGGATATAGGAGGGGGTCATCTCCCCGTCGTCCTCGGGGCTGCGCAGATCCACGGCGGGAGGATAATCCGGCGTCACCTGCACCTGGAATTCCCGTCCCTGGACCACATAGGGAAAGCGGAGAAATTCCGCATAATAGACGGTGCCGTCCTTGGGGAGGAAGGACTCGGGGGAGTTCACCACCAGTTTTCGTCCGGGGACTTCCTTGCTGACCAGGCGCCAGGTCTCCCCCCTGGGCATCTCGCATTTCACGGAGAGGGTCTCCCCCTCCATCAGTTTCACATCCTGAAACTCCCCATACCTCCGGGGCGCCCCCTTCATATAGGCGGGAGACGTGCAGACCATCTCCACGGAGCGAGGGGCCGGGGCACGGTAGACCAGGAGACGCTCCCAGGGCGAAACAGCCTTCCGGGTCACGGCACGCACCCGGCCATTTTTCGTGACATCATAGAGGGTCAGCTCCCAGGTCTCCCCCCCCACGGCATTCATGGCCTCCCGGCGCACCTCTCCGCCGCAGTCCACCTCCAGCCAAACCCCGTCCGGGGCATCATACCGGCGGAGCATGGCCCTGAGGATCACATCCTGATGCAGGGACACCTCCTCCGCCGGAGACAGATTCAGCTGGATGGGCGGAGGGGCGAAGAGGCAGAGTCCGAGCCTTCCCCAGGCATGACGGCCTCCCCACACCAGGAGGAGGAACATCAGGGCCGCCCACCCCAGACGTCTGCCGTGCCAGCCGGGACGCCAGGAAGGGACATTCCTGGCCGTCTCCTCCCATTTTCCCAGATAGCGGACCTGCAGCTCCGCCAGATATTCCCGCTGAAACGGGGTGAGGGCCTCTCCCCGGGCGCTTTTGTCCTCCAGCTCCAGAGCGGCTTCCAGGGCATTGGCATCCCGGGGGAGATCCCTCTGGAACTCCCGGCACAGCTGGGACATGGTGAACCGGCGCCGCCCGGTGAAGAGCCAGCAGAGGAGGAACACCACCGCCAGAATCACCCCGGCCAGCATGAGGCCGCCGCACTGGTCCTCCCGCAGCTTCTCCCCCAGCAGCCCCCCCAGCACGCCTAGTCCCAGGAGGCAGAACACCGCCATCCAGAGGAACTCCGCCCACCGGCGGAAGGAGGCCACCCGCTCCATCCGTTTCCGAAGGGGACGCTGGGCAAAACTCTTTTGGGAAGGGAGGAAAGGGGGCACCGGAGTCAGGCCATGGAGGCGGCGACTACATGCGCTGGCGCAGCCGCTGGATCAGCTGACAAGTGGAGGCGTCGTGGTTCAGAGGAGCATCCGCCGGGGCGGCGAAATCCGCCAGGATGCGCTTGGCCAGGACCTTGCCCAGCTGGACGCCCCACTGGTCGAAGGAATAGATGTCCCAGAGGATGCCCTGGGTGAAGATCTTCTGTTCGTAGAGCGCCATGAGGTGTCCCAGGGTGCGGGGAGTCAGTTGATCCGCCAGAATGGTGTTGGTAGGCCGGTTCCCCTGGAAGGTCTTCTGGGCCGCCAGGGCGGGGGTGATTCCCGGCTCCTCGGCCATCACCTGCTCCGTGGATTTTCCGAAGGCCAGGGCCTCGGTCTGGGCCACGAAGTTGGCCATGAGCTTCCGGTGGTGGTCCCCCACGGGGGTCTGGGAGCGGCAGAATCCGATGAAATCGGCGGGGATCAGCTTGGTGCCCTGATGGAGCAGCTGGAAGAAGGAGTGCTGGCTGTTGGTGCCGGGCTCGCCCCAGATCACCGGACCGGTCTGCCAGGTCACGGCGTTGCCGTGGCGATCCACCGATTTCCCGTTGGACTCCATGGAGACCTGCTGCAGATGGGCCGCAAAGCGGTGCATGGCCTGGTCGTAGGGGAGGATGGCATGGGACTGGGCCCCGAAGAAGTTGTTGTACCAGATTCCCAGCAGGGCCAGGATCACCGGGAGATTCTGTTCCAGGGGAGCGGTGCGGAAGTGGCAGTCCATCTCATGGTGTCCCGCCAGCATCTCCAGGAAATTTTCGGGTCCGATCTGGAGCATGATGGGCAGTCCGATGGCGGAGCAGAGGGAGTATCTGCCTCCCACCCAGTTCCAGAAGGCGAACATGTTGTTCACGTCGATGCCGAACTTGGAGACCTCCTCCCCGTTGGTGGAGACGGCCACGAAATGGCGGGCGATGGCCTCCTTGGTGCCGAAGCGGGTGAGGATCCAGTTGCGGGCGGAGTTGGCATTGGTCATGGTCTCCTGGGTGGTGAAGGTCTTGGAGGCCACGATGAAGAGGGTTTCCTCGGGATCCAGTCCCCGGAGGGTATCACAGAGGTGGAATCCGTCCACGTTGGAGACGAAGAGGCACTGGAGGCTGGGGGAGCCGTAGGCTTTCAGGGCCTCGCAGGCCATCTTGGGGCCCAGGTCGCTGCCGCCGATGCCGATGTTCACCACATTCCGGATGGGCTTGCCGGTGTAGCCGCGCCACTCTCCGGAGCGGACCCGGCGGCAGAAGTCGGCCATCTGATCCAGCACCCGGTTCACCTCCGGCATCACGTCCTTGCCATCCACCAGGATGGGGGTGTTGGAGCGGTTCCGGAGGGCGATATGCAGCACCGCCCGGTTCTCGGTCTCGTTGATCTTCTTCCCGGTGAACATCGCCTCGATGTTCTCCTGAAGATGCGCCTCCCGGGCCAAGGCAAAGAGCAGCTCCATTCCCTTCCGGTCAATCCGGTTCTTGGAATAGTCCAGCAGAATATCCTGGAACTCCGCCCGGTACTCCTGGGCCCGCTGGGGCTCCTGCTGGAAGAGGGAGGCGATGGTGGTCTCCCGGAGGCTTTCAAAGTGCCGCTGCAAAGCGTCCCATGCCGGAGTGGCGGGATTTTTCATCTGCATCATAATTGAAGATCCTAAATTTTATAAGTGACTGAAAATGAACGAATTATAAAACAAAGAGAGGGGCGAAGAATCAGGGGATCTCTCCCTCTCCGAAAAGGAGACGATGGTTTTCCGCCAGGGCACAGGCCAGCGTTTCCGGATCCTCCCTGCGCAGGGAGGCCAGATGGGCGATGAGGGACGGCAGCTCTACGGGAGAATGTTTTCCGAAGGGGGCGTCGCTCTCCACCAGCAGTCGTTCCCGGGGAAGGGAACGCACCACCGACAGGAAGCGATGCCCTGCCCGCAGCAGGGAGAACCCCAGGGAAACATAGGCGCCGGGGCGGGCCAGGAGGCGGGAGACTTCTGCCCGGCCTCCGTGGAATCCGTGCACCACAATGCGCACCTGAGGGAAGGCATCCAGGCAGGGCCAGAGAAATTCCCAGCCCCGCACCACATGGAGAATGGCCACCCGCTGCCACCGGCTCGCCAGCGCCAGCTGGGCTTTGCACCAGGCCATCTGGCATGCCGGGGAAGGATGTCCCGGCATCCGGTCCACCCCGATCTCCCCCAGAGCGGCCAGGGGGCACTCCGAGAGGTGTCTTTCCAGCTGCGCCAGGGTCTCCTCCTGGGGATACTTCTCCAGATGCCAGGGATGGACGCCCAGGGCGGGAAGGATTCCCTTTCCGGCAGCGGCACAGGTGGCCAGGCATGCCTCCCATTCCGGAGGGTCGGCGCAGACCACGCCGGAGAGCAGGCCCGCCTCCCGCCAGGCCGTCAGCCCCTCCAGAGGAAGATGGAGATGACTGTCGGAGAACCTCACGGAGAGAAAGGGATGGCGGAAGGGCTATGCGAAGTACTCCACACCGCTGGCGAAGATTCCCTGGTCCTTGTTGCCCGGGATGTTCTTGCCCAGATTGGTGTCCCAGGTGCGTTCGGAGTGTCCCATCTTGCCCAGCACCCGGCCGTCCGGGGAGGTGATGCCCTCGATGGCATTGACGGAGCCGTTGGGATTCCAAGGCATCTCCAGGGCGGGGCGTCCCTCCAGGTCGGCGTACTGGAAGGCCACCTGGCCTCCCGCCACCAGTTCGGCCACCTGCTGAGGCGTGGCATGGAAGCGGCCCTCGCCATGGGAGATGGCCACCTCGTGGACATCCCCCACCCGGGCGTGGAGGAGCCAGGGAGACTTGACGGAGGCAACCACAGTGCGGGCCATGGTGGCCACGTGGCGTCCCAGGGTATTGAAGGTAAGGGTGGGGGCGTCTTTTTCCAGGGAGGGAAGGATTTCGCCGTAGGGAACCAGGCCCAGTTTGATGAGGGCCTGGAAGCCGTTGCAGATTCCCAGGGCTAGTCCGTCCCGCCGATGGAGGAGATCATCCATGGCCTCCCGAACCCGGGGATTCCGGAAGGTGGTGGCAATGAATTTTCCGGAGCCATCGGGTTCGTCGCCGCCGGAGAAGCCACCGGGGAAGGCCACGATCTGGGCATTGCGGATGGCCTTCACCAGTTTTTCCACGGAATCCTCGATGTCGGCGGCAGAGAGATTGCGGATGAGGATCTGTTCGGGGATGGCGCCGGCCTGGGCGAAGGCCCGGGCCGTATCCGTCTCGCAGTTGGTGCCGGGGAACACGGGAATGAGGACCCGGGGATGGGCCACCCGGATGGCAGGCTTGCTCCCGTTGCGCTGGGCGCAGGGCTCCCAGGTGGCCAGAGGTGTCTTTCCGGTACGGGTGGGGAAGATCTTCTCCAGGGGGCGTTCCCAGGCGGGAATAGCCTCGTAGAGCGGATAGCGCATGGCGCCCACAGTGATGGCGGCGTCATCGGTGGTGCAGCCCACCACAGGATATCCGGGCAGGGGTTCCTGGCTTTCCACCAGGATGGCGCCGTAGTCCGGGGTGAAGAGCGTCCCGGGGTCCTGGGGGAGTTCTCCCCGGAAGCCCACCAGGTTTCCAAAGCACATCTTGGAGAGTGCGGCGGCCATGCCGCCCCGGCCCACCGTCTGGGCCGCCAGCACCTTCCCCTCCTGGATGAATCCGTGGAGGGCGGCGAAATTCCGGCGCAGCCCCTCAAAATCCGGGGTTCCGTCGGCCAGACGGCACACCGGCAGCAGCGTCACGGGATGGCCCGCTCCCTTGAATTCGGGGCTCACCACCTGGCGGGCGTCTCCCGCCACCACGGCGAAGCACACCAGGGAGGGGGGCACCGTCAGACGCTCAAAGGTGCCGGACATGGAGTCTTTGCCTCCGATGGCCGCCGTCCCGAATTCCAGCTGAGCCCGCAGGCCGCCCAGCACGGCAGCCAGGGGCAGACCCCATTTGGCAGGATCGCCGCCCAGATGCTCGAAGTACTCCTGGAAGGAGAGACGCGCCTGGGAGGCATCGCCGCCGGCCGCCGCCAGCTTGGCCAGGGCCTCCACCACGGCGTAGATGGCGCCGTGGAAGGGGCTCCAGGAGCACACATCCGGATCATAGCCGTGGCTCATGATGGTGCAGCACTCGGTGTGTCCCATGGCGGGGAGCTTGGCCACCATGGCCTCGCTGGGCGTCAGGCGGGTCTTGCCGCCGTAGGGTTCCAGGACGCTGGCGGCGCCGATGGTGCCGTCAAAGCGCTCCACCAGTCCCTTCTGGGAGCAGACATTCAGTTCCTGGATGGTGTCCATCCAGCGGGGAAGCAGATCCTGGACCGGCTGAGGCAGGAAGGGATTTCTGGCGGCATCGGGGGATTCCACCTTCACCTGGGTATGCTGGGTCACCCCGTTGGTATCCAGGAATTCACGGGAAATGGAGACAATGGGGCGTCCCCGCCACTGCATCTCCAGGCGTCCCTCTCCCGTGACCCGGGCCACCGCCGTGGCCTCCAGATTTTCCTGGGCGGAGAGGGCCAGGGCCGCCTCCACGTCTCCCGGGGCCACCACCACCGCCATGCGCTCCTGGGATTCGGAAATAGCCAGTTCCGTGCCATCCAAGCCGGCGTACTTCTTGGGGACCGCATCCAGATCGATGGTCAGGCCGGGGGCCAGCTCGCCAATGGCCACAGAGACCCCCCCCGCGCCAAAGTCATTGCACCGCTTCACCAGCCGGGAGAACTCCGGGCGGCGGAAAAGCCGTTGAATGTTCCGCTCCGTCAGGGGATTTCCCTTCTGCACCTCGGCGCCGCAGCTCTGGAGGGATTCCTCGGTGTGGGCCTTGGAGGAGCCTGTGGCCCCGCCGCAGCCATCCCGGCCCGTGCGGCCGCCAATGAGGAGGATCACATCGCCGGGCTCCGGCTGCTTGCGGATCACATTGGCCTTGGGGGCAGCCGCAATGACCGCCCCCAGCTCCAGACGCTTGGCCACAAAGCCCGGATGGTAGTATTCCTGGATCTTGCCCGCCGCCAGACCGATCTGGTTGCCATAGGAGGAATAGCCCGCCGCCGCCGTCCGGGTGATCTTCCGCTGAGGCAGCTTTCCGGGAAGGGTCTCCTCCACCGGCACCCGGGGATCTCCGGCACCGGTGATGCGCATGGCCTGGTAGACGTAGGAACGGCCGGAGAGGGGATCCCGGATGGCACCGCCCAGACAGGTGGCCGCGCCGCCGAAGGGCTCGATTTCCGTGGGGTGGTTGTGGGTCTCGTTCTTGAACATCACCAGCCAGGGTTCCTTGCGGCCGTCAATCTCCGCCTCCACCTCAATGGAGCAGGCGTTGATCTCCTCGGAAGCATCCAGATTGGCCAGCTTGCCCTGACGCTTCAGTTCCCGGGACCCGATGGTCCCCGCATCCATCAGGCACAGGGTCTTCTCTTCCCGGCCCAGCTCCTTCCGGATCTCCAGATACTTGGCAAAGGCGGCGCGGATGGGAGCCCCCAGGGCCGATTCCTCCCCCGGCAGCTCCACCTGGTCCAGACTGGTATGGAAGGTGGTGTGACGGCAATGGTCGGACCAGTAGGTGTCGATGACCTTGATCTCCGTGAAGGTGGGCTCCCGATGCTCCTCCGTCCGGAAATACTCCTGGACAAAGGCCAGATCCTGCGGGCTCATGGCCAGGCCCAGGCTCTTCACCATCTCCTGAAGCGCCTCCGGAGAAAGATCCAGGAATCCCTCCATCACCCGGACATCCGCCGGAATCTCCGCCGTCATCTCCAGACTGGAAGGCTTCACCCCCATCACCGCCTCCCGGCTCTCCACAGGGTTGATGATGTACTTCTTCACCCGGGCCACATCCTCGGCGGACAGCTCCCCGAAAAGGGCATACAGGGTGGCCGTCCGCACCAGGGGACGCTCCTTCTGGGTCAACAGCTGGATGCACTGGGCCGCCGAATCCGCCCGCACATCATACTGCCCCGGAAGATACTCCACCGCAAACCAGAGGGCACCCGGAAACTCCGGATGGACATCCACGAAGACATCGTCGCAGTTGGGCTCCGACAACACGGAATCCCGGGCCCGCTGGAATTCCTCCTTGTTCAGACCGGAGAGATCGTAGCGTTTGAAAAGCCGCAGTCCCGTCAGCCCGGAAAGGCCGAGAGTCTCCCGGAGATCCGCCAGCAAATTGCGGGCCTCCACATCAAAGCCAGGTCGCTTTTCAACGAACACACGAAATACGGTACTCATAGGGATTTTCCAGGGAAGGAACAACAAAAAAAGGGAGGGCGCACACGAAGCCGCGGCAAAGCAGGGAAATATAACGCCTCCCCCCTGGCCTACGACTTCCCCCCTCCCGCCAGCCACACACACATCCCCCCCCCCAACGCCACCACCGTGGCGGGGTTCGGGGTGGAGGGAATAGCGCAGGATACGGGGGATCTTCCCGTGCCTCGCCCCCCGTCCCGTGGAACGTGGTCTGGGACGTATGCGCGTACGCGCGCGGGGAAATTAGGTTCCCCGCTCCCCCATCCCGCCATCCCCTGTAGGATAAATCCTTCTAGAAGTACCGTCGAAAAATGGGTCGCCAGCGCTCGAAACTCTCATGAACGCTTGCCCATATCGGCCCATGTGCGGGAACCCTTTGTCCCCCCCCTCCCGGGGCACGGGATGCATTCCGGGGGACAGGGGGGAAACCTTTCCCTGGGGGCGGGGGTTGTTTACGTTGTGGTGGTTATCTTCATGAAATCCAGAATCATCTTCTGGGGTTTCTGTTCCGGGAACTCGATCCGGTAGGGAATGCCCTGTTTTTGGAAGATGGGATCCAGGAACTGCAGGATTCCCTCTTCCAGTTCCTGGAGGGGCAATTCCTTTTTCTGGAGCATATCCATGAGGACATCCTGCTTCAGGGAAGCCAGGCGCTGCTGGAGTTCATGGTCCTGGTCCTCCACCAATCCCCGGAGGAACATAAGGCCGGTTCGTTTGGTGACCGAGGAGTAGGTTTCCGGGCGGAGGGAGAGAGTGAGGATGCGGGGATGGGGGAAGCGGATCACCACGGTGCCATCCTCTTCCTGGTAGACGTCCTCCTGGGAGAGTTCGCTCATATCGAAGCCATAGAAGACATCCGCCAGGATGGTGCCCTGGGATTCCTCAATGCCATACCAGGCGGCTTTGGTGGAGCCCAGATTCGCCTGCCACTCCTGTTTCTGGGTGGTGAGGAAGCTGAGTTTTTCCGTGCGCAGCACATCCCAGGTCATCTGCACTCTCTGAGAGGGGGTGGAGGCCCAGATCCCCCAGAGGAGGAAGCCAGCGGCGGCCACCACCAGGAGCATGATTCCCAGGATGAGCCAGGCCATTCCCATCTGCCCTCGGGAAGAGGGGGATTCTTTCTGCAGTTTCATTTGGGTTCTCCCGGTTGCGGGGTCCATTGTTCCGCCAGTTCCCGGGTCCATTCCCGGAGGGAGGCATCCCGTGCCCCGAGGATGAGCCAGGCGCGGAAGGTTCCCTGGCGCAGGGCGGCCTCCGCCCCGGGGCGTCCTTCCTGGAATTCCGCGGGAAGGCCTTCCTGGGCAAAGCGCCGGGCCACCTCCTGGGAGGTGGGGGAAAATGCCACGGTGCCGCCCGCATAGTAGACGGGTAGCAGGAAGAGGCGGTCTTCGGGCAGGAGACAGGCCTTCAGCTGCTCCCGGAGAGGTTCTTCCATGAAGCGCAGGGCACCGAAGCCATGGGGCTGGAAGACGATGCCCAGGGGAGAGCCGAAGCGTTCCCGGGCGGCGGAGATGGCGGCGGAGATTTTCTCCGGATTATGGGCGTAGTCGTTGACGATGCCGGGAGCATCCGACCGCGTAGGGAAGATCTCGAAGCGCTGGCGCACCCCCTGGAATCCCGCCATGGCCTCCCCGATTTCCTCCGGGGAGGTTTCCGGCAGAGCCATGCGGAGGAGTTGGCAGACGGCCAGGCCATTGAGGGCATTGTGCCGTCCGGAGAGCCGGCTCCGGAGGCGTATGCCCTCCGGTCCCAGGAAGGAGATTCCCTGGGGATTGGCGGAATATTCCCGGGCCTGGCCGGGGAATGTGCGGCATTCTGCGGAGATGGGGGAGGCGGCCAGTTCAGGCAGGGATTCGGGGCGCAGGGCGCCTTTGCGGCAGCGTCCCAGGAACCCTTGGAAGACCTGGACCAATTCCTCGGTGCTGTAGTGATCGTCCCCCACATTCAGCACCACACCGTAGTCCGGGGAGAATTCCCGGATGGAGCGGTCGCTTTCATCGATTTCCACCACAGTAAACTGGGGGGTGGCGATGCCCGGGGTGGCATAGAAATTTCCGGGGCTCGTGGGGGTTTCCCATTCCGGGAGATAGCCTCCGTTCACCAGAACCAGGGAGTGTCCCAGGCGTCGCAAGGCGGAGCCCAGCCAGCCGGTGACCGTGGTTTTGCCGCAGGTCCCCGCCACCCCGATGAGGGTCCCCCGGGTCTGGGCGCAAAGCCGGGAGAGGGCCAGGGCGCGGTGAAAGACAGGCAGATGGGGCATGGCCAGGGCATCGGGATTTCCCGGTTCAATGGCCGTAGTGAAGACGAAGCCGTCGGGCCGGAAGGCCTGGGGACCGCTGCCGTCCTGAGGAAAAACCGGGATCCCCTGGCTCTCTAAAGCCCGGAAGAGAAACTGGCGGGAGGGTTCCTGCCAGCCCCGGTCGCTGCCGGCCACCTCGTATCCCTGATGCTTCAAAAACTGGGCCAGCCCGCTCATGCCGATTCCCCCGATGCCCACGAGAAAGAGTCGGGCCGGGGGCGGGGGAAAGTCCTGGGAAAAGACAATGGGAGAGGAATCAAACATGGAAGGATTCGCAGGGAAGGCGCGGAAGGAAGAACGGGGAGGAGGAGGGGCTACCCTCTTCGGGCAGAGCGGCAGGGACGGATGGACGCCAGCTGGGAAACGGAAAGCTGCTGCCATCCGGGGGCGGCAAGCAGGCTTTCCAGCAGGGTGGCGCAGGCCACCGCATCGTAGAAGGCATCATGGGCACTTAAGCCGGGGCACCGCTTCTGCAGCACCGGCAAAAGCCCCAGGGAAGGCACCAGATTCTCCAGTTTGTAGTCCTTCTGACCGGGGAAGGCCGCCCGGGCCAGGGTCAGAGTGTCCACCCAGGGGCCAAAAGACTGGAGGGGAAACTCCTGGGACAAGATTCCCCGCTCCGTGGAAATGTTGTGAGCCACCAGGGGGCGCCCCTGAAGGAGGGGGCGGAGGACGGGCCACAGTTCCTGGAGGGTGGGGGCACAAGCCAGCTCCTCCCGCAGTCTGGCCCATCGACCCGGGGTGTAGGGATTGAAGGGATAGTCCCGTGGCACCCGGAGCAGGGAGGTGAAGGAGCGGGCGAGATTCACCCTGCCCTGCTGAAGGACCACCACACCGATTTGCCAGGGGAGATTTTGCTCCTCCGTGGCTGCCCCGGTGGTTTCAAAGTCCAGGGCGACGGCCTCCGTCAAGGCCAGAGGGATATCCGGAATCAGAGCCATCGTTCCCAGAAGAGGTCGGTGAGGATTTCCAGGGCGGCCCAGGCGCGCTGTCCCTTTTGTCTGGCATATTTGGGATAGGTCACATGGACCGGGAGTTCCCGGAGGGTGAGATGATTTCGTCGGATCTGGAGGAGGATTTCCGTAGCATGAGCCATGCGGTCCTCCCGCAGTCGGATTTTCGTCAGGGCCTGGGGCGTCAGGAGTCGGAAGCCGTTGTGGGCATCCGTCAGCCAAAGTCCTGTCAGGACGCCATTGACCCAGCGGGCCAGTTTCAGGAGAGTCCGGCGGGAGGCGGGAATGACCTGGAGATCCTCCTGCCGGAGGAATCGGGAGCCCAGGATCACCTGGGCGCCGCTTTCCCGCTGTAGCTGCAGGGCCCGGGGGATGGCCGCCGCCTCGTGCTGTCCGTCGGCATCAAAGTGGATCACCGCCTGGGCGCCCTTTTCCCGGGCATAGTCCCCTCCCGTCTGCAGGGCGGCCCCCTGGCCGCGGTTGATCTCGTGACGGAGGATGGTCACCGGGAGGGACGGAAGAGCCAGAGGGACGGGAGAGCCATCGTCCACCAGCACCACGGAATATCCCTGCTCCACCAGGGGGCGGACTGTGCGTTCCACCACGGCGGGATCCTCCCGGTAGCAGGGAATGACCACGTAAATGTCCTGGGGTCTCCAGGGAGTCGGGGATGTCTTCGGGGCGCTACTCATGGGAAGGCGTCTCCAGGAAATAGGCCCGTCCCATCTGCCACCTCTCCGTCCTTTGCCACCCTTCCGGCGTAGGAGCCCAGGAGGAGCCCTGGGGGGGCGTCTCCTCTCCCAGGAGAGGGCCGGTGAAGGGAAGACCGGCGGGGCGAGCAGACGCAGGCGTCAGCCTGAGGGAACCCTCCCCCTCCTCCCAGGCGGGCCCGGGCAGCACCCAGAATCCCGTTCCCCCGGGCAGAATTCCCTCTTCCCGGAGGGGCACAAAGGCCCCGTGGTCATAGACATAGATCGCCGTTGTGTCCAGGGCCTGGCGGAGGGCCGCCAGGGACACATCTCCCGGCAGAGACAGGGCGCTATAGCGTACCAGGGGAATCTCCTGCCAGCATCCCGCCAGGGCGGCCAGCATTTTTTCCTGGGGGGTAGCGGGAGCCTGGGGCGCCAGGGAGGCATCCCGGAGCAGAGCCGAGGAGACGGAGAGTTCCGGCAGGGGCTGGAGTTGGATCAGGAGGGTGGTTGCCGCCGTTTCCCCGGCCTGGTCTGTGACCCGGAGGGTGAGGGAATACTCTCCCGGGAGAGCCGTCAGGGGAGGCGTGAGGCGGAGCCATCCCTCCTGGCCTCCCTCCTGGCCCACGGTGACCCAGGCGGGGGATCCCTCGTCCAGAGAGTAGGTCAGCACATCGGGGGGATCGTCCGCCAGATCGGGATCCTGGGCGGACAGGGCGAGTTCCCGTTCCTCTCCCCCGGTGAGCGTGAGAAGCTGGGGGAAGTCCTGGGGCCAGCAAGGAGGATCATTCACCGGGGTGATAGTGAGATTCCAGGCGGCGGTTCCCTCCCACTCTCCGTCAGAGAGTCCGAGAGTGAAGGAATCCGTTCCATGGAAATCGGGATTTCCCTGATAGTAGACCCGGGGGAAAGAGAGGCGGGTATCGGGGGGAGCCAGGCGGAGCGTTCCCTGGGCGGGAGGGACAACCACCCAGAGGGCCACCCCGTCGCCATCCTCATCCAAGAGAGGGGTGAGACGCAGATTGGTCTCCGGGGCATCCTCTGTCAGGGGATTCAAGGCGGTGATGGAGAACTGGGGGGCACGATTGGACCAGAGAGGATCCTCCCAGAGATAGAGATTCCAATGCCCATTTTCCGCCGGCTCCCTGCCCCCCTGCTCCATGTCCGCACAGGTGGAGAAGGCAATCTGCCTGCCGGAGGGAGAGATGGCCAGGCTTCGGGGAGGCAGCACAGCCTCCGGGGCCAGACACACCACCTCCGGAGAATCGGAAAGGAGATCCCACACCCCAACGCGTTGCCGGCTTTCTCCCTCTGGCACATAGAGGAAGGCCAGCCGACGGCCATTGGCGGAAAGGCAAAGCTGGGTAGCGTCCTCGGGGAGGGGAAGAAGAGTGAGGCGGGATGCGCTGGCCGAGAAGGGGGCCTGAAGGAGATAAAATGCCCCGCCCTCCTCCTGAAAGAGAACCTTCCCTCCATCCTGGGTCATGCCCCAGAGGACCGCGACGGAGCGGGGGCTAAGGGAGACAGGTGTGGCGCCGGCGCCTCCCAGGCGCCCCATGAGCTTCGTGCCCTCCTGCCAGAGGAGGGTGGTGCCATTGGCGGAGAGGAAGGGGGAAGTCGCGGAGGCGGAGAGGCTCTCCCAGGAAGCCCCCCCGTCGGAAGAGAAGCGGAGTTCCCCAGTGGCCAGCAGGGCGGCCACCGCCCCATTCCGGGAGACCGCCAGAGCCCCGGGTTCCTGGAGATGGGGAGAGGCCTCCACGCAGACCCCGTTGCGGAACAAGGCACCGTCCTTCTCCCGGATCCAGAAGGAGGCTTGGGGACAGCCTTGGGCCCAGGTCACGGCCTCCCCGGGGGAGAACAGGCTCCAGGAGGCCCCTGCATGGGTCTCCCGTCCGTAGAGGAAGGGTTCTTCCGCCGCTTCTCCCGCCAGCGGGGCATTGGTCACCGTCTGCAGCAGGCCGTCCTGGGGGAAGAAGAGAGCGGGATAGCGATAGAGGGTTTCTGAGGAAGAGAGGCCATCCGTCAGGCATCGGAAATCCGTAAAGAGGAGGGTCAGGGCGCAGACATCTCCGGAATCCAGCCCCAGGCGCAGGATGACCTGTCCGGTCTTTCCTGGGGTTGTGGCCGCCACAGACCAGGGAAGAGTCTCCCGAGAGACCTCCTCCCCGGGAAGAATCTCCGCCCCTGTGGAGGAGAGAATCGCGAAGGGAACCGGGTCGGAGCCTTCCCCCATCTCCCAATGCAGGGTGGTGGTCTCCTCGCTTCCTCCTAGGCCAATTCCCAGGGAGATCTCCCGTCCTCCCGTAGGCACATGAACCAGGGAGTTCTCCACGCCGATCCTGGCGCCCAGATCCCGGGAGAAAAGCTCTCCTTCCTTGTCCAGCCAAGCCGCAAAGCGTCCATTGGGAGAGAAGAGGCAATGGGGGCCGGATTGGGCGGTGACCTCAGGGAACGAAAGCTCTTCCGCCAGAATCTGGAGGGCCTCCGCCTGTCGATCCCAGAGACAGAGGGTCGTCTCGGTGCGGAAGAGAAGGAAGCGTCCATCCTGGGAGAAGGCGGGTTCCCAGGCCTTTCCCGGGGAGATCCAAGAATATTTCCAGGTTCCGTCCTTTTGGAGGGTTGCCAGGCGGAGACGCATTCCCCGGGCGCCATCCACGGCGGGATAGGCCAAGGCGTCCCCGGCAGAGGAGGCGGCGATCCAGAAGAGATTGGCCTGATACTCCCCGGAATAGACCCCCAACTCCTGGCGACGCCCCAAAAGCTCCACCAGCGCATTCTCTCCCGTGGTCAGATTCTGCCTCCGCAGGCCCATCTGCTCCTGCTCCTCCTGGGAGAGATAAACCAGCCCATCATCCGTTCTCACCGGGCGCATTCCCGTGTCCTTCGGCAAGGCCTCAACGATCTCCTCCGTCATCGCCCCCGGCCCCGAGGGCCAACGTCGCTTCCATAGACCCTCCCCAGCCCCCCGATAGACCCACAGCTCCCGATTCCCCTCCTCCTCCCGAACCCAAAGCTCTCTCCACGTGCTCTCTCCCATCATGGTCTGGAGACCATCCCCCCCTTGCCAAAGCAGGCGCATGACCCAATTCTGTCCCGTGGCATCCGTGGGCTCCCGGCGCAGCCCCCAAAACTCCCCCGCCTGAACGCCACTCCCCATGCGCAACACCCGCCAAGACCACCCAAAGGGATTGGGCACCGGCTCGCTGGCAAGGCAGGAAACACACTCCCCCGTCAATAGGGAAAGGGAATAGCCCCCCACAAAGGAATCCCCCTTCCCCGAAGGCGTCCCCCGAAACCACAACTCCCCCTTGTCTCCCAAACTCTCCAAGGATTGAATGCGCCCCACCCCCGCAACTTCCCACTGTCCTAAGGAAACTAGGGAAAAACAGAGCATCAAAACCAAGATGAGTGGCAGAAATCGGCGCATGTCGTGGAGGATAATAAAAAAAGATATAACTTGTTTATTATGAATATGCTATGACAATTTTCAACCCTCTGGGGATTTTTTTAGCATTTCGAGAGAGAGAGAGGTGTGGTGGGGCAGAGAAACAGGAAAGGCGGAACCGGAGACCCGGTGCCGCCTTTCCCGACGAAGAAATTCCTCCGAGGCGGGGAGGCCTGGGAGGCGGGCTCTTCTCTCCCTAGGGGGAGGCTAGAAGCGCATTTGGAGCTTCATCATTCCGCCGAAGGAGTTGAGGGACTGGCTCACGTAGCGGGTGCCCACATCTCCCAAGCCCTTGTCATAGCGGAGTTCCGCAGAGAGGCCGATGGCCTCGTTGAACCAGTATCCGGCGCCGGCGGAGGCGTAGAGTCCCCAGTTGAACTCGGTCTCGTTGGCCCGATCCCGGTTTCCGATCCGCTGATCTCCCGTGGTGATGCCGGCATAGGAGGTGCTTTCCATGTCCGCCACAGAGAGGGTGGGGCCGGCGGCCACATAGGCCCGGAGGCCATTGTCCAGGTTGTAGCCCAGGGAGACGCCCAGATCCAGGACATAGAGGTCCATGTCGAACTTCACCTTGCTGTCCAGGAGGACGGAACCGGCGCCGCCTTGGCCAGGGATCTTCACATCGGAGGGTGTGAACACGGAGTCCACCTTGCTCACGAAGCGGTCATAGGAGGAGACGAAGGCTCCGGCTGCGCTGCCGCCGGCCTGGGTGCCCAGGGTGTAGTACTGGAAGTTAGCCACCAGCTGGAGATCCAGATTGTCCTGGCTCCACAATCCCGTGGAGAAGCCCACGGCGGGAGCCATCTGCTCCCGGAGGCCATAGGTGCCCCGGCCACTTCCCTGAGAGCCTTGGAGATCCCCGAAGGAGAGGCGATTGACGCCAGCATCCAGTCCGGGATAGCGGGAGTTCCAGGCCTTTTCCAGGTTCTCGTTGGTGGGTTCCAGATAGCTTCCCGTGGCATCGTCCAGGACGAAGTTCTGGAAGGAGGGAGTGGCGCCGGACTTCATCTGGGGGCGATGGAAGTTCCGATAGGCGACGCCCACGGAGACCGTCCAGTCGCTTCCGGCCTCGCCCTGCTGGAAGGTGGGGGCGGCGGGCTCGCCCTGGGGGGCGGCGGGTTCGGTCACCGCCTCCTGGGCAAAGAGGGAAAGACTGGCCAGAAGGCTAAAGATCAGGAGCAGACTTTTCTTCATAGGAAATCTCCTTGTTGACATTTACGATTTGAGGAAAGGGAAATGAGTGTGGGGGGGGCAGAGGGAGGGGTGGAAGAAGCGGTCGCCTCTCCGCCCCTCCTGGGGCGCCCGGGAGCTCTACAGGCCGGGTTCCGGCTGCACCAGGTAGACCACGTAGTCGCCGGTCTTCTCCCCATTCACGTAGGGCAGCAGCACCACATAGTCCCCCTCGGCCAGAGGCAGATCCTCCAGCACCTGGAGATCCAGGGCTCCGTTTTCCGTGATGATAGCGGGGCACTGGAATCCGTAGAACCACTTCATCTGGGCGATGGAGAAGTACTGGTAGTCGTAGGTGATCTGGATGGTGTCATCCAGGATGCCTTCGGTGTAGAGCATCATCTTGCCACTCACATCGTAGACCCCGGTGATGACGGGAGTGCGGGTGGCGGTGGCCAGGGTGAACTGCATCTGGGCGCTGGCGATGGCCTCGCTGCCCGCCTTGGCGGTCACATACCAGGTGTAGGTGGTGGCCTCTTCTCCCATGGGCAGCTCCAGGGTGAGGTTGTTGGCGGTCAGCCCGCTCACCTCTTTCACCAGCCGCCCATCGGGACCGTAGACCCGGATCATGTATTCCTGGGCGTTGGTGGCCACGGGCCAGGCGAACTTCACCGTCTCGGAGGTCAGCACCTTGCCATTGGCGGGAGCGAAGGCGGGGGCGCTGCCCCAGGCAAGTTCCTGGGCGGTGGCTTCCGGCACCTCGATGGTCAGGACGGCCGCCTCCTCCCCTTCTCCGGCGGGGTTGAAGCCCTGCACCATCAGGAGGAACTCGCCCGCTTGGGGAATCTGGAGCTCCTGCCTGGCGATGGTGGGCAGGATCATGCCCTTCTCGTCCGCCTGGAAGTCCACGGGACCCACGCTCTGGAGGGTCTCCCCATTCTCATCCACCACCCGCATCCGATAGGACCGGGCCATGGGCACCTGGATCTCCGGGAGGGCAACCCAGCCATTTTCATCTGCGGTCACCCGATCCACGGCGCAGGTGGGCCGTCCAGGCAGTCCGTATTCGCCCACGGAGAGCTCCCGCTCCGCACAGACTTCCTCGGTGGTGCCATCGGTCATGGTCCACACCAGGATGGTCACCGTCACCTCGGTGTTCTCGGGATAGCCCTCGAAGCCGGCGGCGGCATAGTCCTCGGGCAGCAGCTGAGTGCGGCTCCCCTTCACCGTCAAGGCCAGGGTCTCCTCGTCGCTCTCCAGGAGGAAGGTGTGACCATCGGCATGGGCCTCGGGATCCACGCAGGTGAAGGAGATGATGGGATACCAGGGGGAGGCGCCCACAAAGACCGTGATGGTCACAGGCTCGCTCTCCTGGGGATCCTCCGCCTCGCCGGTGAACCCATTGTCCGTCACGGCGAAGGTGATGGTGGCGCTCTTGCCCAGCTCCGCCTCCTCCTTCACCGTGTAGGTCAGGGTGGCGGTGGACTTCTCCACGGTGATGACCGGATCGGACAGGAAGATGCTGTCGGGATCGGACACCTGGATGATGCGGCCATCGGAGAGCTCCTGTTCCTCTTCCCCAGGACCCATGTCCACGGAGAAGGTGGCGGTGAGTTCCTCGCCCCGCTGATCGGGCAGGACATACTGGTCTTCGGCCTTCACCACGGGAGCGTCATTCACGCAGGTCACCTTGAGGGAGATGACGGGCACCTGGAGGGCGTTGACGCCGGATTCATCCTTGGCGGAGACCACCACCTGGGGCATGGAGACGCCGTCGTTGAAGTAGTCCTTGGCGGGGGTGAAGGTGAGTTTTCCGGTGGTGGCATCGATCTCGATGGTGCCCACGGAGGCATCCAGGGCTTCCACAGCGTAGGTCAGGGAATCCACGCCGTCGGCCTCATCCACATCGTAGGCGTTCACGTAGAGGGACTGTTCCGTGGCGTCCTCGGCGATCTCCCAGACATACTCCAGGGGTTCCTCGGGCATCTCCGGATTGGAGGCCGTTCCAGGCTGCGTGCCCACGTGGTAGAAGTAGGGCGCAGTATTGCCGATGACCCAGGCGACAGCTTGGGAGAGTTCGGAGAAGACATTCTCCGCTCCTTCCCCGTAGGGGCTGGTGACGGCCCGGGAGGCCACCTTCACGGTGTATCCCTTCTTGATGGCGGCGGCAAGACTCAGGGTGTCTCCCTTCTCTCCCTCTCCATCCACCTCGGTGAAGGTCACCCCATCAGCGCTGTAGCTCCACAGATAGGCGTAGGTGATGGGGTCCCCGTCGGCGTCCACGGAGCCGGAGGCGTCAATCGTCAGGGTGTCTCCGTGGAAGGCTTCCCCAGGAGTCTGGTGGAGGATGGTAGGAACGGTGGGCGCGCGGTCCACATCGTTGACCGTCACCGCCATATCCGCCGAGCCCTCGCCCTGGGTTTCCCCATCCACGGCGATGACCTTCACCGTGAACAAGTCGCTGGCGAGCCGGGAGGCGCCGCCCTCGGCAAGGGCGATGGTGTCATAGCCATTGCTGGTCACCTTCCAAGAAGCGCTGTAAACAGGAGTTCCGCTGCCTTGGGAGCCGGTCTCCTCGCTGATGGCCTGGTAGCTCCAGCCCTCGGGCACCTGGAGTTTCCAGGCGCCCACGCCGGCGGGATAGACATCGCTGTCCGTGGCGCTGGCCTTCACCAGGAAGGAGGTGGGGTTCCCTTCCGCGTCCACCTCGGCGATGGTGACACTGCTCTCTTCCAGGGTCACCACAGGCACGGGATTTTCCTTGAAATCCACCTCCAGGGTGTAGATTTGGCGGGAGGTTTCCTGGTCGGCATCGCCGATCCACACGGAGTAGCGGGCCTGGAGATCCTCGGTTCCGCCCAGGGCGGATTCGGGAACGGTGAAGGTCAGGGTAAGGGTGGCCACATTCCCGTCGTCCTTCCGGTCGATGGTCAGGCCATCAGGCAGAGTGGAGGTGTCATCGTAGCCCTTGTTCACGGTGATGTCGTCAGCCCCATCCACATCGGTGACTTCCAAGGTGACGCTGCCGGTGAGCGTGCTTCCGCCCCGGCGGATGAAGATGCGTCCGCTGTTCTCCGCCAGTTCGGGGGCTTTGTTCACCACCTGGTAGTATCCGCGCAGGGCAGCGCCCAGGGTTCCGGAGGTGGCGGTGGCGACAGCCACCAGAGTCCTGCCCTTTTCCAAAGGAGAGGGAATCTGGGTGAAGGTCATCGCCGGCATGTCCTCGTAGAAGTATTCAAGACTCACCGTGACCTCGTCTTCCTCGTCCGCGTCCGCGGCCAGCACATCCGGGGTGAAGAGGGAGTCCGCCTGGACCTTCCAAGTACGAACCTTACCCGCCACGAGCTCCAGCATGCCGGAGATAGGCTTGGTTCCGAACCCGGTGATCACCGGCGCAATATCCACATCCTTCACTATCGCGGGGATGCCGTCCAACGTCACCGCATAGGCCTCCTTGCCGCCGTCGGTGACCGAGAGGATTCCCGTGTACTCTTTCCGAGCGGCGGGATGCTTCACGGTGGTGTAGGGGATCACCAGATCCACCTGGGAGAAATCCACGCTGTAGGTGTATGTTCCAGGCTCCCGGTCGCTGGTGGTCACGGGGGTGAGGGTCACCGGGAAGGTGATGGTCTCCCCCTCTCCGTCCACGGGAGTGAAGGTCAAGGTGGCCTCGCTCTTCAGAGAGGGTTCCCGATCCACCTCCTCTTCAGAGAAATTCAGGTAGATGGCATCGCCCAAATCTTTCACCGCCTTGCCCTCGATGAGGACAAAGCTGGAGCCTTTGTTGGTCAGCGTGGGAATGTCATCCACATCGTGGACCGTCACGGTGAGGCTGCCTTTCACACTTCCCTTTCCCTCGGTGGAGGTGGCGGTGTATTCCAGGGTGACCGTGCCGAAGAAATCCTTCTTCGGGATAAAACGGAAGCCGCCATCCGGAGTGAGAAGCACGGAGCCGGTGCCGGTGCTCTCCGTGGCCAAGCCGGCCATGGTGAACTTCACGGCCGTGGTGGGCACCAGGTCGGAGCCATTCCAGGCCGTGCAGGTGAAGACCTCGTCCAGGGGAGAGACCTCCAGGGGCACCTCTTCGTCCGTCTCGAAGACCGTGCCCTCCGCCACGGTGAAGTTGAATCCCTTCAGCATCATCACGCTGCCGGGGCCATTCACCTTCACCTTGTTGGCGTAGATGCCCGCGTTGGTGGACTGGGCGGAATTCAGCTTGTCAAAACCCACGGCGCCGCTGGAGTCCGTCCCATTGAGCAGATTGTGGTAGACGGTGCCCAGGAGCACCCGGTTGCTGTTGGCGGGAATCAGAATCTGGCCCACGCCGGCATTGGGATAGAGCTGGATTTTGGTGGAGGTCAGAACGGGGTTGTTCCCCTTGCCTCCCAGCACCTCCTCCCAGGTGATGCCCGCCCACTCCTGGGTGTCATCCCGGAGCAGCAGCAGATTCAGCATCTGGCAGTTGTTTTCGTCGGTGGTCAGATACACCTGGGTGGCGCCCCGGGTGGAGACGCCGTCGATGTATTTGCCTTCCAGGAAGGTGCCGTTCACCTCGGAGCCGGAGACCAAGTCGATGGTCCAGTCGGCCCGCACTCCCTGGGAAAGGAGAAGAGTGGCGGCAAGGAAGACCGCCCAGGCGGCTCCTTTGCGGAGAAATTCGGCAAAGCGGGAAATCATAGGGTGATGACTCCTTACAGTTGTAGAGAAGAAAAAAGAAAAAAGGGAGGGGAAGACGCTGCCAGGCCGCTATTTTTGAGAACCGAGGCTTTGGAGCGTCTCCAGGGCGGCCTGGAGGCGTTCCTGGGAAGCGTTGGTGGTGAAGGGCTGCAGGTCGGCGGCCGCGAACCAGTCGTCCTCGGGGGTGGGGCAGCCGGCCCCCACGAAGTTATAGAGATACATGGCGTCGTCCATGTCCACCTCTCCATTGCCGTCGAAATCCAGCTGGGAGGGGAGTCCCTGGAGGGTTTCCAGGGCGGCCTGGAGAAGCTCCCAGGTGGCGTTGGTGGTGAAGGGCTGCAAGTCGGCGGCCACGAACCAGTCGTCCTCAGGAGTGGGGCATCCGGCGCCCACCAGATTGTAGACATACATGGCGTCGTCCATGTCCACCTCTCCGTTGCCATCGTAGTCCAGGGTGCCGGAGGGGAGGATGACCCAGTTGACCGTGGCTATCCTCTGGTCCTCCTCGTCGAAGAGGGAGGCGGCGATGGGCTTGTATCCGCCCTTCAGGGCCTGGGCGGCGAGGGTGACGCTGGTGCTTCCCTCCCCCAGGGTGATGGTGGCATCCTCCCCGTAGCTAAGGGCGGCGGCCCCGCCTTTCACCTGGAGGATCCAGCCGGTTTCCGGAGCCTGTCCGGAGGTGGTGCCGTCGGCGTAGTGGTAAGTCCCGTAGATGTCCTCCAGGGTCACGGGATCGGTGTTTCCGTTCACCAGCTTCAGAGTGAGGGTCTGGGCGGTGGTGG
The DNA here is from genome assembly GCA_016302315.1 of Lentisphaeria bacterium. Taxonomy (GTDB): domain Bacteria; phylum Verrucomicrobiota; class Lentisphaeria; order Oligosphaerales; family Oligosphaeraceae; genus UBA1724. The sequence continues at coordinate 28,414 of JAEDNW010000001.1, forward strand.
CCACCTGGGTCTCCTCCCCCGTGAAGCTCGTCTCCCCTTCCGCCCGGTCCAGGAAGACCACCACATTGGCGGGATCCTGGGCGGGAGTGATGGGGCTGCCATTCCGGGTCTTGCGCAGGGTGTAGTTCACCCCGGCCTTGGCGGAGAGGGAATAGGGGAGGGTCACCTCCTGGGGCTCTCCCCCTGGGGCGTCATCCTGGGTGAGGAAGAGAACAATCTCCTCGCTCTCGCCATCGGCGGCCTGGAGGGTCAAGCGGGCGTCCGTGGCGGCCACCAACACCCAGGCATTCTCAGCGGAGGCGAGGCGCAGGTCGGTTCCCAAGCGGGCCAGATCCCCGCTGACGTTGGCAACTCCCCCCAGATTTTCGGGGTGGGCCAGATAGACGTCCTTCACCCCGAACATGGCGGAGAAGGGAGGGAAGGGAACGGTTTTGGCTTCCGTCGCCTCCCCGAAGATCAGGGAAGGGGATTGGGTTTCCCCTCCCATCATGACATGGATGGTGAACGCCCCCGCCGCCTGCGTCCACACACAGGCGAAAAGAACAGCGGCGAGAAGAAAGCTATGCTTCTGAATCATCTTCGTGTGTCTCAAGGGATAGAAAATGGTGGAAAGGTCGAGAATACAGGCGGTTCGCCCCCCAGCATGAAGGCAAGTCCTGTACTATAAGCGAACGGAGGGAAAATTTTGGGAGGGAGGGAAGGAGAGAAAACGCCTCTCCCCAACCCTATGTGGTGTACACCCTTTTCAAGGAAGGACGTATCCCGTGGTCCATTCCGGCAACCCGGCGGCTTTGACGAAGGCGCCCTGCTGCGGGTTCCAGCGGTAAGCGTTCTCGGGAAGGGATTTTTGGGGAGGGGAAGGCGCCCCGTCCTCCTGCCACTGGCCCACCAGCCCCTGGAAGCGTCGGGCGCCCCCCGTCTCGGAGGAAGGGAAGGCCGTCTCCGCGCCCACGCGCCCCTTCCCTTCCAGGCAGAGTTCCAGCCCCTCTTGGGGGGCGTAGATCCAGAAGGCCTGGCCGGCGGCCAATTCCTCCAGGGAGGCTGGCCTGGTCAGGGTGCGGGGCAGGAAGGTGGCCACCCGGGCACTGGCGAGCAATTCCTCTTCTCCCACCGTGGCCTGGGAAAGAAGCTCCACATTGCAAGAGACAAGATTCCAGCCGGGCTCCAGGGGGATCTCCTGGACCACGTCCTGATACCGGTAGGCATTGGACACTTCCATGGTCATGGTTCCCCGCAGCAGGGAGCAAGTCAGCGTTGCCTCCCCGGAAGTCAGTCCATCCCACCGCATCAGCTCTTCCCCTTCGGGGCTCCACAGCACCATCTGCGCCCCCTCCGGCATCTCTCCCTGGCGAAGGCGCAGGGAAAGCTGGCATGCCTCGCTCTCCTCGGGCTGGGAGAGGACGATGGTCCACTTCTGGGAGGCCTGTTCCAGCTTCAGACAGGGAAGAACCATGGCCTGGTAGAATTTGGCGCCATGGGAAAGCACCAGGCGTTCGTCATGGTCGGCATCCGGAGAGCCGGGGGGCGCCACCCAGTTGTCCTCCGCCGACAACTTCTCCCCCAGAGCCAGAAAGACGCTCTGGCTTTCGGTGGGGAAGTGGGCCGTCAGCTCCCAGATTCCCCGGATTCCGGTCTGGGCGGCAAGGCCCGGAGGCAGAGCCGTCTCCTGTCCCATGACAACGACGCTACAGGGGAGCAAGGCCAGCCACAAAACCAGCCCCAGTTTTCTTATTTCTGAGAAAATTTTCATTTTTGTCCATCCGCATGCCGGGGTGCCTGCAGCGGCCCGCTTCCGGCGATTTCAGACACAGGTGGGGGAGAGGGATGAGGTCAAGAGGAATCCCGAAGCCCTCCGGAGCATTTTCCAGGGAGTCCCCGCCCCTTCCGTCTGCCCGGTCTGCTCTTGTCTTTAAGAGGTTGAAAAGCAACCACCATGCCAATCTTCGATGCCTCCTCCCGGGAAGAAGGGAATCCCATGGCGCATTTTCCATAATGTATGCTTCCGACCACCGGATGGCCCCTGGGGGACAGGAAGTTTTTCCCCCCTGCCCCGCCGGCCGGAGACTTTCCCGGGATTCCCTGTCGCTGGGCGGGAAGCGCCACCTTGCCAAGCCACGTGGCGGGGACCAGGGAGCGGGGCGTCGGATTTGTCCTGTTCTGTGCAATCCTTTTAGAATAGGATACATTATCGCCCTATGTCTGAAGAGTCAAGCCAATCCATGGGGAGCGGTCCCTTGCGGGTCCGGATTCTGCTCTTGGAAACGGACGAAGGCCGCGGAGAGATTCTCCGGGGTCTTCTACGGAACCAGGAGTGTCGGGTGCGCACGGCATCCCAGCCGGAGGAGGCGAGGGAGTTGCTGGCGGCGGGGGGATGGGACGCAGTATTTTGCGACATTCGGCTATCCCAGGTGCTTCCTCCCGGCCTCTCCGATTCCGGCGTCTGTCCCGTCTTCCTGCTGACCAGCTACGACGCCATGTCCCAGGCCCAGGAGCTCGTAGAGCGAGGGATGGCGATGCAATGGATTCCCACCCCCATCCGGGCGGAGAAATTGCTTATGTCCCTTCGGGCAGCCCTGAGGGGTCGCGGGGAGATCCCGGGGGGGGATGGAGAGCCAGGGAGAGAGAGGAAGTCGGGGGAAGAAGGGGGAAGCAGCAAAGATATTCGCCGTCATTTTGGGCTGATGGTAGGGGAATCGGAGCCCATGCAGGAGTTGTATCATCAGATCGAGAAAGTCGCCGATTCCGACATGTCCGTTCTGATCCTGGGGGAGAGCGGCACGGGGAAGGAACTGGTAGCCAAGGCCATCCACCAGGCGGGGAGACGCGGAGGAAAGCCCTTCATCCCTGTCAATTGCGCCTCTCTGCCGGAAAACCTTCTGGAGAGCGAGCTGTTTGGATACGTCAAAGGAGCATTTACGGGAGCCGTCCGGGACAAGGACGGCCTTTTTGTTGCCGCTGACGGCGGCACTCTTTTCCTGGACGAAATCGGCTCCATTCCCCTGGCCACCCAGATAGCCCTGCTCCGGGCCCTGCAGGAGCGGGAGGTGCGTCCTGTGGGTTCCACCCAGCCCCGTTCCGTGGATGTCCGGGTGGTGGCCGCCACCAACGAGAACGTGGAGATGCTCCGGGAGCAGGGGCGCATCCGCCAGGACCTCTTCTACCGCATCAGCGCCTTCCCCCTCCATGTTCCCCCGCTCCGGGAGCGTTCCGGCGACCTTCCCCTTCTGTGCCAGGCCATTCTGGAGGAGCGGAGCAAAGGGGCGGTCCCCCTTCAGCTTTCCCCTGCCGCCCGGCTTCTTCTGGAGCGTCACCGCTGGCCGGGCAACATCCGGGAGCTCATCCACGTGCTGGAGCGGGGCGCCACCCTGGCGGAGCAGGGTCTCATCCGTCCCCGGGATCTACCCAGGGAGCTGGGGGAAGCCGGCCAGGAGCTGCCGGAGCCCCCTGCCTCCGCTCCCTCCCTCACCCTGAAGGCCTACCTCCGGCTCTGTGAACGGCAGTTTCTGAAGAAGGTGCTGGCGGAACAGGGAGACGACAAGGAGAAGGCGGCGAAAATCCTCGGCATCAGCGTGGCCACCCTCTACCGGAAGCTTTCCGATGTCTCCTGACTCGACTCTGCCCATGAAACGCCATTTTCTCCCCTTTCTCCTTCTGGCTCTTCTCCCCTTGTTCCTGGCCACCTCCTGCCGGACCTACACCCCCGCCTTTGTCCTCTCTCTTCACGAGTTCGCCGATCCCCAGATCAGCACCCGGCTCAACAAGCAGGTGCGCAACTCCAACCGGGAATGGCAGTACACCATCCAGAACTTCCCCTTCATGGATGCCCGGGACTTCCTGGGAGGCGAGCTTTACGGCCCCGATGAAAACGGGTGCTATGGCCTCCGGATCCAGGTGGACATGTGGTCCCTGAACCGGATGCACCACACCGCCGGCGCCAACCTGGGCCTGCTCTTCGCCGTGGTGGTGGACGGCACCTATGTGGGCGCCTCCCATTTCACCCCGGAGATGCGGGACGAAGATGTCCTGGTTCTCGAACCCATCTGGAATTTCTACGACGCCACCCGGATCCTGGAAAATCTGGAAGACAATCGGAACCACCTGCGCCCCTAGCCTTCCCCGTTGCCCCCTTTTCCCTTTTTCGTTCACTCCATCCGGCCCCTCTGACACCCCGCTCCCTCCCGGGAACGGCAGCGCCAGAGACGCCATTCCACGAGCAGCCCCCCAAATCCTATGTCGCCCACCTATCGTGATCTCCATGCCCTGGACGAGCTTTTCGCCCAGGCCCCCAAGACCCCCGCCACCTGCGAAACCCTGGCCCAGCTCCTGAATGCCGCCCCCTCCCGGGCCCACGCCTGGCCTCCCTCCCTCCAGCTGGGCTGGAAGACTCACGCCGTCAAATATTTCCAGAGCCTCCCCGAAGACGCCCCCCTCGCCACCCCCCAGCGCAACCTCCTGCAGGCCATGCTGAACATGGGACTGGATGACGACGGCGAGCACAAGCTCTATCTGCGCCGCTTCTACATCCGCCTCTTCCACACCCTCCATCCCCAGTGCCCCAATGCCGAGGGAATCCTCCAGGTCCTGGGCCTCACCCTGGACAGCCCCGCCCCGGTGCTGGCGGCCGCCGCCAAACTCCAGGTCTTCCATGCCCTCCGCCCGGGCGTCCGCCTCTGGCTCCCCAACCTGGGCCTGAACACCGTCCAGGAAGTGAGTGAGCAGCACGGCAACATCACCCTGGCGGAAGATCCCGAGCGACGGCTTTCCCTGGGGGATCTCCTGGGACGCTGCGTCGTGCTGCTGGCCGACGGCGTCATGGAGTCCCTGGTGCTGAAGAAGAAGGTCTCCTTTGCCAGCCTGCCTGAACTCTACCAGGCCGCCTGCGACAGCATCGTCACCTGCCAGGAACCCTCCCAGTCCCTGGTGGACAAGATCCTGGTTCCCACCTACTACGGGGTGGCGGAGCTGCGGGCCATGTGCTCCTCCCAGAAGCAGGAGAGCCAGGGCGGCGAGAAGAACCAGACCCTCCTGGCCGGGCGCTGGGACTACAGCCGTTCTCTGGTGGAGATGCTGGGGCGCCTGGAGAAGACCGGGATTCCCGAAGGAGGGGACTGGAACCGGGACAACCTGAAGACCATTTTTGCCCGGGAGGCGGGGCGTCCCGAGATGGCGGTCCGCTGTGCCAGCGCCCTTTCGGTGCTTTTCCAGAACAGCCTGACCCGGGACCTGATCCAGGAGCTTTGCCAGGAGCTGAAGGAGCAGTTCCTGCCCTGGCACGACCTGGCGCTTTTCATCAGCGTCTCCGACGCCCTTCCCGGCAAATATGTGGCCAACTGGTTTGCCCTGAGCCGGAGCATTGCCGGAGCCGAATACCTCATGGAAGGCACCCTGCAGATGCCCTGCCATCTCTGGGCCTACACCGAGAAGATCCTGGACGCCGAGGAGAGAAAGGCCTTTGAGGCCCGCTTCTTCCGGGATTTCAAGGAAGGCCGGGCCACGGCGGACCACTTCATGTGGCTGTGGAAGAAGGTCAAGCCCAGCGAAGAGCGCGCCAACTTCCTCTCCAACAGCGACCTCCTCTTCAAGACCCTCCACCGGGATGTCAAGGGGAACTACCTGAAGAGCCAGCGCAATCTCCGCAAGGCTCTGCTGGACAGCGAGGAGTTCCTCTACGAGGTGGTGAAGGCCCAGACGGAAGTGAAGGGCAAGGGCTCCGACAAGAAGCGGGTGCTGATGGACCAGGGTGACCTGAACGCCATCCGGGCCCTGGTGCGCTGCGCCAAGCGCATGCCCCTGCTGGACACCCGGGAGAAGCAATCCCTCCTGGTGAAGATCGCCCGCATCAGCGAGGAGGCCAAGGCCATTGTGGAGGAGAATGTGGCCACCCAGGTGAAGCAGACCATCGACCGCCTCACCTCCCTGCGCAGCTACCGCCAGCTCCAGGCGGACCTGGAGAAACTCCTCAACGAGGAAATCCCCGCCAACACCGCCGCCATCGAAGACGCCCGCTCCCGGGGAGACCTCTCCGAAAACTCCGAATACAAGTACGCCAAGGAAGTGCAGAGGAATCTGGCCCGCCGCCGGAGCAAGCTCCAGCAGGAACTCAGCCTCTGCCAGCCCATGGACTTCTCCACCCAGGAAGTGGGCGAATACGTCATCCCCGGAAGTGTCATCACGCTCCGGGAAGGAGACGGCACCGTCAGCCAGATCACCCTCCTGGGCCTCTACGACGGCGACAGCCAGAAGAACTGGTATTCCTACGACTCCCCCATGGGACGCATCCTGCTGGGGAACAAGGTGGAGGACGAGGTCACCCTTCCCTCGGGCAAGGCGGCGGTCATCCAGGCTATCTCTCCCCTGCCCCAGGAAACCCTGGACTTCCTCCGGTAGTCGTCGCCTCCCCCACCCCCTCCTCCCCCTCTCCGCAGCCCGGGGGGGAGGAAGGGGACCCTTTCGGGGGAAACAAGCGTCTTCTGTCTCCCCTCGCCGGAGATTTCCGGAAGAAAGAGGGGAGATGTCCCTAAAATTCAGAGAAAGCCCCTGTCTTCTGCTTGGCGAAGGTCGGGGAGCAGAGTATATTCCTGTTTCGCACCTGCTCCTTCCTGGCCCTTTCCCCTCCTGCCCCGTCTTTGGAAGGACACGGACCCCCCTTCGCCTTCATGATTCCCTCGGAAAAAATCATTCCTTTTGACCAGCTGCCGCAGTGGCGGGAGTCCCTCCGCCGGGAGAACCGGCGTCTGGTGGTCACCAACGGGGTCTTTGACCTGATGCACCGGGGGCACGCCGAATATCTGACCCAGGCGGCCGCCCTGGGCGATGCGCTGCTGGTGCTGGTGAACGATGACGCCAGCGTCACCGCCCTCAAGGGGCCCAGCCGTCCCATTCTTTCCCAGGAGGACCGGGCCTTTCTGCTGGCCTCCCTGGAATGCGTGGCCGCTGTCTCCATCTTTCCGGGCCCCCAGGCTACGGAGGCGTTGCGCCGCAGTGCCCCGGATCTGTATGTCAAGGGAGGGGACTACACGCCGGAGACCCTCAACCGGGATGAGTTCCAGGCTCTGCAGGCCTGCGGGAGCCAGATCCGGATTCTTCCCCTGGTTCCCGGATGCTCCACTTCGGGCATTGTGAAAAAGCTGCGCCAGGACAACCCGGAGAAGGACGCCGAGGCTCTGGACCGCCGTCTGCAGCCCATCTTCCGCCGGCGTTCCATCCGCACCTTCCTTCCCCGCACCGTGGAGCAGCAGGAAATCGGTCTTCTGCTGGAGGCCGCCATGGCGGCCCCCTCCGCCAAGGCCTGCTACCCCGCCCACTTCCTGGTGCTGACGGACCCGGAAGAGCGGAAAGCCACGGCCAAGTGTCTGCCCAACGGCGCCTTCCTGGCCCAGGCACCCCTGGGGATCCTGGTCTGCGGAGATCAGGAAAAGAGCTGCCACCAGGCCCTCTCCTATCTCATCCAGGACTGCTCCGCCGCCGTGGAAAACCTGCTCCTGGCCGCCAGCATGCTGGGCCTGGGAGCCTGCTGGCTGGGCGTCCACCCCAATGAAGACCGGGTGACCGCCCTGCGCACCCATTTCCATCTGCCTCCTTCCATCATCCCCGTGGCCGCCGTGGCCCTGGGATGGCCCGGAGAGAGCAAGCCTCCCCGCACGAACTACCAGCCCGAACAGGTGCACGTGAACCTCTGGTGATCCCGCCGCCATGACCGTCACCCTATCCGCTTCATCCCAACCCCTGACCCAGGAGCAGAAGAACCGGCGCTTCCAACGCCGGTGGGATTTCTTCGTGCTGCTTACCCTGATCTTCTTCTCCCTGGCTCTCTTCCTCCCGGTGCTGGTGACCCGGAGGCCCGTCCCCTGGCGTCCCCCAGACCGCAATTCCTTCGTCCGCTCCATCCAGGCCGCCTTCGCTCCACAGGACCACAAGGCCTGGACCCCCACCGCCACGGTCTCCCTGGTGCTGGACTACTTCTCCTTCGGTGACGACCACCTGGTCTTCTACCGCGTCCACAGCCTGCTGGGGCATCTGCTCAAGACCGCCATGCTCTGGCTGCTGCTGCGCCGCCTCCGGGTTTCCGGCCACTTTGCCATGGGCTTTGCCTTCCTGGTGACCATATGGCCCAGCCGCATCGAGGCCGTCATAACCCCCCATATGCGAGGCGTCATCGCCCTGACCCTCTTCTGCTATCTGGCCATGTTCCTGGCCACCTACCTGAACTCCCCGTACTGGCACTTCTGGATGGCGGGATGCGCCATCTCCTGCGTCTTTGCCGTGGGGGCCTCTCCCTGGGCGGCGCTTCTGCTGACGGCCATTCCCTCCGTCGCCTGGTGGTGCACCCCCCGGGGAAGCGAGTTCCGCTGGCAGCGTCTGATCCTTCCGGAGCTGACCCTGATCGGCTGCCTTCTGCTCTCCTTCCGGATGTCCGGCTACCTTGGGTAACCGGAGTGTTCCCCAGGCGATCCTTCCCACCCCATTGATTCCCGAATCCACCCCCAACCCGAATCCCTTCCCCGCCTCTTCTCCATGAAAAATCTTCTCTTCCTCTTTTCCTTCTGCCTCCTGCTGCCTCTCCTCCGGGCCGACCGCATTGTCCTGAACGACGGCTCCGTCCTCAACGGAACCCTGAAGAGCATCACCAACGGGACGCTGGTCCTGGCCACCGACTACGCCGGCGAGCTGAAGATTCCTGCCCAGCGGGTGGTGAAGCTGGACACTGTGGGGGCGGTGGAGATCGCCACCCAGGACGGGCAGCGCATCCAGGGGCGTCTGAACACCCAGGAAGCGGCCGCCCCCGCCCCTGGCGAGACCACCGGCGAGGCCCCTGCGGCCGCCCCCACGGCCCTGGCCCTGGGGAACGTGAAGTATCTGTGGACGGCGGGCATGGAAGATCCCACCCTGCCTCCCTCCCGGAAGTGGGACGGGGAATTCTCCCTGGACATCTCCGGCAAGACCGGCAACTCCGAGAAGTTCAACGGCGGAGCGGGCGCCATCGCCACCCTCACCGGTCCGGTGGACAAGCTGAAGCTCTACGCCAATGCCAGCTACGGGAGAGAGGACCACAACACCAATACCAAGAAGTATCTGGCCGGGGCGGACTATGAGCGTCAGCTGCTGGAGTCCCCCGCCACCTGGTATGTGAACGGGGAACTGGAGCAGCAGCCCACCAGCGGCCTGCGCCTCCGTCAGGAAGTGGGCGCCGGTCTTGGCTACTACCTCTTCCAGCGGGAGAACAGCAGCCTGCGCCTCCGTGCCGGTCTCTCCGCCAAGGCCCGGAAGTACACCGACGGCAGCCACAACGACGCCATGGGCGGCCAGCTGGCCCTGCACTACGAGCGGAATATCCAGGAGTGGGGCAAGTGGGTCACCGACCTGACCTTCCAGCCCTCCTGGGAGAACTTCCACGACTACCGGGCCCTCCATGAATCCTCCCTGGACATCCCCCTGGTCTTCCAGTATCCTCTGAGCCTCCGCCTGGGCATCTCCAACGAATACAACAGCCGGGTCTCCGAGGGTTCCGAGCGCATGGAAACCAGCTACTTCGCCAAGATGGTCTTCAAGTGGAAGTAGTCCTTCCCCGGGGACTCCCCGGCCCCTTCTTTATCCCATGACTTCGGCGCCCTGCCCCTTCCTTCCCGGGAGGGAGGGGGCGCCGTTGCGCTTTTCCCGTCCCATGGAGATTCTTGCCCCTGTCAATGCCGCCACCCTGGATGCCGCCCTGGAAGCCGGGGCGGATGCGGTGTATTTCGGCCTCAAGCGCCTGAACGCCCGGCGTGGTGCGCTGAATTTCACCCAGGATGAGCTGCCTGGCGTGGTGGAGAAGATCCACCGGCATGGCGCCAAGGCCCATCTGGCCCTGAACATCGACCTCACCCAGCGGGAGCTGGGGCTGGCGGCGCGCACCCTGGCCCTGGCCACGGCCACCGGAGTCGATGCGGTCATCGTCCGGGATCCGGCCATTCTTGCCCTTCGTTCCCGTTTTCCCCGGCTGGAATTTCATCTCAGCACCCAGTCGGGGGTTTCCTCCCTTGCCGGCGTGCGCATGGCCCGGGCGCTGGGATGCGACCGTGTGGTGCTGGCCCGGGAGATGACCCGGGAGGAGATTTCCGCCTGCTGCCGGGAGGGAGGGATTGCCATTGAAGTCTTTGTGCAGGGGGCCCTTTGCTTCTGCGCCTCGGGGCACTGTCTTCTATCCAGCTGGGTGGGAGGGCGCAGTGGCAACCGGGGCGCCTGCGCTTCCCCCTGCCGGGTGGCCTGGCGCAGAGAGGGGGGAGAAGGTTCCGAGGGGCATCCCCTTTCCATGAAGGATCTCTGCCTGGTGGAACGCCTTCCCGAACTCCAGGAAATGGGGGTGGCCTCCCTGAAGATCGAGGGGCGTCTGAAATCCGCCGCCTGGGTTTCCCAGGCCGTGGGGCTCTATGTGGCCGCCAGGAAGGGAAGCCAGCCCCTCTCCCTTCTGAAGGAACAGGCCGAGACCCTGGGCGGATACACAGGACGCTCCCTGACGGAAGGATACTATGCCGGCCAGCAGGAGGGGCTGACGGACATCAGCCTGGGGCGGGGCAGAAAGGCCGCGCCTTCCCCCGGCCTCGTCCCTGCGCCCGCAGAAGCCCCGGCCCCTTCCCCCACGCTGCTCCTCCAGGTGACCCAGGATGACAGGGGAGGCACCTGCTTCCAATGCCAGCTGGGAAGCCTCTCCCAGAATCTCCGCATTCCTCCCCAGCGCATCCCCAATCCCCGGCGCGCCCTTTCTCTGGGGGAAATTCTCCCGCAAGCCCGGCTTCTGCTGGCCTCCCTGCCCCACCAGCTCCAGGTGCAGGAAGACCTGGAATCCCTTCCTCTTCCCCGGCGCTGCCAGGATACCATCCTCCAGTTCCTCCAGGAATTCCTGCGGCGGGCCACCAAGGAGGATGACGGCACCATCCGCCAGGATCTCTCCCCCGAACTCCAGGAGAGCCTGCGCCCCCTGACCCCTTCCCCGGAAAACCGGCTTCCCCTGGGGGGAACGCCCCCGAAGATCTTCCGCCTGCGGCTCAGCCAGATCCCGGCGTTTCTCCAGCAGCCTCCGCCCTCCAGTTTTTCCCTGGTGATCACCCTCCAGGGCGAGGAATCCCCGGAGGCCCTGGAGGCGGCCCTGGCCCCTCTCTCCCTGCCCCCGGGCACCCTGACCCTCGCCCTCCCCGCCGTCTGCCACGACGAAACCCTGGCCGCCCTGGCGCCCCTGGTGGACTGGGCACGGCAGCGGGGCCATCTTCTGGAGGCCAATTCCTGGGACACCCTGGAAGTCTGCCGGAGCCATCAGGCTCCCTTCGCCACTGGCCAGGGCCTGGCCATCCTGAATGCCCAGGCCGCCGCCTTCCTGCAGCAGTTGGGGGCCCGGTGGTGCGCCGCCTCCTGGGAGATGGACCAGAAACAGCTCCAGGAGCTTTGCGCCCAATGCCCCGCGCCTCTCGCTGTGACTCTCTTCAGCCGCCCGCCCCTCATGGTCACCCGGGCCCGTCTCCCCGAGGTCTTCCCGCCGGGAGAAATCCTCCAGGACGCCAGGGGGATTCGGCTGCGCCACGGACGCGAGGGGGAATCCACAGTGCTGCGGCCGGTCATCCCCATGGACTGGCGGGGCCTGCGGGATGGGAAAATCCGGGCCTTCCGCTGGGAGGCGGACCTCACAGGGCTGGACACGCCGGTGCTGCCGCCCCCGGAGGCCGCCCCCTTCCTCTTCAACTTCGACCGCACCCTCCGCTGACCACCATCACCATGCATCACTTCCTCCCCCTCCTCCTGCTGACCGCCCTGATCCTCCTTTCCCCGGGACGCACCGGCCTTCTCCTGGCCGCCTCCCCCGGCGACTACGTCACCTACGAGCGCTTCGGAGCCAAGGGGGACGGGAAGGAGAACGACCTGCCCGCCATCCGGGCAGCCCACCAATACGCCAACGAGCGCAACCTGCCGGTGCGGGCAAAAGCCGACGGGTGCTATCGGATCGGGGCCGGGGAGCCCGCCATCATCAAGACCGACACGGACTTCCAGAACGCCCGCTTCCTCATTGACGACAGCCAGCTCACCGTCAAGGAGGGGCAGAAGAATGTCTTCCGGGTGGAGTCGGACATTCCCCCCTGGGACGTGACGGTGCCCGCCCCCCTGCGCCAGGGAGCCGGCAATCTGGGGGTGGTGCTGCCCTATCGGGCCCTGGTGGTGATCTACAACAAGAACCAGAGTCATTTCATCCGTCTGGGCCTCAATCAGAACAACGGGGTGTCCGCCTCGGACACCATCCTGGTGGAGAAAGACGGCACCATCCATGCCTCCACCCCCCTGCTCTGGGATTTTCCCCAAATCACCTCCGCCAAGGCCTATTCCGTGGAGGACCGCCCCATCGTCATCCGGGGAGGCATCTTCACCACCATCGCCAACCGGGCCGAGTCCAAATACACCTATCATTCCCGGGGCATCCAGATCCTGCGCTCCAATGTCATTCTGGAGAACCACTCCCACTACGTGACCGGAGAAGGCCCCCAGGGCGCCCCCTATAGCGGCTTCTTCTCCTTCCAGACCTGCTACAACGGAGTGCTGCGGAACTGCCGGGTCAGCGGCCACAAGATCTACTCCACCATTGGCTCCGCAGGAAAGCCCGTCACCATGGGCACCTACGACCTGGGGGCCGAACGGGCGGTGCAGCTGGTCTTCCAGAATGTGGAGCAAATCAACAACATCCATGACACCACCAAATGGGGCATCATGGGCACCAACTTCTGCCGGAACCTTGTGTTGGAGGGATGCACCCTCTCCCGCTTCGACGCCCACCAGGGCGTGGCCAATGTGACCATCCGCAACTGCGTCCTGGGCCACGCCGGCATCAATCTCATCGGCTACGGCAACGTCCTTCTGGAAAACACCTGGGTCCACAGCTCCTGGCTCATGAATCTCCGGGGAGACTACGGGTCCACCTGGCGGGGAAATCTCACCGTGCGCAACTGCGTCCTGGCGCCGCCCAAGACCAGCTCCCGGGCCGGCATCCTCAACGGATACAATGTCGGCACCCACGATTTCGGATATCCATGCTTCATGCCCGAAACCATCACCCTCCAGAACCTGACCATCTTGGACAAGTCCCCCAAGGGCAACATCCCCGTCTTCTTCTTCGCCGATTTCCTCCAGGGCCGGGGGACGCCGGGGCCGATTCCCTACCTGCGCACCCGTCAGGTTCTCCTTCAGAACGTAGCCACGGAGAGCGGATCCCCCATCTCCCTTTCCCCCAATCCCTCCTTCTTCTCCCAGACCCAAATCCTTCCCCTGCCCGCCCGCTAGGGAGAATCCCCCATCATGCCCCGCACCCTCCCCTCCCTTCTTCTCCCCCTGGCCCTCCTCCTGTGCCTGAGCTGCGCCCGCTGGCAGTATCTCCCCCCCGCCAGACCGGTGGCCGGCATGTTCCCCACTGTGGTGTCCCCACGGCTTCTCACCCAGGCCGTCCCCCTTTCCCTCTCCCCTGAGGAACTGCAGAACCTGCTGGAAGAAGCGGAGTTATGGGAATCCCTGGTGCTGGCCGGATTTCCCCGGGAGGAACTGGCCCTGCTCTCCCGCAGTCTGGAACGCCGGGGCTATGGAGAGGTGGACGGACGCCGCTGCCCCGCCTCCGACCTGGAATGGATGGCCTTCCTGGGAGCCGCCCCCCGCACCCTGCACCTCCGCTATCAGCGACGGCAGGAGGAGGCCCCCAGGGAAATTCTCCTGTCTCTTCCTCCTGCCCCCTGAGCATTTCCCGCCCCATGACCTCTCCTCGTCAAGGCCTAATCCGTTCCCCCTGGGCCCTGCTTCCTCCCCTGCTTCTCCTGCTGGTGTGGGGATTCTTCTCCTGGTACAACCAGGGGAGGGTGCTTCCCTCTCCCAAGGGCACCTTTCTGGCCCTGGGGCGGCTGCTGTCCTCCGACGCCACCTGGCGTTCCCTGCTCCTAAGCCTCCTCCGGGGAAGCGGCGGCCTGGCCCTGGGCGGGATCCTCGGGCTGGCCCTGGGACTATTCTGCGGACGGCATCCCCGCCTCCATGACGCCCTCTCCCCCATGGTCACCCTAGCCCAAGGATGCCCCCCCATTGTCTGGATTTCCCTGCTCCTGGTGTGGTTCTCCCTGGGAGGGGCCATTCCCCTGGCGGTCTCCACCCTCACCGTGCTGCCGGTCATCTTCATCCACACCGCCAACGCCGTCCGGGGGCTGGATCCCCGGTGGTTCGAGGTGGCCGATGTCTATCGCCTCAGCCTCTGGCGACGCTGCCGTCATCTGATTCTCCCCGGCATCGCCCATCCCCTGGCCGGCGCCTTCTCCTACGCCTGCGGCATCACCTGGAAAGTCACCGCCACGGCGGAATTCTTCGGAGCCACCGACGGCATCGGCGCCCAGATCTACCGGAGCTACCGCCTGCTGGCCCTGGAGGATCTCTTCGCCTGGACTCTGCTCATCGCTCTGCTGGGCATCGCCATCGACGCCCTCCTGATCCGGAGGCTCCGAAGACTATGACCCCTCCCCTTCTCACCTTTCAGAACGTCACCTTCCGGTGGCCCGGCGCCCCCGCCCCCCTCCTTCAACACCTCCAATGGGAGATCCATCCCGGGGAAGCCTGGCTCCTCCGGGGCCCCTCCGGCTGCGGCAAGACCACCTTCCTGCGCCTGGCGGCCCGCCTCCTCTCCCCCCAGGAAGGCAGCATCCACCTCCCCTCTTCCCTCTCCCTAGGATTCGTCTTCCAGGAACCCCGGCTCCTCCCCTGGCTTACCCTCCGCCAGAATCTCCTTCTGGCCACCCCCCGGGCCTCTCTCGAACAACAGGAGGAACTCCTCCGCAGAACCGGGCTGGCGGGCAAGGAAAACTGCCGTCCCCAGGAACTCTCGGGAGGGGAAGCCCAGAGGGGGAGCCTGGTCCGCGCCCTTCTGGTCAATCCCCAGCTCCTCCTCCTGGACGAACCTTTCAGCGCCCTGGATCCCCAAAGCGCCCAGCTCTGCGTCGAACTCCTGGAGGAGTGGAACCAGAACCCCCTTCCCCATGCCATGCTTCTGGTGACCCATCAGAAGGAGTATCAGGGAATCTGCGGCGCCCTTCCCCTGGATTTCCCCCTGCGCTCTCCCCAGTAGCCCCGCCCCTGCGGAAACACCATGGATTTTCTTCCCGGGGGAAAGGACATTTCTCTCTCTTTTGCAAAGATTTTCATCCCCCATGGCTTTAAAAATATCTTTCACAGGCTAAATTGGGGCTGTTTGAATTTTCATACATGCCGCTGTGTGTGTCCCTCCCCCTTTTTTTTCTACGTACATAAGGAGGGCGGGCACCTGCATCGGCCACCCGGCCCACGGCCGTCCACTCCATAAAGGACCCACCCCACATGCGCAAGAGCCAAGTCACACTTCTCTTCGGAATCCTGACCCTGGTTGCCGCCGCCAGCCTCATGCCCTTGAAGGCCCAGGAATTCCAGTCCTCCAACGACCTGCTGGATCCCAACGCCTGCCTGGTCAAGTCCGAGCTCTATCTCTGGAACCGCTTCTCCGACCTGCTGGACACCTTCCGCTGCGGTATCGCCCTGGGGCCTGGCATCGGTGCGGAAGTGGCCGTCACGGAATATGCCCAGCTCTCCCTGTATGCCAATGCGGAAACCGGGGTCGCCTTCCCCCACATCCTGCCTCCCCTGTGGCTGGTGGACAAGTATGAGAACAACACCAACGCCTTCGAGTACCACAGCGGCAAATACGCCACCGCCGCCTTCGGTCCCTGGCGCGCCGAATCCAACGCCTACGACCTGGATGACCGGAATGTCCATTTCCGGCGGGACAAGTGGGATATCCGGCTCCAGCTGGATCTGCTCCTGGTCCACTTCTACGTGGCCATCCGCCCTGTGGAGATCCTGGACTTCTTCACCGGCTTCGCCGGACTGGATCTGTCCCTGGATGACGCTCAGCTGAATCCCGTGCTGGACCGCCGCCCCGCCGACCAGTTCGGCCGTGGCCTCTGCAACATCCTCTTCGGCATCGTGGAAGTCCCCAACAACATCTTCCGGGTGACCAGCAACGAGGGCGACCTGGCCGGCTGCTCCAAGGGTGTTGGCCTGGGCCTCTGGCGCTTCCTGGTGCGGGAATGCGTGGGCGTGGTGGAAGTGGTGACCTTCCCCTTTGGCTGGGAACCCATCATCGAGCCTGCCTACGTCATCAACGACACCGATCAGGCCACCAACTGGAAGGTCTACAAGCCCGCCTTCCACAAGCGCTACTAATCTGCTGATTTCAGGGGAGAGCCTTTGGGCGCAGGGATACGATGCCCTCCGCCCGCTCTCCTCCCCCCCCACCTTGCCGACGGCTCCCCCCGACGTTCCGACGCCGGCGGATCCGTCGGTTTTTCCATATCCTGAAGTCCCATTCCGCCTTTCTCCCGCCCCATGTCCTCCCGCAAAACCAAAATCCGCACCCGTCTTCTGGACAAGCTGGACATGCTGGATGCCCCCACCCTGCGGAACTGCCTCCGCGGCCTCCTCAACGAGCACGGGCTCCTGGAGGAAATCTTCCGGGACATCTTCAAGACCCTGAAGGAAGGCATCATCGTGGTGGACCGGGATCTGAACATCTACCTGGTGAACCCCACCGCCCGGGAACTCTTCGGCATACCGGAGGATGCGGAGGGGCAGCCTATTGCCCAGTTCTTCCGTCAATTTGACTGGGAGCAGCTGCGGAACACGCCTCCGGAGCACTGGGGGCGCTTCAGCCGGACGGAATTGGAGGTCACCTATCCGGAGCGCCGTTTCCTTTCCCTCTATTTCCTGCCGGCGGCCACCTCCCCCGAGCTCCCGAACAAAGGCAAGCTCCTGGCCACCCTCATCTTCCACGACATCACCGAGCGGAAGGAGAGCACCGAGAAGAATCTGGAAACCCAGACCTTCACCGCCATCACCCAGCTGGCCGCCGGGGTGGCCCACGAACTGGGAAATCCTCTCAACACCCTGGGCATCCACCTCCAGATCCTGAAACGGAAACTGCGGGGCGGCACCCCCGAAGCCGCCCAGGAGGCCGCCCAGCATTTCGTGGACATCGCCGGCCAGGAACTGGCCCGGATGGATGGGATTGTCAAGAATTTCCTCCATGCCGTCCGCCCCGGACAAATGGAGAGGGTCCCCGTCAACGTCCAGGAACTGATGGTCAATACCCTGCATTTCCTGGAACCCGAACTCCAGGCCAAGGAAATCCAGGTCAACCTGGACTTTCCCGTCTTCGTCCCCTCCATCTCCGGCGATCCCGGGGAGCTGACCCAGGCATTCTTTAACCTCATCAAGAACGCCATGCAGGCCATGGAAAGCGGGGGAAGCCTCCAGATCCTCTGCACCGTGGACGACACCTCCGTGCAGCTGCGCTTCGCCGACAACGGGCCCGGCCTGAATGCCGAACAGCTCTCCCACCTCCTGGAACCCTACTACACCACCAAGGCGGAGGGCCATGGCCTGGGCCTCCTGATCGTCAACCGCATTGTCCGGGCCCACGGCGGCTTCCTCTCCATCGAGGGAAAACCGGGCGACGGAGCGGCCTTCACCATCTGCCTCCCCCGCTACTCCCGCATTGTCCGCCGGATCTCCGGCCCTGAAGCCTAAGCCCCACCATGCCATCACTCCCTGTCATCCTTGTCATCGACGACGAACGCAACACCCGGGAAGGGCTGCGGGACGCCTTCGCCGGCAAATACCAGGTCCTTCTGGCCAACGACGCCCTCCAGGGCATGGAACTGCTGAAAAGCGGGAAGGTGGACATTGTCCTGACGGATCTTCGGATGCCGGGGATGGACGGGATGGCCTTCACCCGGGAGATTTCCGGGCGTCCGGAAGCGCCGTTGATCATCATGCTCACCGCTTACGGGTCGGTGCAGACGGCCATGGAGGCCGTGCGTGCGGGCGCCTACGACTATCTGACCAAGCCTGTGGATCTGGACGAGCTGGAGATGATGATTGACCGGGGGCTGGAGGAGCTGTCCAAGCGCCGTACCCAGGCCCGCCGGGGGAGCCATCAGGCGCCGGAGGGGATCATCGGGTCTTCCCCCCAGATGCGGAAGCTTCTGGAGAAGGCCCAGCAGGTGGCCTCTTCCCGTTCCACGGTGCTGATCACCGGGGAGAGCGGCACCGGCAAGGAGCTCTTCGCCCACGCCCTCCACGCCTGGAGTCCCCGGAAGCGGGGGCCTTTCGTGGCCGTGCACTGCGCCGCCCTTAATGAAAATCTTCTGGAGAGCGAACTGTTCGGCCACGAGCGCGGGGCCTTCACCGGCGCCCAGGAACGGGTCATCGGACGCTTCGAGAAGGCGGACCGGGGCACCCTTTTCCTGGATGAAATCGGGGAAATCTCCCTGTCCACCCAGGTCAAGCTGCTCCGGGTGCTGGAGAACCGCACCCTGGAACGGGTAGGAGGTTCCACCACCATCCCCGTGGATGTGCGGCTGGTAGCCGCCACCAACCGGGATTTGAAGGCCATGGTCAAGGAAGGCACCTTCCGGGAAGACCTCTTCTTCCGGCTCAACGTGGTGAACCTCCAGCTCCCTCCTCTGCGGGAACATCCGGAGGACATCCCCGCCCTCCTGGAACACTTCCTCCAGGAACTCTCCCAGGACAACGGGAAGGAAATCCACGGTATCGCCCGGGATGCCCTGGAGGTGCTTACCGCCTATGCATGGCCGGGCAACATCCGGGAACTGCGCAACTGCGTGGAGCGCATGGTGGTCATGACCCGGGGAAGCCTACTCACCGTCACCGACATCCCCCAGGAGATCGTGGACGCCTTCGCCACCGCTCCCGCCCCGGAGACGGAGGAGCCGAAACCGGAGCCCCCGGCTTCCGGCACCGTCCCCGCCTCCCAGGAGACAGCCCCGCCTCCCCCCATGCCCCTGGACATCCGCTCCAATGAACTGGCCGCCATGAAACGCGCCCTGGAACAGGCCGGCGGGAACCGAACCCGGGCGGCAGAGATCCTGGGCATCAGCCGACGCACCCTTCAGCGCCGCATCCTCCAATATCCCGAGCTGGACAGCCTCCGGGACCGGGAGGAGCCGTGACCAACACCCCCGGAAGCCATCCGACCCACCCCGCCACGCCTTCCATGCCCCTTCCCTCCCCACCCCCAAAGCCCAGGGGCGCCTTCCGGATCCTCCATTTCTCCGACATCCATGTGGGTATCCCCGACTGGTCCTGGCGGTATCTTCTGGAC
The DNA here is from genome assembly GCA_016302315.1 of Lentisphaeria bacterium. Classification (GTDB taxonomy): domain Bacteria; phylum Verrucomicrobiota; class Lentisphaeria; order Oligosphaerales; family Oligosphaeraceae; genus UBA1724. Next base: position 47,606 of record JAEDNW010000001.1, read on the forward strand.
AAGCGGTGCCTGGGAAGGCTCAACCAGGCGCTTTCCCGCCAGGGGCGTCTCTCCCTGGATCTCCTGGAAGGGCTTCCCGCCTGGAGCCGGGAGACCGGCGCCGATGCGGTCCTCTGCACGGGCGACCTCACCTCCATCGGCTCCCCGGAGGAATTCCGCCGGGCAGAGGCCTTTCTGACCCCTCTCCGGGACGCCTATGGGAAGAACTTCCTCTATGTGCCAGGAAACCATGACGCCTATGTGCCGGGAAGTCTTCCCCCCCTCCGGGACACCTTCCGGGCCTTGAATCAGGGACTGGAGCTGGCCGACCTTCCCCTGGCCCGCCCCCTCGGCCCCCTGGAAGTGGTCCTCCTCTCCCCCGCCATCCCCTGCGCCCCGTGGCTCTCCCACGGAGCCATGCCTGCCTGCGACTGGGATAAACTGGGCTATATTCTTCACTCTCCCTGCGGCGGGGCCGCCCGTCTGGTGGCCTGCCATTTCCCCCTCCTGGGCGCCAAGGGAACCCCCCTCTTCTGGCGTTCCCGCCTGGTGGGATGGGAGAGGCTCCTGCAATGGGGCAGGGAGGGACTCTTCCAGGCCTACTGCGCAGGGCATGTCCACCGCCCCTTCCTTCTCCCTCCACACCAGGGCGCCCCGTGGCTTGTGGGCGCAGGCTCCCTTACTCTCCATTCCTCCTGTTCCGTCCTGGACTTCCAGCCGGAAGACGGCACCTTCACCCCCTATCTCTTGCAGCGGAAGGAAATACCATGAAACACTTCCTGGCCTTCGACTTGGGCGCGTCCAGCGGACGGGCCATCCTGGGTAACTTCGACGGAAAGACCATCGAGCTGGAGGAACTCCACCGCTTCGCCAACGGCCCCCACGAAGTGGAGGGACATCTCTACTGGGACATCCATACTCTCTTCGGCGAGATCCGGGAGGGGCTCCGGAAGGCCCTGGCCACCGGAAAGGCCATCGACGGCATCGGCATCGACACCTGGGGCGTGGATCTCTGCTATCTGGGACAGGACGGCAAACTGCTGGGTCTCCCCCACCACTACCGGGATCCCCGCACCGATGATGTGATGCCCTGGACCTTCCAGCGGATTCCCCGGGAGGAGGTCTACCGGGAGACGGGCATCCAGTTCATGAATCTGAACACCATCTTCCAGCTGTCCGCCTCCCTGCGGGACGGCGAGGAAGCCCTGCAGAAGGCGGACAAACTCCTCTTCATCCCCAACGCCCTCACCTATCTCCTCTGCGGAAAGGTGGCCGCCGAATACTCCATCGCCACCACCTCCCAGCTCTTCAATCCCCATACCGGGGACTGGTCCTGGAAGATCATCGACGCCCTGGGGCTGAAGCGCTCTCTCTTCCCGGAGATCCTCCCCTCCTGCACCGTAGCCGCCCCCCTCTCCCCCGCCCTGCAGCAGGAGATGGGCTGCGGTCCCATTCCCGTGATTCTCATCGGGAGCCACGACACCGCCTCCGCCGTAGCGGCCGTGCCCTCCAGCGGCGAGAAAAACTGGGCCTACCTTTCCAGCGGCACCTGGAGCCTCATGGGCGTGGAGCTGCCCTCCCCCCGCACCGATGAGAAGGCCCTGGCCGCCAACTACACCAACGAAGGCGGCGTGGGCAACACCATCCGCTTCCTGAAGAACATCATGGGGCTCTGGCTGATCCAGGAATGCCGCAACCAGTGGCTGCGGGAAGGGAAGAAATATTCCTTCGGCGAGCTGGCGGAGATGGCCCGCAAGGAAGCCACCCCCTTCCTGGCCGTCATCAACCCCAACGACCATCTCTTCGAGGCCCCCGGCGACATGCCCGCCAGAATCCGGCAGTTCTGCCGGGAAAGCGGACAGCCCGAACCCGAAACCCCCGCCCAGATCATCCGCGTGGCCCTGGAATCCCTGGCCCTGCGCTATCGCCAGACCTGGAATGAACTGGAAGACCTCCTGGACACCAAACTCACGGTCCTCCATCTGGTGGGCGGCGGATGCCAGAATGTCCTCCTCAACGAATTCACCGCCAATGCCATCCAGGCCCCCGTGGTCACCGGCCCGGTGGAAGCCACCGCCATGGGCAACATCCTGGGACAGGCCATGGCCACCGGAGACATCCCCGACCTGGAAACCGCCCGGAAAATCGTGGGCGCCTCCACCCCCACCCAGCGCTACGAACCCACCGACGCCCCCCTCTGGGAAAAGGCCTTCCTCCGCTATCAGGAAATCTGCAAGGGAGGCAAGTCCATCGGCTAATCCCCGTCCCCCCCCCCCCGAAGGAGAAGCAAGGCCCCCACAACGCCCACCCTCTCTCCTCCGGCGGGGAGGTCTGATGCGCAGACTATCATAAGTGCTTGTATATAAACAAGTTATATACATTCAACACGCCAGCTCCCTCATGACCTTGATTCTCCTCCTCCTTCTTTGCCCTCTTCTCGCCCTGGGCCTGCCCGCCCAGACGGTCCAGCAGAGTCCCAAGAGTTTCCAGGAGCTACAGGAGGACTTTGCCATTCTCCAGAGTGTCCACCAGAAGAACACGGAGGACTACCTGAACTTTTTCAAGGCCGTGGGGGAGGCCTTCCGCACTCCGGATCCGGAGGAGGCATCCCTGCGGGCTCTGCGTCTGCGGCGGGAGGGGCTGCTGCTGCTCCAGAGTCTGGAGCGGGATCAGCAGCGCCAGGTGGAGTTCCAGAACGACCTGAGCGTGTATAGCGGGAAGCGTCAGCTCCTCAAGCAGGAGCGCAGCTACATCGCCATCTACCTGGACAAGCTCCAGAAATACGGGACGGAGCAGCAGGGGGCCATGGCGGCATTGCAGAGACAGCTGCACCAGATGGACGCCCAGCTGAACCAGCTGCCTCCCCCGAAGACCTTCACCAGCGTCCACGGCGTGGAGTTCCAGCTCATCACCCCCAAAAAGTCCCCTGCCTTCTATGTCAGCCGGGAGCCCCTGAACGCCGACCAGTTCCGGGAATTGACCCGGGCCATGGACAGCACCCTGCCGGAGCAGGATCTAAACCGCCTCTGCCAGCGCTTCCAGGAGGAAGGTCCCTCCCTCCAGGAGGCCCTGGCGCTCTCCCGGGCCGTGGGCAGGATCGGCGGATTCCCCTGTACCCTGCCCTCCCCTGAACAGGCAAAGCTCCTGGAATCTCTGGGACTGCCCTGGGAGAAGGCCGTCTGGCTGGAGGGGGGAAAGAACGAGGACATCGTGGAGAAGGAAGCCTGCCAGCGCTTCGGGGCCACCATGGTTCAGCTCTGGGATCCCCGGGAACTCCTGGCCTCCGGCCGGCAAAGCCACATTCTCCTGGAACTACCCTGGGCACGCTATCCCGAGCTGGGATGCCTCCTGGTCACTCCCGCCCTTACCGGACAACGCCATAGGATCGCCCTGCTGGAGCAGCGGCTCCAGGAGGAAGACGCCCTCCTTTGGGAGGAGAAGCCGGTTACCCTGGGGGAAGAAACTGAGGGGGAAGACGCCGCCGAAGCCCAGCAGGAGGACCAGCCCCCCGCCGAACCCCTCCCGGAACCCCCACAGGAGGACGCCCCATGATCCGATTCTCTGAATTCTCCCGGCTCCTGCTGGCCCTGCTTCTCCTCCCCGCCTTCCTTCTGAAGGCCCAGACGCCTCCCCCCGCCCCGCCCCTGGGAGACGGCATCGGCATCTCCACGGCGGTGCTGGAAAGCCTCGCTCCCCAGAAGCGGGAGGACGGCGCCTCCATCAGCCGGTGCAAAGGCCCCTTCCTCCGGGAAGAGGTGCGGGGCAAGCAGTCGGAATACCAGCTTTCCGCCGCCCTCACCATCGCCGGCCCCTACCGCCAGCCCACCATCAGCCTGAAAAGCCTGGAGCGCCAGACCCTGAGCATCGTGCGGGTCTACGAGGCCTATCTCCGCACCTTCATTCCCGGCGACGCCCCCAACCAGGGCACCTACGAATACCGGAAGCTGGAGGGCGAAACCTGGGAGGAGGAAGCCAAACCCCAGACTCGCTTCCTGGACGGCGGCCCTCTGGCCAACACCAGGGTCGTCCTGGATGGCATCTCTTTGACCACCAACGAGAACGGAGTGGTCCAGGATCCGGAGAACCGCCTGGATCTGCTCTCCCGCTTTGATGCCCTGGGCAGCCGGAACAGCCAGGTCCGCATCCAGGTGGAGGGCTATGAGAGCCTGATTCTCCCCATCATGCGCACCATGCCCCAGCGGGCGGAAAATGACGAGCGCCGGCTGGAGGAGGATGAGGCCGGGGAACTGCTGCTGGCCTACGGGCTGGACTTCCGTCACAGCCGGGGCAAGCCGGAGCAGGAGGCCCTGACCTGCCGCGCCGTCCTGCCCAAGGGCATGGCCTACGCCGTCACCGGAGAGGCCTTCCCCCTGACGGTGGAAGTCACCAACCACGGCTCCGTCCAGACTTCCTGCCTCATTGCCCGGAGCTTCTCCCGCACCCCGGGACTCCATGGAAAACTCTTCTACTTCGGCGCCATTGCCCCAGGGCAGACCGCCTCCTTCACCCGGCTGATCACCGTCTCCCCCCAGGAAAAGAGCAGCAAGGCCTATCTGGAGATCCGCTTCTCCGACAGCTGGAGCATCCCCCAGAAACAGATCCTCCTGGACTTCCCCCTGATCCACGGAAGCCTCTAATCCCCCTTTCTCTACTCCCTACACACCAACTCTACCCCCATATCCCCCACCTATTATGATGAACTTCATCCCCATGACCGATGCCGAAGTCCAGCAGCGCTATGAACTGGCGAAGAAATCCTTTGCCGACATGGGCGTGGACACCGAAAAGGCTCTCGAAACCCTGAAGAACACCCCCATCTCCCTCCACTGCTGGCAGGGAGACGATGTCCACGGCTTCGAAGTCCACGAGGGCGCCGTCAGCGGCGGCGGCATCATGAGCACCGGAAACTACCCCGGCTGCGCCACCTCCCCGGAACAGCTGCGCTGCGACGCGGAAACCGCCCTGAAGCTGATCCCCGGCAAGAAGCGCTTCAATCTCCACGCCATCTATGCGGAAACCGACGGAAAGGTGGTGGACCGGGACCAGATCACCCCCGAACACTTCGCCCGCTGGATGGCCTGGGCCAAGGAACAGGATGTGGCCCTGGACTTCAATCCCTCCTTCTTCGCCCACCCCCTGGCCGACTCCGGATACACCCTCTCCAACCGGGATGACAAGGTGCGGGACTTCTGGGTGCGCCACGACAAGCAGTGCCGCCTCATCGCCGCCGCAATGGGCAAGGCCCAGGGCTCTCCCTGCATCGTCAACCACTGGGTGCCTGACGGCGCCAAGGACCAGCCTGTGGACCGCCTCACCCCCAGAAAACTCCTCAAGGACTCCTACGACCGCATCTTCGCCGAAAAGCTGGATCCCGCCTGCATCCGGGACGGCGTGGAAAGCAAGGTCTTCGGCATCGGCCTGGAAGACTACACCGTGGGCTCCCATGAGTTCTACATGAACTACGTGGCCTCCCGCCCCCAGAAGGATGTGATGATCACCTTCGACATGGGACACTTCCATCCCACCGAATCGATCCACGACAAGATCTCCTCCGTGGCTGTCTTCCAGGACGAACTCCTCCTCCACGTCTCCCGACCCATCCGCTGGGACTCCGACCACGTGGTCAACTTTAACGACGACCTCCGCAATCTCTTCCTCCAGCTGGTGCGCTGCAACTTCCTCAAGAACACCTATCTGGCCCTGGACTTCTTCGACGGCGCCATCGACCGCCTGGGCGCCTGGGTGGTGGGCACCCGCGCCGCCCAAAAGGCCCTCCTCTACGCCCTCCTGGAACCCACCCCCATCCTGGACCAGTTCGAGAAGGACAACGACAACGCCATGAAGCTGGCGCTGCTGGAAGAGCTCAAGGGGGCCCCCTGGGAAGCCGTCTACGACGAGTTCTGCCGCCGTCAGGGCACCCCCGTGGGGAATGCCTGGATCAACCAGCTCTTCGACTACGACCGCAAAGTGGCCCGCACCCGCTAGCCTCCCATGAAGAGCACACCCGTCCATGAGCCGCACCCCACCCGCCGCTACGCCATCTCGGTGATGTTCCGGGATCAGGTGGGGATTGTGGCCGATGTCGCCTCGGCCATTCAGAGCCTCCAGGGCAATCTTCTAGATGTCAGCCAGAGCGTCCTGCAGAACTACTTCTCCATGATCCTGCTGGCGGATTTCCATCCGGAGATCCAGGAGGAGCAGATTCTCCAGGCCCTGCGTTCCCTGGCCTCCCTCCAGGGTGCCTCCTTCGGCATCCTGGCCTGCCCCCAGGAACCCGCCGCCGCCGCCGCCGTCTCCCAGGAGGATGACACATACGTCCTCACCGCCTCCGGCCCGGACCGTCCCGGCATGGTGGCCTCCCTCTCCGCCTACCTCAAGGAGCGGAACATCAACATCGTGGACCTTTCCAGCCGCAACCACGAGGGAATCTACACCATGATCTGGCAGATCCAGATTCCCCCTGCCCTGGATGTCCAGAAGCTTCAGAGAAGCATGCAGCTGGCCTTCCAGCCCGATATGGAGATCGGCTTGCGCCACGACGCCCTCTTCCGGGTGACCAACGAAATCTGACCTCCCCTTGCCCTACCCCGCCCCTTCCCTCCTGCCAGGAAGGGGCCGTTTCTTTTCTCCCCATGAACGCTTCCTCCCCTTTCCTCCGCCTTTGGCTCTGCCTCCTCCTGGGAACTTCCCTCCCCCTCCTCAGCCACACCGAAGAAGGCTCCCTCCCCTTCTCCCTGATGTCCACGGCCAAGAATGACAGCCAGGCCACCCTCCAGGCGGAGGAAGCCAGGCAGCGGGAGCAGGAGGGCTATCGTCTGGAAGGGGCGGCTCTCCGGGACGCCGTCTCCATCTTCGGGGCCTCCCCCAACGCCGTCTCCCAGGACATTCTCTCCCTGCAGGCCAGGGAATCCGCTTCCGGCTTCTACAACATGCACCAGAACTGGGACACCTCCCGGATCCGCCAGCTGGAATTCACCCTCCGGGCCGACCAGTCCGGATTTCTGCAGTTCTCCGGCAATCTCCTGAAGGACGGCAAGAAAACCCAATACATGGCCACCATCGAATCCCTGATTCCCGATGGGGAATGGCACACCCTGGTGATTCCCACCGAGGACACCGCCTGGGAGGGAACCCTGACCAACTGGGAACTGCGCTGGCTGGGAAAGGACGGCGCCCGTCTGGAACTCCAATCCATTGACGCCCTCCCCTACCGCAACGCCTTCCTCAACGCCGCCCGGCGCAGCCCCGGAAAACCCCTGGTCGCCCCCGTGCTGCGTCCCCGGGCCCAATGCCGCCTCTCCTGGCAGGGAGAAGGCCCCAATCCCGGCATCCGCCTCCACTTCCTGGACTACAACCTGAAGGAGATACCGGGCACCTCCCTGGCGCTGCCTCCGGGCACCCAGGAGCCCCTGGAATTCACTACCCCCGAGGGCATGATTCTCACCTACGGGGAGCTTCAGGGGGAATCCGACGGCGTCCCCGTCCTGGAGCAGGTGGCCTACTGGACCTATTTTGAATCCCGGGGGAAATGGCGGGGATCCTGGCTGTGGTTTCAGAAGGAGGAGGGTCCCAACTACTACAACATGTGGCTGGAGCGCACCTTCGACCTTCCCGAGGATCCGGAGTATGCGGTCATCACCTATCTGGCGGACGATGTGGCCTACCTCTACATCAACGGGCAGTACTGCGGCAAGAACGAGACCTGGCAGGTGCCCCAGCGGGCCGACCTCACCCATGTGCTGAAGAAGGGGCGGAACGTGATGAAGATCCGGGTCTACAACGGCGAACAGGCCGCAGGCTTTGCCGCCGACGTCTATGTCCGCGCCGGGGGGAAGGACTACACCTTCGACACCGATGAGTCCTGGCGCTGCGAATCCAAGACGAACCAGCCCCACTCCATTCCCGAAGTGGTGGACGAGCCGGTGGTGGTTCTGGGCAATCCCCACGTCACCGCCCCCTGGAAGAACGGGGCCGCCTACCGGTACGCCGGCCCCCGGGGCGTCCTGGCCCTGGAGGGAGACCCCGCCCCCGGCAGCTTCTCCGCCAAGGTGGTGACCCTGCCTCCCGAACCCATCTCCAGCCTCCGGCTCACCTTCACCGACACCCAGGAGAAAAATCCGCCCCGGGAATATCTCCTCCCCCTCACCCCGGAATCCTCCCAGTGGAACGTGGGGGACACCCTCACCTTCTCCTATCCCCTCCCTCCCCTGGAAGAGGGCACATACCGCATCACCGCCAACGATGACTACCTGGGCATCCAGAACGAACGCCCCCTGGGCACCCTGACGGCCCCGCCACGCCCCGCCACTTCCTTCCAGCAGGCCACCTTCCAGCAGGTGGGCACACGCCCCAGAATCTTCCTGGGAGACCAGGAGGTGTCTCCCTGCTTCTGGCACGCCATCGACATGATCCGGAACCGCCGCTTCCAGGAAATGCCCCTGGCTCCCCGGGCTGGCATCCAGAACTACCGCCTGGTCCTGGATCTGAAGGAAGCCTGGGTTTCCCCGGAGGAGATTGACTACAGCAAGATGGAGGAGGCGGTGGACGCCATGCTGGCCGCCTGCCCCGAGGCCGTCTTCGCCCTCCACATCAACATCCAGATGCCCAACTGGTGGCTGGATCAGAATCCCGACCAGGTCTGCACCTTCGCCGACGGCTCCCGCACCGGCGCCGACCGCTATATGCAGAGCCTGGCCTCCCGGAAGTGGGTGGAGGACGCCTCCCAGGCCATCCGCCAGACCATCCGCTACCTGGGGGGACGCTCCTACGCCTGCCGCCTCTGGGGCATCTCCATCGCGGAAGGCCACAACGGAGAATGGTTCTGGCCCGTCACGGACAGCCGTCAGAACTACTCCTGGGGCGGCTACAACCGATGCGACCAGGAATATTTCCGGGAGCATCTCCGCCGGAAGTACGGGACGGACCAGCAGCTCCAGAAGGCCTGGCACAATCCCGCCGTCACCCTGGACGACCTCCCCGAACTCCCCCATTGGAAGACCGCCAGCCAGGCCACCCTGGGAATCCTCCGGGATCCCGCCAAGGAACAGCCCCTCATGGACTGGCTGGAATCCCGGAACGAAGCCCTGGGAGAGGCCATCTGCGACTTCGCCAGGGCCATCAAGGAGGAATCCCAGGGAAAACTCCTCGTCGGATTCTACTACGGCTACCTCACAGAGCTGGGATGCAACGGCTATCTCCAGCTGCCTCTGGTGGGCCACAACGGTCTCCACAGAGTCCTCCAGTCCCCCGATGTGGATTTCCTCGGCGCACCCTCCCGCTATACCTACCGGAAGACCGGGGACGCCGACGGCATCATGCACCCCTGGACCACTCTCTCCCTCCACGGCATCGTCACCTACAACGAGATGGACTACCGCACGGCCTACTGCCGGCTTCCCGAGGCCAACACCATGCGGCACTATGTGGCCCAGGCCTCCACCGCCTATGAGAGCGTGGGGCAGCTCAACCGCTCCTTTGCCATGAATCTGGCCACCGGCATCGCCGGATACTGGTACGACCTCACCGCCGGTGAATTCTACGAGCCCGCCCTCCTGGATTTGATGCGGGAGCATTCCCGCATCTGGGAGAGCCTGCCCCCGGTGCAAGGCACCACCCCCTGCCAGGTGGCCATCCTGGGCAACGTGGACAGCACCTACTGCACCACGCCCCCGGATGCCCAGGGCGTCTTCACCCACGCCATCGAGGGAATCTTCGGGCTGATGAACCAGCTGGCCATCCCCTTCGACAGCCTCCTGCTGGAGGATCTGCTGGAACCCGGCCTCCCCACGCCCCCCCGGAAACTCTACATTGTCCTTCCCACCCTGGTGCTCACCCAGGAGCAGCGGGAGGGCCTCCTGGCCCGCTTCGCCCAGGAGAAGGCCACGGTGGTCTGGCTCTACGCCGCCGGCGCCTCCTATCCCGGCGCCGCCCCCTCCCCGGACAGCAACGGGGATTTCCTGGGATTGCGCACCCTCCTGCTGGCAAAGAAGTTCCGCCCCGTGGCCCTCACGGGCCCGGAATTCGGGGAAATCCGCTGCGAGAACCGAGCCGCCTCCCAACCCTGGTTCGTCCCCGTGGACGGCTACCACCAGGCCGTGGCCGCCGATGACCAGGGAAATCCCTGGGTGGTCCGCAAGGAAATCGACGGCGCCACCCACTACTACTCCGCCCTGATGAACCTCCCCGCGGAATTCTACCGGGTCCTCCTCCAGGAAACCGGCATCCACCAGTACGCCGACAACCAGGACAATGACCAGTTCTGGATCGGCAACGACATCCTCTGCCTCTATGCCAGAAAGGGCGGCACAAAAACCCTCCGCCTTCCCCCCGGCACCACGGCAAAAGCCATCCTGGGCCCCTTCACGGGAACCCTCACCCCCGACGACAACTCCTTCCCGGCCCTCCCGGGAATGGCCTACGGATTCCTCCTCCAGGAGGATCCCCGGCACTAGCCCTCTCCCCTCTCCCCCAAAACGAGAGGGGCCCCGCCCCCCCCGAAAGGAAAAACGGGAGGCCGTTTTTTCCCTCCTCGCCTACGGAAATCCGGGATATATTACTCTCTCTGTTTCCCGGATTTCCCTTGTATTCGCGTTCTTCTATCCCCCATGAGAAAAGAAATCAGTTATCGTCCCCGGAACCTGGCATTTGCCGTGGCATGCAGCGGCATCCTTTTTCTGGTGGTGGGTCTCTTCCTGGCGCAGTCCGGCCATGCCAAGGCCATGACGCCCGCCTGCATCTCCGCCGTGGTGACCGCCTTCATGGGCCTGCTGGCCGCCGGACGGGTGATCTTTGAACGGCGGCAGCGCCAGGAGGAACGGGATGCGGCGGAATATCACCGCCAGCACGGCTCCACCGAATTGTTCGGGGACGCCGACGAGGCTGTGCGCCTGGCCACCCGGGCCAACCAGCAGTTCACCAAGTATTTCATCCCCGTGGCCACCATCGTCATCGGCGTCTCCCTGGGCCTGGTGGTGCTGAACCGCTGGATCTCCCTCCGCTATCTGGATTACCAGTATACCGTCCAGAACCCCCTCTCCCTGGCCATCCTGGCCTTCTGCTGCTGCATCGCCACCCTGGTGGCCGGCAGCTTCTTCATCGGTGTCTCCCGGGAATCCGGCTGCCGCTGGATCCGCCCCGGCGCCGCCTGGCTCCTGCTGACGGGATTCCTCTTCCTCCTGGGCAGCTTCATCTACTTCTGCCGCCACTTCCAGCGCTTCCAGGAAAGCATGGACCGCTCCCTCTCCAAGGCCGGCCTCATCGTTCTGGCCGTGCTGGCGGCGGAGATGGTCCTCTCCTTCGTCATCGAATTCTACCGTCCCCGGATGCCCAACGAGGAGGAGCGCCCTCTGCCGGAAAGCCGCCTTCTCTCCCTCTTCACCGAGCCGGGAAGCATGGCCCGCAATGTGGCCAATTCCCTGGACTACCAGTTCGGATTCCGGGTCTCCGACGCCTGGTTCTACCACTTCCTGGAACGCACCATCGTCCCCCTCTTCATGATCATGGTCCTGGCCTTCTGGCTGATGACCTGCATCGTGGTGGTGGACTCCTCCGAAACCGCCCTCCGGGAACGCTTCGGCAGAGTCATCGACGCCGAACCCGTGGGCCCCGGCGTCTACTTCAAGTTCCCCTACCCCTTCGAGCATTTCTACCGCTTCTCCTCCGACAAGGTCCAGGAACTCACCATCGGCGGCCATGACGAGGAGGAAGAACCCCATGCCCCCGCTCCCAAGGACGACGGCCACGGCCATGGCCACGGCCAGGAGGAGGAGCGGAATGACGCCGTCATTCTCTGGAATGTCAAGGAAGACCATGCCGACGAAGGCCACTTCCTGGTGGGCGCCAAGAACGTGGAGCGCCTGGAACTCTCCATCCAGGCCACCGGCCAGCAGATGGGACAGCAGGGCGTGGGCCTCTTCAGCGCCCATATCCCCCTCTTCTTCCGGGTGAAGGATCTCTACGACTACGCCTACAAGAACCGGAATGCGTCGGATATCCTGAAGAATCTGGCCCAGCGCGAACTGCTCCAGTACTTCATCCAGTGCGACTGGGCCGATCTTCTGGGCCCCGGACGGGGCGAGGCCATGGTGGTGCTGAAGGACAGGATCCAGGCCGCCGCCGATGAGCTGGAACTGGGAGTAGAGGTGGTCTTTGTGGCCCTCACGGGCATCCATCCCCCCTTCGGCGTGGGAGAATCCTTCGACCGCATCACCAGCGCCACCGTGGACCGGAAAAAGATGGTCCAGGACGCCCGCACCGTGGCCAACAGCAACCTGATCATCTCCCAGTCCATCCAGCGCCAGATCCTCAACGAGGCCAGCGCCTACAAGGAAACCCAGGTGGTCTCCGCCCGGGCCGACGCCCAGCGCTATGCAGGACAGCTCCTCTGCTACCGCGCCGCCCCACGCCAGTATATGCTCAACAGCTACTATGATGTCTTCCTCTCCGAGGGAGACGCCGTCCGAAAGTTTGTCATCACGGGCAACGCCGCCGACCAGGTCCTCTGGCTGAATCTGGACCGCAAGGTGAAAAACGGCCTCCTGGATCTGAACCTCTCCGAATAGGCCGCCCCACGCCCGCCCACCCCCTTCTCATTCACGCCCACCCCTCTCCCCTGATACGACAATGAAAGACGACACGCAGAAGAAGACGATGACGAAACACTGGCCAGTGGTGCTCCTGGCCCTGCTGGTGGTAGCCATCTTCCTGGTGGTTATGGTCACCTTCCAGGTGAAGGAAACCGAATACGCCCTCCTGAAGACCTACTCCGGAGAACTGGTGGAATACGGAAGCGGACTCCATTTCCGCTGGCCCTTCGTCAACTCCATCTGGCGCCACGACAAGCGCATCCAGTGCTATGAACTGGCCGTGGGCCATGACGAACAGTACATGACCAGCGACAACCAGCAGATCGTCATCTCCACCTACGTCCTCTGGAAGGTGGGTGACCCCAAGACCTTCCTCCGCTCCCTGGATTCCACCGAGGCCGCCGAGCGGAAGCTCTCCGACGAGGTCCGGGGCGCCCGCTCCGCCGTCATCTCCCGCTACGCATTCTCCGACATGGTCAGCGAAAAGGACGGCACCAGCCTCCTCTCCCGCATTGAGGACGAGATGCGCCTGGCCATCCACGACAGCGTGCTGAAGCAGTTCGGCATTGACATCGTCCGCATCGGCTTCCGCCAGCTGGGCTTCCCCGCCGCCGTCACCCAGAACATCTTCGCCGCCATGGTCTCCGAGCGGGAGGCCAAGGCCAAGCGCTTCGAGGTGGAGGGTCAGGCGGAGGCGGAGCGCATCCGCAGCGACGCCAACACCGAAGCCCAGAAGATGCTGGCCAAGGCCCAGGCCGAGGCCACCAAAATCCGCGGCGAAGGCGATGCCCAGGCCGCCGAGGCCTACCGGGTCTTCTCCCAGAACCCCGAATTGGCCAGCTTCCTGCGGAATCTGGATGCCCTGAAGGGAGCCCTGGGCGAAAAGGACACCCTTATCCTGGACACCACCACCGCACCCTTCAACCTGCTGACCCCCCAGGCCCTGGATACCCTCCAGAACAATCAGCAGTAGCCCGGCGGGAGGAAACATCACCATGGAATCCCACCCCCAGACCCCTCTCCCCGAGACCCCACAGGCCACGGGAATGGCAAGCCTGACCAGGATGCTCCGCATCCTCTTCTTCTGCTTCCTGACCCTCATCGCCGGCGTCTTCATCTACTACTTCATCTTCAGCGGAATCTTTCGGGTGGAGGAACAGTACGAAGCCATGCAGCTGCGCTTCGGTGTCCTCCAGAAGCACACCACCGACACCGGCGATTCCCCCATCCTCCAAAGCGGGAAATGGTACTGGTCCTATCCCTATCCGGTGGACGAAGTGATCCTGGTGCCCGCCAACAAATCCATCTCCGTCTCCACGGAAAACACCTTCAAGGCCTGGGTCAACCCCAGCGGCAACATGACCGGGGCCAGCGGCAGAGAGCTGCGCAACGGAGTGGACGGATATCTGGTCTCCGGAGACATGCACATCTTCCATGCGGAATGGGTGGTCTCCTACCGGGTGGAGGATCCTGCCAGCTACTACCTGAACTTCTACGACGACACCAATACCACCGCCGCCTTCTATCTGCCCTCCTCCGAACAGGTCAAGACCCAGGACAGACTCCGGGGACATGAGCTGATGATCCGGAATATGCTGGCGGATGCCGTGCTCTCCGAAACCGCCAACTGGACCACGGAGGACCTGATCCGCACCAGCCGCCTGATTCCCGACGACAAGGGCGGAGAGGTCACCGTGCGCCTGGAGGACCGGATCCGGGGCCGTCTGGCCAAGATTGTGGAGGAGGTGGGTCTGGGCATCCAACTGCAGACGGTGACCCTGGTGGGCATCTACCAGCCCCCCGCCGCCGCCCTCCAGGCCTTCAACCAGGTCAATGCCAGCGAGCGCAACCGCCAGACCCTGGTGCAGAACGCCACGACCTACGCCAACCAGGTGGTGGCCCAGGCCAACGCCGCCTGCGACCGCCTGATCAACGAGGCCAAGGCCTACCAGGAAACCGTGGTGGGCGAACTCCAGGCCCAGGCCCAGTATTTCTCCTCCATCCAGGCGGAGTACGCCAAAAATCCCCGCTCCACCATCACTGTCCTGTATGCCAATGCCATCCGGGATATGCTCCGGGGTGTGCCCAATAAGTACATCCTCCACCAGACCCCAGAAGGCACCACGCAGCAGCTCCGCCTCCAGATCTCCCAGATCCCCGAAGAACGGCAGCAGGCCACCACCACGGGACAGGAGGCCTCCTACGCCCCCGCCTCCGCCCAGCCTACGGGAGACGCTCCCAGGGAATAACGCCCACGCCCACGCCTTTCCACAGCCGCCATCCCCAGGATGACGACGGATGACCTCCCCAACTTCCTTCCGGTTCCCATGGCAGATCCTACCCCCTCCACCCCAAAAGCCCACTCCCCCACCACCGCCGTCACCCGGGTCACCCGATCCGACATGGGACGGCTGGGCGCTGCCCTCTTCGGCGGAATCCTTGTCCTGGACTCCTATCTGGCGGGACTCCTCTTCGCCAATAGCATCGACCAGTTCACCATGGATCTCTTCGCCCTGGTGGGCGCCATCATCCTCTCCATCCCCATCTACTGGGAGGCGGGACGCGACCTCTTCCGGGGAGTGGTGGGCATGAACGAGCTGGTGGCCCTGGCCCTTCTGGGCGCCTTCGCCTCCGGCCCCAGCAACTACCGCACCGCCGGCGCCGTGGCCTTCTTCATGCTGATCTCCATCACCATCGAGAAGCGCACCGCCATCGGCGCGGAGGCCGCCATTGAGGCCGTGGTCCGCATGACCCCCAGAACCGCCCGACGCATCCGGAAGGACGGCTCCGAGGAACAGTGCGACGCCATCCACGACCTGAATGTGGGCGATACCTGCCGTGTCCGCCCCGGCGAAAACTTCCCGGCGGACGGCAAGATCATCCAGGGTGTCTCCACGGTGAACCAGGCCTCCATCACCGGCGAAAGTCTCCCCACCGACAAGGGAGTGGGCGATGAAGTCTACGCCGGAACCCTGAATCTCACCGGTCTGGTGGATTTCCAGGTGACCCGGAAGGGCACCGACACCACCCTGGGCAAGGTCCGGAACCTCATCGCGGACGCCGAGCAGTCCAAGATGCCCATCCAGCGGATGATTGACCAATACATCGGCTACTACACTCCCGTGGTGCTGATGATTGCCGGCCTCACCTGGTTTGTCACCAATGACATGAGCCGGGTCATCGCCGTGCTGGTCATGGCGGTGCCCGCCGCCCTGGTGCTGGCCCACCCCTCCGCGGTCATCGCCGCCATCTCCGCAGCCTCCCGCCTGGGCATCCTCATCAAGGATGTCTCCCAGATCGAACTGGTGGCCAAGATCAAGGCGGTCATCTTCGATAAGACCGGTACCCTCACCGAGGGAAATCTGGAAGTCTCCCGGCTGGAACCCGTCAGCGACGGCGACCTGGCCCAGCTGGTTCAGGTGGCCGTCTCCGTGGAACACCACTCCAACCACCCCACCGCCGTGGCCATTAAGAAGCTGGCCGCCAAAGTGGGCATCGATGTGGTGATTCCCGAAAAATACGAGGAAATCCCCGGCAAGGGGGTCTCCGCCATCGTGGACGGCAAGTCCTGCCTGGTGGGACGCGCCACCTGGCTGGCCGAACAGGGTGTGGATGTCTCCTCCCTGGAAGAAAGCCGCCAGCGGGTGGAAAAGGAAGGCATGTCCATCGTCACCGTGGCCTGTGACGGAAAGCCCCTGGGCTGGATCGGACTCCAGGATGCCATCCGCTCCGTCACGGAGGAGGCAGTGGCCAACCTGAAGGAAATGGGCGTGGAGCACTGCTGCATGGTCACCGGTGACAATCAGCAGGTGGCCGATGTGGTGGCCCGGAAGGTGGGCATCACCGAAGTCTACGCCGGATGCCTCCCCGAGGAAAAGGCCAAGGTGGTCTCCCAGCTGAAGCAGGCGGGCAACATCGTGGCCGTGGTGGGTGACGGTGTCAACGATGCCCCGGCTCTGGCCGCCGGCGACATCGGTATGGCCATGGGCGCCTTCGGCAGCGACATCGCCGTCCAGTCCGCCTCTGTGGCCCTGATGAACAACGATCTGCGCCGCATCCCCTTCTTCATCGGACTGGCCCGGCAGACCCGGATGCTCATGAACCAGAATCTGGCGGTGGGGCTCACCTTCATCACCGTGGGCGTCTACTTCGCCATCGCCGGCGATCTGGGCCCCATCGGGGCGGCCTTGATCCACACCGTCTCCAGCCTCCTGGTCATCTTCAACAGCGCGCGTCTCGTGCGCTCCGGCGAAAGC
Source organism: Lentisphaeria bacterium (assembly GCA_016302315.1). GTDB lineage: Bacteria > Verrucomicrobiota > Lentisphaeria > Oligosphaerales > Oligosphaeraceae > UBA1724. The sequence goes on from JAEDNW010000001.1 coordinate 64,425, forward strand.
CTGGAGGCCACCCCCGCCCAGGAGAAGGAGTCCCGCGCCTAATCCCCTTTCCCTACCCGAGAACATCCCCCGCAAGAGAACCCATTTCCCACTATGGCAGACGTGAATCATAAGGAAGAACTGGTGGTGGAGGCCGTCGGCCTGACCAAAATCTTCAAGGATTTCTGGAATCGCCCCAAGGCCCGGGCCGTCAATGGCCTGGATCTCCAGATCCGAAAAGGCGAGGTCTTTGGCCTCCTGGGGCCCAACGGCTCCGGAAAATCCACCACCATCAAAATGATTCTGGGACTCCTCTACCCCACCCGGGGAGAACTGAAGGTCTTCGGACAGGATCCCCAGAATGTCTCCATGAAGAGCCGCATCGGCTATCTGCCCGAGGAAACCTACCTCTATAAGTACCTCACCGCCTTCGAAACCCTGGACTTCTACGGCGCCCTCTTCGGCCTGGAAGCCGACCAGCGCCGGGAACGAGCCAGCCAGCTCCTGGAAATGGTGGGCCTGGCCCACGCCGTGGACCGCCCCGTGGGCGAATTCTCCAAGGGTATGGCCCGGCGCATCGGTCTGGCCCAGGCTCTGGTCAATGACCCCGACCTGGTGATCCTGGACGAGCCCACCAGCGGACTGGATCCCATCGGATGCCGGGAGGTGAAGGATGTGATCCGCCTGCTGGCCAGCCGCGGCAAAACCGTGATCCTCTGCAGCCACCTCCTGGCCGACGTCCAGGATGTGTGCCAGCGGGTGGTGGTGCTCTACGGCGGACAGATCCGCGCCCAGGGGCTTCTGGAGGATATCCTGCGCCAGGAAGACAAGACCCAGATCATCACCCCCAGGCTCTCCCAGGAGACCCTCAAGGAACTCCAGGCCTTCCTGAAGGCCCACGGCGTGGAGGATCCCTCCCGCATCCAGGTGGACAATCCCGGACTGGATCTGGAAAGCTACTTCCTGGATGTGGTCCGCAAGGCGACGGAGCAGAAACTCTCCACCGCCGGTGCCCACGCTCCCGGCGCCATGCCCGAATATCTCCGCAAGGACGCCCCCGAAGCCACCGGACAGGAGATCCTCCGGGCTCTCCAGGGACGGGAGGAAGAGGAGAAGCGTCGGGCGGAGGCTGCCCAGGCCGAGGCCCAGCTCCGGGCCGCCACCCAGGCCAAGGAAGCGCAGAAGCGCCAGAAGCTGGAGGAATTGACCGCCCAGGAGCAGCCCAGCGAAGACGAAAAGGCCCAGGCCGAAGCCCAGGCCAAGGCCGAAGCCGACGCCCAGGCCCGGGAAGAGCTCAACAAGAAACTCGCCGGACTCAAGCTGAAGTAGGGTTCCTCGGCGCCTCGCCCGCCACGTCACGTTACGTCACGCCAGGCGCCTTCCCTCCCTCCTCCTCCCATGGGCATGAAGAACGACGAGCGCCTCCAGGCATTGCTGGAGGCTTCCCAGGCCAGGGAAAGAGGGGAGCGGACCTCGGCCAGGACCGGCCCCTGGGAGGTGCGGGAGGTTTCCCGAAAGTCTGCCCTGCCTTCTGTGGTGGACGCCTCCGGGGTTCAGGGCAAAGTGCGGGTCTTGGGCATGGACACCGCCCTGCGAAAGACGGGCTGGGGCATCGTGGACGTGGTGGGGAAGAAATGGATTGCGGTGGACTGCGGGGTGATCATCAATCCCCCCTCCGCCTCCATCACGGACTGCATGCGCCATCTCAACAACGCCATCAAGGGACTGATTGAGCGCTACTCTCCCGATGCGGCCGCCATTGAAGGCGGCTTTTATTGCAAGAACGCCCGCACCGCCATCCTGCTGGGCACCTCCCGGGGGGCGGTGCTGGGAGTGTTGGCGGAGGCTCAGCTGCCGGTATACGAATACGCTCCCCGCCGGGTGAAGCAGGTGGTGGCGGGGCGAGGGGATTCCACCAAAGAGCAGGTGGCCCTCATGGTCTCCCGCCTGCTTCGCATCCGGGTGGAGAATCTGGCCAACGACTCCACCGATGCCCTGGCTCTGGCCATCTGCCATGCGGCCGCCCTGATGAATCCCGCTGTGGAACTGGAAAAGCCTCTCTGACCCTCCCACACTCTCCCCCCTCCCCTTCTCCCATGGCTGACCTCTCCGTGAATCTCGGGGGCATCCCCCTGCGCAATCCCATCATCACCGCCTCGGGCACCTTCGGCTACGGGGAGGAATACGCCTCCCTGGTGCCCGCGGAAAAGCAGGGCGCCATCACAGTCAAGGGAGTCTCTCCCTTCGAGAATCCCGGCAATCCCATGCCCCGCACCACCGAGGTCTTCGGGGGAATCCTCAATGCCATCGGACTGGAAAACCCCGGCATCGAAAAGTTCATCCATGCCCCCCAGTATCTTCCCCGCCTCCGCACGCTCCCCTGCCCCGTCATCGTCAACATCTGGGGACGCACCGTGGAGCAATACGGAGAGGTGGCGGCCCGTCTGGAAGAGGAAAAGGAGGGAATTGCCGCCCTGGAAATCAATATTTCCTGCCCCAATGTGAAGGCGGGAGGCATCGCCTTCGGCACAGATCCCCGGGAGGCCGCCAAGGTGGTCGCCGCCGTCCGGGCCGCCACCACCCTCCCCCTCATCACCAAACTCTCCCCCAATGTGACCCATATCGCCGATTTCGCCAAAGCCGTGGTGGATGCCGGCTCCCATATGCTCTCCTTGATCAATACGCTCACCGGACTCTCCATCGACCTGGAAACCCGACGCAGCCGACTGGCCAATTTCACCGGCGGATTCTCCGGCCCCGCCCTCAAGCCTGTCGCCCTGCTCAAGGTCTATGAAGCCCACCAGGCCGTCCCCCAAGTGCCTATTATCGGCATGGGAGGAGTCTTCAACGGCAAAGACGCCCTGGAATTCATGATGGCCGGCGCTACCGCCGTGGGCGTGGGAACCGCCATCTTCGTCACCCCCCAATGCCTCCTCACCATCCCCCAGGAAATGGAGGAATGGCTGGATGCCCACAATATCCAATCCGTGACCGAAATCATCGGCACCCTCCAACGATAAGAAGAGGCGGGACATGCGGGGTACACGAACCGACGCAAGGGGATTTCTAGATTTCTAGATTTCTAGATTTCTAGATTTCTAGATTTCTAGATT